>NZ_JAIQWX010000026.1 GCF_020164475.1 Pseudomonas sp. REP124 | reverse complement strand
TCTCGATGTGTGCGGCTTCGCCGCACGGCGCTGCGCGCCCACCCCCGGATAAACGCCTCCACTCAGCCTGCCGAAGGGGCGGGTGGGTCAAAATCTAAAGCAAAAGCGCTCGAGGCGAGCTGACACTCGACCTGTTGGTTTTCCGCGTTCCCCGACATGCACACGTACCTGTGGGAGCTGGCTTGCCAGCGATGGCGGCCTGGTAGCCGACCTGATCTCGCGGATGTACCCGAACCCAATGTGGGGGCGCGCTTGCTCGCGAAGGCGGCCTGGTAGCCGACCAGATCTCGCGGATGCATCCGAACCCAATGTGGGAGCGAGCCTGCTCGCGATGAATGCCCGGGCACCTCGGGCATCCAGGTCCCCCGCGTCATCGTTGACCACCATCGCGAGCATGCTCGCTCCTACACTGGGTCCAGGTCGGCCACAAATTTTGTGTTCATCACAGAACCTGTGGGAGCTGGCTTGCCAGCGATGGCGGCCTGGTAGCCGACCTGATCTCGCGGATGTACCCGAACCCAATGTGGGAGCGGGCTTGCTCGCGAAGGCGGCCTGGTAGCCGACCTGATCTCGCGGATGTATCCGAACCCAATGTGGGAGCGAGCCTGCTCGCAATGAATGCCCGGGCACCGCGGGCATCCAGGTGCCCCGCGTCATCGTTGACCACCATCGCGAGCAAGCTAGCTCCTACAGTGGTTCGAGGTCGGCCACAGATTTTGTGTTCATTACAGAACCTGTGGGAGCTGGCTTGCCAGCGATGACGGCCTTGTAGCCGACCAGATCTCGCGGATGTATCCGAACCCAATGTGGGAGCGGGCTCGCTCGCGAAGGCGGTGTGTCCGACGCCGATGATTTGGATGTGCCGGCGTCTTCGCGAGCAAGCCCGCTCCCACAGTTTTTTTGTACATCCGCAAATTCAGGCCGGCCGGTAGGCCGCCTCGCTTTTGCTTTTGCTTTGGCTCTTGATTTTGATGTGCCCCGTCGGAAGGCCGAGCGCAGGTTCTGCGCAGTGGGCAACCCGGCATGGATGCCGGGTTAGCCGCCCCCGGCCATGGATGGCCGATGGCGGCGGGCCCACGGAGCAGGGCCGGAGCGAGGGAATGCCGAGCCACAGCGAGGCACCGTACGTCAGGGGATAAAAGCGTTTGGTTACTTTGCGCTTTTCAAAGTGACCCGCCGTAAGGGCGGAACCGATAGCAGCCGTTACCGCAGAAATGGATATGTACTCAGAAAAGCATCGCGAGCAGGCTCCCACAATGGATCTGGGTACATCCGTGAGATAAAGGTCGGCTCTAAGGCCGCCATCGCAGGCAAGCCAGCTCCCACAGAGATTCAGCGTTGCCCGCAGATATCTCACTCACCAAATCCCAGCCATAAAAAAAACCGCGACCCTCCCCCAAGGGCCGCGGTTTTCACGCCGCGCGATTATCTTTGATACACGGTCGCCTGGTTGGCATCGCCAAACTGTTGAACGTTCGCAGTCTGGGAATTGCCGCCCTGGTCGACGCTGGTGATGTTGCCAGTACCGCCCTGAGTAACGTAGGCCACGTTCATGGTGTCAGCCTGCTTGACGGTGATCATGTTGTCCTCGCCATACAGCTGCGTGGTGTACGCCTGGTTGCCGGTGCCTTCCTGGTTGAACTCGGTGCTGTTGCCGGTGCCGTTGGTGCTGCCCTGGGCCAGGTTGGTGGTGCCGCGCTGATCGGCGATCAGGACGTTGTCGCTACCGTTCTGGTCAAAGTACAACTCGTTATAGGAATCGGCCTGGCTGACCGTGGTTTTGTTGCCGGTACCGGTCTGGTTGGTGGTCATGATGTGGCCGATGCCATCCTGCTTGAAGCTGGCAACGTTGCCATCGCCGTTCTGGTTGACGGTGGCGCGCTGGCTGGAACCGAACTGGCCGCCCAGTTGCGGGCCTTTCCAGTCGCTGGCGTAGACCTTGTTGTCGTTACCCACCGAGTTGGCATTGAGCACATGGCTGTCGCCGCTCTGGTAGGTGAAGTGCACGTTGCCAACGCCTTCTTGATAGATGCCGACGGTGGAGCCGATGGACTCGAACTGGTCGGCATAGATGGCGTTGAGGTCACCCACTTGCAGCACATTGGCCACGTTATCCGAGCCGTAGCTCTGGTCGACGATGGTTTCGTTGGTGTTGCCGAACTGGTTGATGGTGGCCGAGCTGGCGACCTGGGTGTCCTGCCAGACCTCGGTGCCGTTTTCGTCGCCCAACTGGTTGATGGTCGTGGTGCTGCCGTCGCCGTAACGCTGATCGGCATAGGCGTAGTTGACGTTGCCGGACTGGTTGATGCTGATCTGCCCGTTCATCTGAGCGATCTGTTCGGCGGTGGCGTAGTTGCTGTCGCCGTACTGGATGAGCACGGAGTTGTTGCCGCCGCCGACCTGGATCTGTTCGATGTTGGCCTGGTGGTTGTCACCATATTGGAAGGTATG
Source organism: Pseudomonas sp. REP124 (assembly GCF_020164475.1). Lineage (GTDB taxonomy): Bacteria > Pseudomonadota > Gammaproteobacteria > Pseudomonadales > Pseudomonadaceae > Aquipseudomonas. The sequence continues at coordinate 53,092 of NZ_JAIQWX010000026.1, read as the reverse complement.
GCCGGTGGTGCCTTCCTGACTGTCCTGATAGACGAACGAGAAGTTGCCGTTGCCTTCCTGCTGCTGCAACACCTCACCGCTGCCGACACCGATCGACTGGCTGGCATGGGCGACGTTGAGGGCGCCGAGCTGGTTCTGGGTGATGACGCTGCCGTCTTCGAACAACTGCTCGGCGTAACCGGCGTTGTAATCGCCGACCTGGTTCTGGGTGATGGTGCTGGTGGCGGTGTCCTGCACGCCGGCCGCGTCGTTGCCGGAGCCGACCTGCAGCTGGGTAATGGTGCTGCCGGGCGCGTTGCTCTGCTTCACGTCGGCGATGTTGGCGGTACCGTATTGGCCCTGGGTGGATTCGCTTTCATCGGCCATTGCCTGGACACTGACAACAACCAGGATTGCGGCGGTAAGGGGCGTCAATTTGAACATGATGAAACCTCCAAGAAGTGCAGTGCTTTAGCGATATTGGGTGACCGAAACGCTCATTCCATTTCCTGCCTGGGTCACAGCACTCTGCTGCCCCGTGCCAGCCTGGACGATGTTGGCGTCGTTGTTGTTGCCGTTCTGGGATATCTGTGCGCGGTTACTGCTGCCGGTCTGGGTAATCGACGCGGAGTTGCCGTAACCCTGCTGGTTGATCAATGCCATCAGGTCGCTGCCTTGTTGCAGGATGTAGGCTTCCTGATTGCTCCCTTGCTGCACGATCTGGCCGAGCAGCGACTGGCCGTTCTGTTGCACCAGTGCGATGTTGGCCTGGCCGTTCTGGTCGATCAGTGCGTGCTGGCCTATCACTACAGGTGGCAGCTCACCCAGATCGGCGCCGGGCGCCAGGTCATCGTTCTCCATCAAATCGTCGGCCCGCGCCCCGGCAGTGCCGCAAAGCAGGAGCAGGCAGAGCAGGGCGGCGGTCGACTTTTTCATGGCGTCTTCCCTTCGCGAGAATCGGGCCCCTCCACCCGGTGAGTGGAGGGGGCGTGGGCTCAGTTCGAAATCACCTGAACTGTGCGGGTGGTGCCTTGGGACGAGGTGATGGTGGCGGTCGGGTTCGCCGACGGAACCACTGTGGTGATGTTGTTCGCCGTGAACCTCCAGCGACCGGTCACCGGCACCGTGGTGGTGCCCAGGGTCTGCAGCCCGGTCGGGGTACTGACCCTGATGGTGATGGTGTTGCCTGTGGTCACCGACGAGGTCCCTGCAAAGTCCCAGGTGAAGCGGTTATTGGAGCGGGCCGACACCGTCGCCGTGGTCACCGCGAAGGTTTCCGCAGCAGGCCGTGGCGAGACTTGCACCGTGACCGTTGCCGGAGTCGTCGAGACGGCGCCGAAGCTGTCCCGGACGAAGTAGGCGAAGGTCGTGGTGAAGGCCGTCGTGACCGTGGCCGGTGGGGTATAGGTCAGGCCGGTACCATTGTTGGTAACGGTGCCGCGACCTGCCGGTGGCTGAGTGAAACTGCTGACGGCGAGCGGCAGGTTGTTTTCCGGATCGGTGTCGTTGACCAGCACATCGATAGGGATTGCCACACCCAATGTCGTGGCGCTGTCGGCCACCGCCGTCGGAGCCTGGTTAGGCGCCACGGTGATGGTCACGGTTGCCGCCGTGGTCGAGGCCAGGCCTTTCACGTCTTGCGCCTTGTAGGTGAATGACGTGGTCAGCGGAGCATTGACGACCGCTGGCGGGGTGTAGACGACCGCGGTAGTACCGCTCAGTACGACGGTGCCCTGGCCTGCAGGTGGTTGAGTCAACGCGGTGATGCTCAGCGGATTGTTGTTATCCGGATCGCTGTCGTTGGCCAGCACGTTGAGGGTAATTGGCACCCCGAAGCTGGTGTTGCCGGTGTCGGCGATGGAGATCGGTGCCTGGTTCTCACCGGTATCCGGCGCTGTACCGACCACGACCACAGGTTCGACATCGACACCGCCGGCGGCGGATTTGATGGTGACACTGGCCGGTGGCTGGCGCAGATCGGTAACCGTCAGGGTTTGCAGCGTGCCGGACTTGGTCAGGCGACCGAAACCCTGGGCAACCATATCCGGAACCACCACTTCATCAGTGGACCTGGCTTCGATGCGCAGCGTGTGATCGCTCCAGCTGTAGCGCGCAGTCTGCACTTTCACAACGTCCGAGACCTTGCTCGATACGGCTGTTGGCCGAGTGGTGCCGCTCGGATTGGTGGCAGTCACCACCACCACCGGTGGCACGTTGGGGCCGACCAGTCGCTGGGCGAAGAACTGGCCATTGGGGTCGCCGACCATGGCGGTCAGGCAAGGTGTGGGCGGTGGTCCGGGAAGCAGTGCCACCGTTTCGCGGAAGCACAGGCTGGAACCGGTCGGCGATTTACCGAAGACTTCCACCTGGGTGCTGCTGGTGCCGGGGCCGGTAGAGGTTCGGCGGTATGTGGCTCGACCGATTTCCACAGGGGTTTGCTGACGGTTGTCGAGCACTTTGCCGGAGACGGTAAAGAGTGTGGTCTGGATGGTGCCCGCCGGACCCTGGATGCGCAGGAAGTTGGTGTTGTTGGGGCTGCCGGTGACCGCTTCGCTGATGTTCGGGTCGCCCACGAAAGTATCGATGGCGCCGGTCTCCGGGTTCACTTCGGTGTAAGGCCCGTTGACGCTGCGCAGGAATGGACCGATCGCACCACCGAGCGCGCCAGTGAAATTGCCCGGTGCGCCGATGCCGACGTCACGGGTGATGTTGATCGCCCGGCGGCCCGGTGCGGTGACGTTGACCGTTTCCTGGCCATAGGGGTGAGTGATGGTGTAGGTCCCGGCGACGGGAATGTTTATCCGCATGCGAATCCGCGCGAAGCTCTGCTGGTCGCCTTCGACCGGGTTTTCCGCAGCGAATGCCGCTTCGATCCCGGCCACATAGGCATCCACGCCATAACCGGCGGCGTTGTTGGCGATGCTGGTTTCAGCCAGGAACCAGAAGGCTTCTGGTGGCCAGTTGTCGGGGAACACCAGAGGCTGGGTGTCGTCGAAGACTCCCGGCTCAGGGTTCAGGATGCACATGTAGGCAGGAGCGCCGGGAGCGCCAGGCGCCCGGGTACTGGTGGCCTTGGATTGGCACAGTTCCAGCGAAAGCAGGTTGTTGTCCTGATACCACATGGGGAATTTCCCCGTGGCGAAGGTGTAGGGGCCGGGGTCGACCGCGGCGAGTTGCGCGAACGCAGCACTGCCGGAGAGCGAGATCGTCAGCCCGAGCGCGTTGAGTGCGAAGCGTGGCCACTTGTTCATGATGCCTCCTGATACGGATCTGGGCATGAGTGCGTTCATTGCACGATGACCACGTCTTCGATGTCGGTACCGCCATTGGATGACGTCACCTTGACCTTGGCCGGCGGAATCGGCGAGATGCCGGTCGACAGCGATTTCACCGCGCCGTCGCCGCTCAGGGCGCCGATCGCGACACCGGTACCGGAGGTGACGGTGAGCACCGGAGGTGAAACTTCATCGCTGGTGGAGGCCACGACGGTGAGCTGCCCGGTGTGCAGGTTGTATTCAGCCTGGGAGATCACCACCAGGTCGGTCAGCGGCGAAGCCACCGTGGTCGGCGTGCTGCTGGGGATGGCCACATGGTTGTCGGCGATCAATGACAAGGTGCTCGGCAACGTCGGGTTGGTGGCGGACTGGGCGTACCAGTGGCCGGTGGTGTCGGCCTCGGTCAGGTTCAGTGCCGGGGTGTTGCTGGTCAGGGTCACGGTGGCCGGTGGTGGCGGGGCCATCACGAACACGTCCTGCTGGGCGACCGGTGCGCTGGCACCGGCCTTGCGCGAGTAAGTGCTGCGCTCGGCAATGATCGGAGTCGGGCGGGCCACGGTCGACAACTTGCCGGAGATGGCCATCACCGTCGTGCGCAGGTCGATCCCGCCAGGGCCTTCGATGCGGATGTAGTTGGTGTTGAACGGGCTGCCGGTGAAGGCTTCTTCCACGTTCGGGTCACCCACGAACTGTTCCGCCGCACCGGTAACCGGGTTGGTCTCGGTGTAAGGACCGTTAAGACTGCGCAGGAATGGGCCGAGGTCGCTCTTGAGTGCGCCGTCGTAGGTTTTCGGCGAGCCGATGCCGATATCGCGGGTCATGTTGATCGCGCGACGGCCGGGGGTATCGACGTTGAACACATCCACGCCGTAGGGGTGGGTGATGACATAGGTGCCGGCAACGGGCACGTCGACCCGGATACGGATCCGGCCAAAACTGACCTGATCACCCTCGACCGGATCTTCGGCGGCGAAGGCGGCTTCCAGGGCGCTGACGTAGGTCAGATCGATACCGCGGGCGGCGTCGACGATCGAACCATCACCGGTAAACCAGAACGCTTCATCGGGAAAATTGGTCGGGAAAACGATGGGCTGCGTGTCGTCGAAGATGCCAGGATTAGGGTTCAAAAGGCACATGTAGGCCGGGGCGCCTGGAGCGCCGGCAACCCTGGAACTGACAGCTTTTGTCAGGCACAGATCAAGGGTCCTTCCGTGGGTGTCCTGATACCAGGCAGCAAAGTTTCCGTTTGCTGGCAGGTAAGGGCCGGTATCTACAGCGAACAACGCGGCTTGAGCAACGCCTTGGGCCAGGGCGGTCACAGCCAGTGCGATCGCGGTTTTGGACAGTAAAGGGTGCATGAGTATTCCCTCTATCAAAGACCTGTCCCTTGAAATGGGTCAGTTGGCAGGTCTTCGGCAACTCCCATGCCAATTGCCGAATTCAGCCGCGAGAGGCCCGGCACACAGGCGTTGACCTGATGTTGGGGGACGGTTCCCCCAAATGTGGGAACGGGCCTTTTTCCCCATAATTGGGGGTAGGTGGGGGCTCAAGATGGGTGGGGGGATGGGTGGGGGGAAAGTGGGGAATGTCCCCGCAGTCGGGCAAACTGCCAGCAGTGGGCTATAAAGCTATAGGGGCATTTGGGGAAAAGGCATTCATGACCACGCTGGCCAAGACACTGCAGTCGGACAAAGGTGATATCCGCTTGAGCACGCGCAAACAACCGTTCAATCTGCTGCGCTGGTTTTCCCTGATCAGCCTGGCGGTGATCGGCACTGTGGCTGTTGCTTTGGGCTCGGTGTCGACCAAATTCGTGATTACCGAAAGCGTGCAGCGTGATGCATTGCTGACCTCACAATTCATCCAGGCCATCGCTTCGGCCGAGGTGCGCCACGTGGCGATTCCCAATGTGCGGACCATGGGCGAACTGCTCGATCCGCGCAAGGACCGGGAATTTGCCGATGTCGACCCGCTGGCCCGGGCCAACGCCCGTGGCGAATTTCTCGACCACATCGAGCATTTGCCGGATGTGATCCTGGCCAATATCTATGCCCCTGACCGCATGGTGATCTGGTCCACCAACCCGGCCCTGATGGGCACCACGATTCATACCGACGAAGATCTCGACAAGGCCTTCTCCACCAAGACCCCGGTTTCAGCCAGCTATCACGATGTCGACAAGACGCGCATGGAGCAGAAGTTCATCACCGCGCCGGAATACATCTTCATCGAAAACTACATTCCGCTGTTCGACATCGAAGGCAAGAACGTAGTGGCCATGGTCGAGATCTACAAGGAACCCAAGGACCTGATCAATCGCATGGAGCGTGGGCTGGTGCTGATCTGGGTGGCCACGGCGCTGGGCGGGGCGCTGATTTATTTCGGGCTGTACTGGATCGTGCGACGTGCGGCGATATTGCTGGCGACCCAGCAAAAACAGCTGATCACCAACGAAACCTTCGTCGCCCTGGGCGAGATGTCATCGGCCGTGGCGCACAGTTTGCGCAATCCTCTCGCGACCATTCGTTCGAGCGCAGAACTGGCGCTGGAATTCGACAGCGGCGCGGCGCACAAGAACATCAACGACATCATCGGTCAGGTCGACCGCATGTCGAAGTGGGTGCGCGAGTTGCTGCAGTCGTTGCGTCCGCTCAATGACGAGGCCGAGTCGGTGAATCTGGTGGCTTCGCTGTACGACAGCCTGATGGCCTTTGAACAACAGATCGCCAAGGGGCGGATCAATGTGGTGTTCGAGCCCAGGGAAACGCCCATGGTGGTCAGCCAGCAGGTACAGCTGACGCAGATCCTCAACAGCCTGCTGGCCAACGCGCTGGAGGCTATGGACGAAGGCGGCACGCTGACGATTGTCATGGCGCCGGCCGATGCTCAGGGCGTGGTGGTGGTCGTCAGCGACACCGGCAAGGGCATGACCAAAGAGCAACGCAAAATGGCCTTCCGGCCGTTTTTCACCACCAAGCAGGGCGGGCTCGGCGTCGGGCTGGTCCTGGTCAAACGGATCATGGAGCGCTTTGGCGGCACCGTGACTCTCGACAGCCGTGAAGGCGAGGGCACCTCGGTGCGCCTGTCGTTCAAGCTGGTCTCCTGAACGAATACCCCAAGCCGGGTGCACCGCTCGCTTCCCCAAAATGGGTGTGAACTTTCCCCGCTAGCGGGTGTCATTCCCCAGTCGCTGCTCCCAAGTTATGGCAAATTGATGTTGCTAAGCCACTGTTTTTCAAGCTTTCGGGACTTTGTAAAAATTAGTTACAAATTTGGCGAAGGATTTGCAAATCCCCCATCACCCCCTTCACGCATAGAGGCGGCAGGTGATGGACACAAAAGCGCGGTACCCCTCCAAGTGGTTGTTGACGCCCTTGAGCGTCGTCCTATCGATGACAATAAGCACAGGGATGCTGCGCGCTAGCCCGATCGACGATGAGCGACAGCCGGAGCCATCGGACCCTTCGGCCTACTACGACGAACCGGCTGATGAGCCAGCGGCACTGAATGCGATCCTCAGCATGCCGGAGGCCAACGAGGATTCTTTTGATCTGCCCGACGGCGTCAAAGGCACCCGCAACACCGAACGGGTGGAAAACCAGCTGCCGCCGTCGCAACAGACCAGTTTCAACTACCCCACCAACGGCAAGCCCAGTCCGCTATACGGAGCCCTGCCGTTCACCCAGCAGATCATGCTGTTCGAGGAATTCGGGCCGGAAAAACTCGACCCCACCACGCCCGCGGCGCAGCTGCCATTCCCGCCACCGGGGATCGGCCCGTTACCCGCCCAGGACCCCAACAACGCGGCCCGCAGCGCACCGCCGGGCCTGGCGCTGGACAACTTCCTGCGTCAACCGGGGCTGACCCCGTTCCCCAGCCAGTTCTCCAACGCGGTGGACCGCAACCCGTGGCAGGCGCAGATCGAGATCTTCCTCAACCGCCATATCGGCTCGTCGGCCGAAGGTCGTCCACCAGGAAAAGGCTGGTCACATCAGCGCTGGAACGAGTTCTATCCGCAGAACGCCTACAAGACCGTACAGACCGGTGCGCGGACCAACGGCGGCTTGCGTGACGATCGGCAAATGCACCACTACGCCGTGGGCGAGTTCGGCCCCGGTGGCCTGTATCACAACGTCACGGGCGTACCGGCAACAGACGGCACCTCCAAGGGCGTGGAGATGCGCCTCCATCCGAAGATGCCGATCCAGAACCACAACTCGGTGTGGACCTTCGACGGCACTCTGCCGCCGAAACTGCTGATGGTCCGTTATGGCCAACCGCTGTTGATGCGCCACTACAACGGCCTGCCGATCGATCCGTCGGCCAACATGGGCTTTGGCCTGCACACCATCAGTACCCACGAACACAACGGTCACTCACCGGCGGAAAGCGACGGTTATGCCAACGCGTTTTTCTTCCCCGGGCAGTACTACGACTATCGCTGGCCGATGCAGCTTGCCGGGTACGACAGCATCAACACCAAGGCCGAAGATCCGCGCGCGGCATTCCCATGCTCGCCGGGTGAAACCCTGTGGACCAATGACACGAGTCCGGGCCTGAAGACTTGCGATCACGGCACCATCAAGATCCGCGGTGACTGGCGCGAGACCATGAGCACCCACTGGTTTCACGACCACATGCTCGATTTCACCGCGCAGAACGTCTACAAGGGCAACGCGGCGATGATGAACTACTACAGCGCCCTGGACCGTGGCAACGAGTCGGTGAACGACGGCGTCAACCTGCGTTTCCCCAGCGGCAGCGCCTTGCCGTGGGGTAACCGCGACTACGACGTCAACCTGCTGTTCGCCGACAAGGCCTGGGATCAGAACGGTCAATTGTGGTTCAACCCGTTCAACACCGACGGCTTCCTGGGGGACCAGGTGGTGGTCAACTGGGGCTGGAAACCGACCCTGGACGTGCGGGCCCGCAGCTACCGGTTCCGCATGCTCAACGGCTCGGTATCGCGCTACTTCAAGTTCGCTCTGGTACGGGAAATCAAGGGCACCAGCGGCGAATTCCAGGGACCCAAAGGCTCAGGCGTGTCCTATGCCCGGGTGCCGTTCCACATGATCGCCAACGACGGCAACATCATGGAACACGCCGTGCCGTTCGACGGCACCATGGACCTGGACGCCGACGGCGACAAACAGAACCACAACGCAATCCTGCCGACCCAGGGCATCGCCGAGCGGTTCGACATCATCGTCAACTTCGCCAAGAACGGCATCCAGCCGGGGGACAAGATCTTCTTCGTCAACCTGCTGGCCCATGACGACGGCAAAGGCCCGAAAGAGCCGATTTCCCTGGCTGATGTGCTGTCGGAGAAATACCTGGCAGTGATCAAGCAGTCCAGCAAGGGACCGCAGTGGGACAAGGGCGATCCGGCGGTGGGCAAGGTGTTGCAACTCAACGTCAAGGCCTACACCGGACAGGACCTGTCCATGGACCCTTCGAAGTACGAACCGGCCAAACCCGGCAAGGCTGAAGGTCTGGTGATGATTCCGCTGAAGATTCACCGCGACAACGCCGCCGACATGGCACAGCTGGCGACTGCCCGTCACCGCAGCTTCATCTTCGGCCGTTCCGACGGCACCGACGAAGCCCCCTGGACGGTCAAGACCGATGGCGGTTTCGGCTATCACATGGACCCACGTCGGTTGAACGCGGCCACCCAGCTGAAAACCGGTCCTACCGATGCCGGCACCACAGGTTTCGGCACCATGGAAGTGTGGAATATCAAGCTCGGCGGCAAGGGCTGGAGCCACCCGGTTCACGTGCACTTCGAGGAGGGGATCATCCTCAGTCGTGGCGGCAAGGCACCGCCTGAATGGGAAAAATGGGCGCGCAAGGACGTCTACCGCATCGGTTCGGAAAACGATGGTCTGGACAGCGTCGAAATGGCAATCAACTTCCGCGAGTTTGCCGGGACCTACATGGAGCACTGTCACAACACCCAGCATGAGGACAACTCGATGCTGCTGCGTTGGGACATTGAACACCCCGGTCAATTCCAGTTGATGCCGACACCGCTGCCAGGCTGGGATGGCGTGCGCTATGTGAGCTCTGCCGCACTGCCGACCTTCCGCTCCGGCGACGGTTCCGGCCCGAAAGTTGCTGTGAAGAAATAAAACAAGAAAAAAAACGGGAGGGTGTCGACATGAAGATGCATACGCCACGCACACGCGCCCTGGGCATGCACCTGATTCTGGTGTTGGTCACCGGTTTGCTGGCCAGCCGGCTGCTGATCGCCAACCCGGTGCCGTCGACACCCGCTCCCGCATCCGCCGAGGCCATTGCCACCGTAACGGCGGAAAAAACCGAAACCAGCGAATCCGCCACCCCCTGGGGTGGCGACTATTTCCCCAACACCTTGCTGACGGATCAGAACGGTCGGCAGGTGCATTTTTTCGATGACCTGATCAAAGACAAGGTGGTGGTGATCAACTTCATCTTCACCTCCTGCAGCGACTCCTGCCCGCTGGAAACCGCGCGGCTGCGCCAGGTGCAGAAGCTGCTCGGCGACCGGGTCGGCAAGGACATCTTTTTCTACTCCATCAGCATCGATCCACTGAGCGATACCCACGAGGTGCTCAAGGTCTATTCACAACGCTTCCAGGTCGGCCCGGGCTGGCTGTTCCTCACCGGCGAGTTCGCCGACGTCACGGAACTGCGCAAGAAGCTTGGCCTGTTCATCGAAGGCGTCGACAACGGCCGCAGCAAGGACCACAACCTGAGCCTGATCGTCGGCAACCAGCAGACCGGTCGCTGGATGAAAGCCTCGCCGTTCGAGAACCCGTGGATCCTGGCCGATCAGTTGGCCAATACCTTGCATAACTGGAAACAGCAGAGTGTTGGCGAAAGTTATGCCGATGCTCCGGAGATCCGCCCGCCGAGCAATGGCGAGGAGCTGTTCCGCACCCGTTGCGCCTCGTGCCACAGCCTCGGGCCAACGGATGGGCAGGGCATCGGCATGCGCAGCATCGGTCCGGACCTGATCGGCGTGACCCTGCAGCGTGATCCGGCCTGGCTCAACCGCTGGATCCGCGAACCGGATCGCGTGTTGGCGGAAAAGGACCCGATCGCAATGGAGCTGTTCGAACGCTACAACAGGATTCCGATGCCCAACCTGCGCCTGGATGAGAAGTCCGCGCAATCGATCATCGAGTTCCTCCAGGAGGAAACCGAGCGGCAGCATCCAGCGAAAAATGCATTGACTGCCGAGAATGAAGAGCCCGAGCACCACCACGCCGTCGCAGCGCCCGGCAGCGCTCAGGGACCGACGCAGATGCAATAGTGGCTAAATACTTTCATTGCGCCGCCCGTGTTGGTCAATGCCACCTACACTGAGGCGAAACACCGCTGAAAAGGCTTGTTGAACCGCGACCAGGACAGTTCCATGCAGACACTGGAAGAACAAAAAATACCTGCGTCGGAAACACCGGCAGCAGAGCAGATCAAGGGCTGGCGACCGCCGTTCAATCTGGTGCGCTGGTTCTCGTTGGCAAGCTTTTTCATCATCGCCGCCGTGGCGTTGGGGCTGGGGTACATTTCCACGCGTTTCGTGGTGGAAGAGAGTATCGAGCGTGATTCGATGTTGACCGCGCAATTCATCCAGGCCATCGGCGATGCGGAAATCCGCCACGCCGAGATCACCCCGTCCCGAACCATGGGGGAGATGCTCGATCCCCGAATGGACAACGACTACCCGGATGTCGAACCCGGTGCACGGGCCAATGCGCGCATCGAGTTTCTCGATCATGTGGAACACCTGCCGGACCTGCTGCTGGCCAACGTCTATGCCCTGGATCGCACGGTGGTCTGGTCGACCAACCCCGAGCTGATCGGCGTGCGCATCCACGATGACGACGAACTGGACGAGTCCTTCGAAATGAAGGAGGCCGTGTCCACCAGCTATCACGAAATCGATGAGGAGCGTCCCGAACAGCGTCTGATGCATGAACCTCAATACCTGTTCATCGAGAACTACATCCCGATGTTCAACGCCGACAGAAGCAAAGTGGTCGCCATGGTGGAAATCTACAAGGAGCCGGCGGATCTGGTGGCGCGCATCCAGCGCGGGTTCAAGGCGATCTGGCTGGCGACCCTGCTGGGCGGGGCGGCGATTTATCTGGGACTGTTCTGGATCGTGCGTCGCGCCGCGTTGCTGCTGCACAGTCAGCAAAAGCAACTGGTGGCCAACGAAACCTTTGTCGCCTTGGGCGAGATGTCTTCGGCGGTCGCCCACAGCCTGCGCAATCCGCTGGCCAATATCCGAACCAGCGCCGAATTGGCCCAGGAAATCGCCAGCCAGCACGCGCAGAAAAATCTTGGCGACATCATCGGTCAGGTTGACCGCATGTCGCGTTGGGTACGGGAATTGCTTGTGTCGTTGCGACCGGTCAATGACGACGTCGATGAGGTGGATCTGGTGTTAGCCATCGAAGACACCCTGGGAGCGTTCGAGGCGCTGATCAAGCGCTCCGATGTGCAAGTGCGTTTCACTCCCAAAAGCGTACCGCCGGTCGTCAGCCAAAAGGTGCTGCTGACGCAAATACTCAATAGCCTGTTTGCTAATTCGCTGGAGGCGATGCCCACGGGAGGCGTATTGAGTATCGAGATTGAAACGCCTGCGCCAGATCGGGTGAGCATGATTCTCAATGACACCGGCAAGGGCATGACCAAGCAGCAGCAACAAATGGTCTTCAAGCCGTTCTTCACCACCAAACAAGGAGGGCTGGGCGTAGGTCTGGCTCTGGTCAAACGGATAATGGAGCGTTTCGAAGGCTCGGTCGAACTGACCAGCCAGGAGCGGGAAGGAACTCGCGTTTGTTTGAATTTTAAAGTGGCAACGGGAGGGGAATATGGAACACAGCATACTGCTGGTCGAGGATGATGAACTCCTTGCCGAGAATATTCAGACTTACCTGGAGCGCAAGGACTTCGAGGTGACGGTCTGCCACTCGGCGGAAAACGCACTGGAGCAATTGAAGACTTTCGTTCCCGATGTGGTGCTGACCGACAACTCGTTGCCGGGCATGAGTGGTCACGACCTGATCCAGAAGCTGCGCGTCAGCGCGCCGGATCTGAAGGTGATCATGATGACCGGCTACGGCAACGTCGAAGACGCCGTGGTGGCGATGAAGGAAGGGGCCTTCCACTACGTGACCAAGCCGGTGGCGTTGCCGGAGCTCAAGGTGCTGCTGGACAAGGCCCTGGCCACCGACCGGATGGAGCGCACGCTGTCGTTCTATCAGGAACGCGAGGCGCAGAAGTCCGGGGTCCAGGCGCTGATCGGCGATTCGGCACCGATGGTTTACCTCAAGAGCACCATCACTCAGTTGCTCGATGCCGAGCGCCGCATGGCCAACACCGATCTGCCTCCCGTGCTGGTCGAAGGCGAAACCGGCACCGGCAAGGAACTGGTGGCCCGCGCCCTGCATTTCGACGGTCCGCGCGCCAAGGGTCCGTTCATTGAATTCAACTGCGCCTCGATTCCGCCCAATCTGGTGGAGGCCGAGCTGTTCGGTCACGAGAAGGGCGCGTTCACCGATGCCAAGGAGCGTCGCCTGGGCCTGGTGGAAGCGGCCGATGGCGGCACGCTGTTTCTCGACGAAGTGGGCGAGATGGACCTGCTGCTTCAGGCCAAGCTGCTGAAGCTGCTGGAAGACCGCAGCATTCGCCGGGTCGGTTCGGTCAAGGAGCGCAAGGTCGACCTGCGGGTGATCAGCGCCACCAACTGCAACCTTGAGCAGATGGTGTTGCAAGGCAAGTTCCGCCGCGACCTGTTCTTCCGCCTGCGCATCATTTCGATCAAGGTGCCGCGCCTGTACGCCCGTGGCGAAGACGTGCTGTTGCTGGCCCGACACTTCCTCGCGGCCCACGGCAAACGTTATGGCAAACCGAACCTGCGTTTCAGCGAGCAGGCCGAGGAGTTGCTGCTCAACTACAGCTGGCCCGGCAACGTGCGCGAGTTGCGCAACATGCTCGAGCAGACCGTATTGCTGGCGCAGAGCGATGTGATCGCGGCCCATCAACTGAACGTGTGCATGAGCCTGGTGGACGAGCCGCCGATGTTCCAGCATGAAGTGCCCGCTGCAGAGCCACGCCCGGCCTACAACGGCACCGAGTCGATGAACCTGCCGGAAGTCGAGCGCGACATGGTGCGCAAGATGCTCGACAAGACCGACTGGAACGTCACCAAGTCCGCGCGGCTGCTGGGTCTTAGCCGCGACATGCTGCGCTACCGGATCGAGAAACTCGGGCTGGCGCGGCCGGACAAGAGGCAGTGGTAGGGGCCAGCGGAGCTGGCAGCTTCGAGCTTGCGGCTTAAAGCTTGTAGCCTGAGGCTGCGGCGCAGCCGCCCTCACAACGTGGGGATCTTTCCTCTGAGGCAAGACAGCGTGCAGGCCGGGTTTTCGACTTCCTGGTTCACGTAGACACCGCGCTCTTCGTCATAGGTGCGGATGAAAACGCGTACGGTGGCATCGGCCACCGTGGGCAGTTGGGAGTCGGAAAACACGTGCTCGCTGGACACCGGCGTGAACGTCTGGGGCGAAGTCGGAATGTACGCGCCCGGCGGTATGGTGCTCAGCGAAGGCGGGGCAGGGTGGGCAAAAGGCTGGTCGGCCCCGTAATAGTTGAATTCACTGCTTGATTGCTCGGTTTGCATCAGGCTGTCGTCGGCCTGTGCCCAGGTGGCGGCGGTCAGGCAAAGGGCAAGCATCAGCGATTGTTTGATCGTGTTCATGGCAGCACCTGCGGCATCGGTTTTCGCGCGTATCCCCAAGGTGATTAACTATAGCGCGCCTTGGCTGACCTCGACCTGTAGCAGCCAGCTGCTACAGTCAGTCGTTTCAAACCGCAGATGGAACGTGCAATGGAAATGCCGACTAAAGAACAGGCCATCGCCAGCAACCGCGATGCCTGGAACGACTCCGCTCGCCACCACAAAGACAATCCTGATTGGCCGGTTCTGCTGAACGCTGTGGCCCAGCGGGACTTTTCCTGTCTTGATGACACCTTGACCAAGGTTCTGAATAAGGTCGGCGTGGACGGCAAGGAAGTGGTGCAACTGGGCTGCAACAATGGCCGGGAAAGCCTTTCCCTGTTTGCCTTGGGCGCGCGGCATGTGGTCGGCGTCGACCAGTCCGCGGCGTTTCTCGACCAGGCGCGGGAACTGGCCACGCGCTCACCTCATCAGCCTGAATTCATCGAGACCGATATCCATCATTTACCGCCCGCCTTGCAGGGGCGTTTCGATGTGGCGTTGATCACCATTGGCGTCTTGGGCTGGATGCCGGACATTGCCGAGTTCTTCCGCCATGTGGCGAGTGTGCTGAAGCCGGGAGGAGCACTGGTGATGTACGAAACCCATCCCTTCCTGGAGATGTTCGACCCCGAAGCCGCCGACCCCTTCGCCCTGGCCACCTCCTACTTCCGCCGCGAGCCCTTTGTGCAGACCGAGCCCATCGTCTATGAAGGCAAGGTCGAACAGCAGGCCGCAGCGTCGTACTGGTTCGTCCACACCCTTGGAGATCTCTTCGGCGGCGCCATCGCGGCGGGGCTGAACATCCGCCATTACCAGGAATACCCGCACTCAAACCGCGAAGAACTGTACGACCGCTATGAACAGCGGGAGGCGCAGTTGCCGATGTGTTTTACCTTGGTGGCTGTGCGTTGACAGCCATCTGTGACCCACCCAAAACCCTGTGGGAGGTGTTCCAGGATCTTTTGATCGCCGCTAAACCTTGTAGGAGCGAGGCTTGCCCGCGAAGAGGCCGGCACATCCAACATCAATGTCGCCAGACCTGACGTCTTCGCGGGCAAGCCTCGCTCCTACAGGGGGCGAATGGAGGCCAACGATGACGCGGGCTGTCTGAGTGTCTGCAGACAGCCCGGTGCCAGTCAGGTAGGTGCCGCTGCGGTGACCACTGGCCGTCCCGGTTTGCGCAGCGGGTCCAGGCGTGAGCCGCTGTAGCGGGTTTCCCGGAAGAAGCGCCAGCGGCCGAAGAGGCCGTACACGTGAGTGACACGACCTTGTTCGTGGTAACCCATGCGGATGTGTAACTTCAAGGCCGGGATGTTGTGAGTTTCGCAGACGTCCACCACCTTGTTGCAGCCCTGTGCGGCCATCGCCTCCCACAGGGCGACCTGCACGTCCACCGACAGACTGCTGCCGAAATAGGCGCGGGTCATCTCGCCACCAAACTCGAAGAACTCACCGGCCTTGACCGGGAACCAGCAACCGTAATAGTGGCGGTCGTGATAGTCGCGCGCGCTGCCCCAGATGAACGCTATCGCATGTCCCTCTTCATCCAGGTACATGTGACCGGTGTGACCTTCGGTCGCCAGCTCCGCCATGGTCTGTACCCGGTCGCCGAAGTGTTTGGCGAAGGCTGTAGCGTTCTGCGGGGTGATGGTCACCTGCCGCACGCCAGAGTAGGGCCGCAGCTTGTGCGGCGGCACCGGGGTCACCAGATCGCGCTCCATCCACAACAACTCCCAGTGGAAAAAAACATAGCGTTTCCACAAGGTGCCGAACGTGCGGCTCAGGCCTTTTTGTTTGATTCGTTCGCCGAGTTTGTCGATCAGGCTCATGGAGCCCTCCTTGGCCTGAATTGGCCGCGCGTGGGTGAAGGTATGTTGGGTATAGATCACGCTGGACGCCGCAGAAAGCGGGCACTTGTCTTAGTTTTGTATCAATGTGTGTAACATGCTTGACACACTTTTCCGGCGTCAAAAAGCCGCGCTTCGATCGCCTCGAAGCGCGCTTTTTTCTGATGGAAAACCCCGTGGAAAGGCTATTCCATGACGGTATCCGCGCGTTGTTCCACACCCCGACGGACCGCGTCATAGGCGACCCTGGGAACACCCGGCAATCGCTGCTCCAGCAGCGCGCTCAACGACTCCCCGGGCTCGAGATAGGCGTCGCCGAAATCGGCGCCAAGCTGATTGGGATGCGCGACGATTTCCAGCAGACCGTCGCTGGGCGGTGCGGCGTTGCGCAGATCCACCGGGGTACAGACATAGTCGGCAGTCGCCCCGGCCAGACTGCTCAGCCGATGATTGAGCAGCTCCTTGAACAGGCGCTTGGGCAGGCTGAGGTTTTGCCCAAGGTTGCGCGCCAGCCTTACCGGAACGCCCTGACGAGCCGCGAAGCGCGCAACGATCTCGCCGATCGGCCAGATGTTGTGCACGTGCTGATGCGAATCCAGATGGCTGGGGCGCAGTCCGTTGTCCAGACAGCGTTGCCATTGCGCCTGAAGTTCCTGCTCGACCGCCAGACGATCCTGGTGACCGAGCCACAGCCGGGTTCGTGGCACGCTCAAATCGAACTCGCCGGCGCTGTTGCAGAAGGCCGGGCGACTGAGGATGCGTCGGCTCAACGGCCGCCCGTAAGTCAGATTGAAATGCAGGCCGATGCGCCCTTCGAGCAACGGATGCCGCGCCAGTGCGCAGGCGGCCTCGAAGGCCGGCATGTTGGCCATCGCGGTGGCCGAGCTGATGAGCCCGGCCTGGAAGGCTCCCAGGATCACCGCGTTTTCACAGGCACTGAGGCCGAAATCGTCAGCGTTGACTATGACTTGCCGTGGCATGTTCGCCCTCCATGAGTGTGTCGACGGCTGCTGTCGCCTTGACCGTGATCGGCGCGACAGGAGCTGGTGCATTGACCGCTGCGGCGCGACGGGCCCGCCATTGTTGCAACAACGGTTTGCAAAGCTGCCAGAACCGCAGGGCAAGCCCCAGGGCCAAGCCGCTCGGGCGCCATGAATAAAAGCTCCAGCGCCAGTGTTCCATGTACCCGGTCATGCGCTCATGCAGTTGATGACTGGAATTTTCCAGGCTCACTCGCGATGCATCGACCCATTGCCAGTTGTCCTCCAGGCCCCAGCGAATCCACTCCTCGAGCAGTACCCGGCCACTGCCCAGATCGGCGTGCTGCGGCAGGAAGGCCAGGTTGTAGTCATACAGCCGACCCTGTTCCAGCAAGCCAAGACGGTAGCTGATGCAACGCCCCTCCAGTTCCAGGGTCACCACTCGCACCAGTCCCCGGGCGGCCAGCGCGGTAAAGGCTTCGTCCATCCATTGGCGACGATGTGGGTCGGCAAAAATGCCCACGCCTTCGTCGCCTTTCCAGCTCAAGGCCTCGACTTCGGCGAGCATCGCCAGCAGCGGCCGCATACTCAGGGCATCGGGAATGATGCGGCGTACCTGCGCGCCACAGGCGGCGATGCGCTTGCGGGCGCGGCGCAGCTTGTAGCGTGGATCCCCGGACACTTCCTGGTGATCGGCTTCGCTGATCCGGTGGACAGGCGCCCGACAACTCAAGCGCCGTTCGCCGGTGGAACTGCGCCCCAGCCACTGACCCAGCCCGCCGACTGCATCGAGCGATTCGCACAGCTCGTTGAGTTGCAACAGCGCATGGGGCAGTCGACGGCGGATCTCGCCCAGTACCTGGCGCATGTGCGCGGCATCCAGGCGAGTCAGCAGCGCCAGACGATCGGCCAGCGGGTACCCCAGATGATGCAGCACCCGAAAGGGCAATCCGCCGAAGCGCTCCACGCACGTCACCAGCGGCAGACACAACAGCAACTCGTCACCCTGCCAGCCGAGCAGCACATGCAAGCGCTGATCTGCCGGCAGGGCCTGTTCCGAGGCACACATCCATTCCAGCGCGTTGAACGGCGTGTGATCCTTCACCCGCAGCCGCAGAGCCTCATAAGCCTCTGCGGGGAAATCCGCGGCGCACAACGAAGCACGCCATTGCAATCGCACTGTCATAGGGTCATACCACCTTAGCTTGCGCAGATGAGCGTTCCGGCTTGCGCAGGGTGTCCAGGCGTGAGCCGGTGTAGCGGGTTTCGCGATAAAAACGCCAGCGGCCGAACAGTTGATACACGTTGGTGATCCGCCCCTGTTCCTCGTACCCGGTGCGGATATGCAGTTTCAAGGCCGGCACGTTATGCCACTCGCAAACATCCACAACCTTGTTGAAACCTTGCTCGAGCATGGCCTTCCACAGTTCTGTCTGCAGATCCATGGACAGCGACGTGCCCCAGTAACTGCGGCTCAACTCACCGCCGAATTCGAAAAACTCGCCGTCTTTCACCGGGAACCAGCAGCCGTAGTAATGCCGGTCGTGGTAGTCGCGACCGGCGCCCCAGATGAACGCCACCGCATCCCCGTTCTCGTCCAGATGCATCTGCCCGGTATGGCCTTCGCGGGCAAGCTCGGCCATGGTCTGTACGCGGTCGCCGAAGTGGCGGGCGAATGCTTTGGCGTTGCCCGGCGTGATGCTGACGACCTGCAAGGGCGGATAGGATCTGAGCTTGTGCGCCGGCACCGGGGTCACCAGGTCGCGCTCCATCCACAGTAGTTCCTGATGGGAAAAAATGTAGTGTTTCCAGACCTTTTTCAAAGTCGGACGCAGGCCATTGTGTTTAACGTGTTGGCTGAGTTTGTGCATTGCACCCATGATGTTGACTCCAGTCGGGTCGACCCGAAAGTGGCATGATCCGGTGCGCGCCGGAATGCCGGCACGACCAGGCTGCAGAGCGACAATCACGTGGCGTTCCATGTCAGGGCGAAAAGGGTTTGTCCCGGCAACTCGAAGCGCACGCGACCGTCTTTGCAGGTCGAGGGTGCGTCGCGGCTACGGTTGTCGGCGCCGAAGTATCGAAGCGATCCATTGGCCAGCGGGCAATGTACGCCGGCGATGTCGACTCGCTGCAGGCGTGATGCCTTGTTGACCCCCAGCAGACTGCGCTTGGAATCGTCGGCCATGGCCAGCACATCGACCTCGAACGCATCGTTCTCCAGGTACAGCACATCGTGCAGCCAATGTTGCTGGATGAATTGCTGGGCCAGGCCTACCGGTTTGAGTTCGAATCGATCGTCGCCCAGTACCCGCAGCATGCCCTTGGGGTACTCGGGCTCGTCGGCGGCCTGGAACCAGTTGAGCATCTCCAGCAAACCGTCCTGGGCTGAATTGATCGCCACCGAGGCCCACCAGAGCGAGGCGTAATGGGTCTCCTGATCGTAGGGGCTCAGGCTCGATCCGCTGGACATGTTGGTCTGGTCCAGCAGCAGCGCCTTGCGTGGTCGACCGTTGGCGTCCAGTCCCACCAGCTCGGCGGCGCGCTTCACACTGTCGCGGTAGACCCGAGTCGCCAGCAAATCGCGAATCATCCATTCGTGCCACGCCAGTGCATCGATGCTGTCGCCCGATTCGGCCAGCAGGCGTCGGGCCCAGTCGATCCCGCGCTTGTCGGCGGCGTTGTCGGCGAGCGGGCCGTTGACCAGTCGCGAACTGGCAGGCATGGCGATCCGAACGCCGGCCTTGGCGTTGTCGGGATTGGCGCGGACCTGGCGGGCCATGCTGGTGAAAATACGCTGGTAGCTTTGGTAGTCCGGATAGTTGAGGTTGGGCTCGTCGGCGAAACCGATGTAATGGGTGCCTTTGCCACCCAGGGCGCGGGTCGCGGCGAGCCAGGCGTCGAGGCCGGCATTGCTGGTGGTGTCGGCGCGCAGGTCGGCCTGGCGTTTGCTGCCGGCCAGCAGAGTGATGTCCTCAGTGATGCCGAAGCGTTGCTGATACAGCTGGCGAAAACCGTTTTCGTAGTCGGGCTGCCGGGCGGTGATATCGACGAAGCTGTAGTAAGACCCCGCCCGCGGTTTCAGCGCATCGAGCGCGGAATGGCTGGCGGGCGGCGGCATCACGTAGGGCAGGGCGATGCCCAGGTTCGGCGTGGTCCCCACCACCTTGTCGTGCACCGTCAGGCGAACCTGGCCCTGGTCTTCGCGCAGCGGTTTGAGCTGCTGCGCATTCTGCGCGAACAGATTGGCCGTGCCGTCGAGCCAGAACGCCGCCTTGCCGCTGCCTTGCAGGCGCAGGCGCCAAACCTGATCGGCGTTGGAAACCGGCAAGGCAACCTGATCGAACTGCCAGTAGGCACGGTACGGCTTGAGCGCCAGCGACAGCTGTTTGCCGTCTTCGACGCGCCGCGCCTGCAAGGCGCCGACACCGCCGTGGAACTTGCCGGCCAGAACGGCGTGTTCACCCGCCGCGACCTTGAAAAACAACTCGTCGCCGTCGCGGGTCTCGCTGCTGAAGTGCACTTTGGCCGGGGCGAACAACGCCACCGTGCGCTCGTCATGTTCGATCTTGTAGCGGCGGAAACTGTAGCCGGGAATCTCCAGGCGATAACTGGCGGCACCCGGTGCCAGCGGCCAGCTTTGCGTGCCGCGGGTTTCACTGGCGGCGATCCGGCGCTCGCCCGCCAGCCGGCCCTGGCCGTCAAGCAGGTACAGATGCTCTTCGTTCGCATCGGCTTGCCAGGCCGGCGCCCAGCGCACGGTCACGTTATCCGGAGAATCGGCTTGCAGGTACAGACTGCCGTCGCGGATGTCGGCCCAACGCATCGACCCCGCCCAGGCATCCAGCGACAGGCCCATGCTCACCGCCAGTGCGAAGTACTTCATGCCGACTTCCGTTGCAGGATGTGCAGCATCGGCGTCAGATCGCTGGGCAGGATGATCAGGGTTTGCCAGACCGGCACCCGGCTGAGGCGGCAATACAACACCAGCATCGCCAGCGTGACCGCCAGATAGGCGATGGACGAGGCGGCCGCGGCACCGACGATGCCGTACGCGGGAATCAACAACAGGTTCAGCGCCAGGTTAAGCAGCGCGCCGCAACCCATCATCAACGAAATCGAACCGGGTCGGTCCTTGCCCAGCAGGTCCAGGCGCAGAATGCTCGCGTAGCACAATCCCAAAAGTCCCGGCAGCAGCGCGAGCAGCGCCGGGTAGGCCGGCTGATAGGCCGCGCCGAACAGGGTGACGATCAGCCACTCGCCGATCACCGCCATGGTCAGGCAGGCGCCGAGCATGACCGTCGCCGTCAGCCGCAGGGCCAGCGGCGTGACCTTCTCGATCCCTTCTTCCTGTTGCAGCAACCGTTTCATCAGTGGCGTGGTCACCGCTTCCGGAACGATCAGCAGCAGCTCGGCGGCGGCGCTGGCCATCGCGTAGTGACCCAGTGCGGTACTGCCGAGCAGGGCGCCGATGAACAGGTAATCGGAGCGCAGAATCACTTGCTGGAACAACAGGTCCGGATGGCTGCGGGCGCTGTAGCGCAGCAGCTCGTTCTGGCTGGCGCGATCCCATTGCAGGGTGAGCGGCTGGTTACGCTTGAGCCACAGCCAGCCGACCAGTACCACCAGGCTGATGCCGGCCAGCCAACTGACCAGCGCCGCTTCCAGCGCGGCGCTTTTCCACATCCAGAACAGCGCCAGAAACAGCAGCAGCGGCGCCAGCGATTCGATCAGCCGCAAGGCGTTGAACGCCACCACGCCCCCCGACGCATTGTGCAAGGTCAGCAGACCACTCTTGAGCACGGTCAGCGGCACCGCCAGCAGCAACAGCCAGGCGAGCAGACCGAGCTGCATGGTGATGTCCAGTTCGCTGCCGAACTCGCGGGTCAGCGCCACCACCAGCAAGGTCAGCAAGCCGGCCAGCAGGCAGCCGAACACCAGCACCTGACTGAGCAGAAGACCCATCGAACGTTGCTTGGCCGCGTGATAGCCCACCGCCGAATTCAAGCCGCCGCTGGTGGCCGCGCTGATCAGGTCCGGCAGGGTGCTGAGCAAGGCGAACAATCCGCGCTCGCTGGGTCCGAGAATCCTGGCCAGCAACACATTGCGCAGCAAGCGCAGGGCAATCATTGCCAGCTTGGTGCCCATGCTCAGGGCCAGATGCTTGAGATAGCGATTACGGCTCATGGGCGTGCCCCGCGAAAAATACGCCAGGACAACAGCTCGGGATTTCGCGCGGTGCGCTGACTGACACCGAAGCGTGGCAAGGCCAGCGGGTCCTGGTCGCCGCGGTAGATCCCGGTTCCGGTGCCCAGGGCAAACCCGAACCGATGCGCCGCCACTGCCTGTCGCACCCGGGCATCGTGGTCGCCGTTGGGGTAGCAATACACCGGTAGCGGCCGGTTGCAGCCGTTCATCAGGGCCTGGCGGCTGCGTGTCAGTTCTTCATCCAGACGTTGATCGTCCAGGCCGGTTAGGATCGCATGACTGGCGCCGTGAGGGCCGAAGCGCACCAGCCCCGAAGCCTCCAGCGAGCGCACCTGATGCCAGTCCATGGCCTGGGGCAAGGACTGCTGTGGGCAGGCATCGGTCAAGCGATCGAGATCCAGTGGCGAGAGGCTTTTGAGCTGTTGCAGAAAGTGCAGCAGCGCCAGGCTGCGGCGTTGCTCGTCGC
Organism: Pseudomonas sp. REP124; assembly: GCF_020164475.1. Classification (GTDB taxonomy): domain Bacteria; phylum Pseudomonadota; class Gammaproteobacteria; order Pseudomonadales; family Pseudomonadaceae; genus Aquipseudomonas. The sequence goes on along the minus strand of NZ_JAIQWX010000026.1, from coordinate 30,566 downwards.
TATGTTCACACGCCTCGGGCAACGGCTGATCCATGCGCCGCAGGCAGTCGATCAAGCGTTGACGCGCCGGTTCGCCATGGCTGTTCCACAGGGTTTCGCCAATGCTTTCCCACCAAAAGCGCTGGCGGCTGCCGATGAAGTCCGTCGACAGAAAGATGCTCGCCGGCACCTGATATTTACGCAGCAGCGCGAAGGCATTGTCCGCGTTGTCGCGCCAACCGTCGTCGAAGGTCAGGGTCACTTTCGGCCGGTGCGAGCGCAAGCTCCCCGGTTGCAGGATGTCCATCAGCGGCACGCAATCGAAATGCTTTTTCAGCCAGACCAGCAAATGCTCGAAAGCCTTGGGCCCCACGCACAATTCATTGCGATGGGGCAGTTCGGCGGCGTTGTCGTCGGCCAGCACCCGGTGCAACATCAGGATCACGCCGGCGCCGTCCAGTTGCTGGCGTCCGACTGGAGAATGCAGGTACAGCCAGCCGCTGGTTCGCTTGAAGAGTTGTTTGATCGCCATGGCATCTGATCTCATCGATTCTGTTCGGGATTCCATTGCGCATAGCGCTGGCCACGCAGGAATTGCCACAGGCCGATGCTCATGCCGACAAGCGTCACCAGCAGGAATGCGGCCAGGCGAAAGGGTTTGGGCAGACGGTGCTGCGCATCCAGCAGGCCGGCGATGGCCACTGTGTAACCGAACAACTGCGCGACCAGGCTCAGGCGGTAAAAGCCATGCTCATCCCACAGCCACAGATTGCTCAGCAGCAACGGCAGCAGGAGGACCGGGGCCAGGCGCCGGATCAATTTGTGGCTGATCAACGCAATTGCGTACAGGCCGTGGCGCAGCGGATTGAGCAATTCGCGGCGCTGCGCCAGGCTTTGCAAGCCACCGACGGTGACCCGCTGGCGACGCCGAAACTGTTTGTCGGCTTCATCCACGCCGGTGTCGGTGACCCGCGCTTGGGGCACGTAGATGATCCGCTTGCCGGCAACCGGCGCGCAGGTGCTGATGAAAAAGTCGTCGTTGACCTCGGCCGGCACGTTCTGGAACAGCTCCCGGCGCAGCGCAAGCAACGCGCCGTCGGCCGAGACCATGCAGCCGGTGCGATTTTCCACCTTGCGCACCCAGCCTTCGTAGTGCCGATACAGGCTGTCGCCGATGCTCAGCCCCTTGCCCGTCACCGGGATCAGCATGTGCCCGGCGCAGGCGCCGACCCGGGGATCGACCAGGGGCGCGAGCAAATGGCCCAGGGTGTCGGTGGCCCATTGATTGTCGGCGTCGGTGAACACCAGAATCTCGCCAGTGCTCAGGGCGGCGCCGGCATTGAGCGTGGCGGCCTTGCCCTGGCGTGGCAGGTCGAGCACGGTGATCCGTTGGTCGACCACCTTGCGCGCGCAGGCCACGGTGTCGTCGGTGGAACCGTCGCTGGCCAGGATGATTTGCAGCGAGCGCGCCTGATAATCCTGGGCCAGCACGGTGCGCAATTTCTCTTCGATGTGCCGCGCCTCGTTGTGTGCGGCAATCACGATGCTCACGTCCATCGGCGGCGCCGGCGCATGACGCCGCGACGGGAAAAACGGCGCCAGCATTGTCAGCAGCAGCGGATAACCGAGCCAGGCGTAGACCGGTAATAACAGGCACGACCAGAAAATGAATTCAGCCACGGGCAGGCCTCCTGGCATTCCATTGACACAGACTGAGAATCAAACCGGCGCCTGCCAGGTGCAGGCGCACCCAGTGCAGCCCCCACAGTTGCAGGGTCAGCAGCGGGTCGCGGTGCCTGAAACTCTGGCGCAGGCTTAGCGCCAGGGCAGGCAGGACAGTGAGCATCAGCATGATCGCGGCATGGTGTGGATAGCCGCCGAGCAGGGCGGAAATGGCCATGAAATCGATGATCCACGCCGCGATGGACAGCAGCGGAAAGCGCAGCAGGCGCAGGCTCGGACCCTGGGCCTGGAGCAACTGCAAAAGACTGCCCTGACGCCAGAGTTCCTTGCCCATCCATTCGCGCCAGCTGGCTTCGTAACCCCAGTGCAGCGCGACGCTTTGATTGACCGCGAGCAGACAGGCTCCGCTGGCGGCCATGCGCAGAGTGAGTTCCTTGTCTTCGCCGGTACGCAGGTTTTCGTTGAAGCCTTCGGCCCGGTCGAACCAGCAGCGACGCATCAACAGATTGGCACTGGGCAACCACTGCACCTCCTGGGCACGTTGCGCGCCGGGGCGCAGGGTGCGGCGTTGCCACGCGCCGGCGTACCAGGGCGCTTGGGCCGGTGTGTGCAGATCCAGGCCCATGACATCGCCCCGGCCTTCCGACTCCATGCGCAGCAACAGCGTCAGCCAGTTTTCCGGCAGCTCGATATCGGCGTCGATGAAGGCCAGCCATTCGCCGTGGGCGACGGCCGCGCCGCGATTGCGCAAGGCACCGATGAGCAGGCCCGGCAACACCAGCACCTGCGCCCCGAACTGCCGGGCAATCTGTGGTCCTTCGTCGCTGGAGCCGTTGTCGGCCACGATCAGCTGGCATTCCAGGCCCGCAAAGTTGGCGGCGCGTTGCGCAGCCATCAAGGTGCGGGCGATATGCCCGGCTTCGTTGTACATCGGAATCACGATACTGACGCAGCTCATGAATGCTTCTCCGTCACTGGATTTTCTTCGGCCTTCAGGCGCAGCACCCAGGTCATGGCGAGCATGATCCAGAGGTATTTCTGATTGGGCGCGCTGAGGAACATCAGGAACAACGTCAACGAGAGGAAACTCATGCCCAGGTGAGTCATCAGGTCGGCCTGTCGCCAGTCATGGCGCTGCATCCAGGTCCGTCGGGCGCGCATCAGGTTGTACAGCCCCAAAGCCAGCATGCCGACGAACAGCAAACCGGCGGGAACCCCCAGTTCACTGAAGATTTCCAGGTAGGTGTTGTGGGCACGGCGATACAGGTCACCGATCTTGCGATTGGCGGAAAATGCCTTGGCATAACCGGTGGTGGCGTAGTGCAGCGGGAAGGTGCCGGGACCTGTGCCCAACAATGGGTTTTCACTGATCATCTGGCTGCCGACCACAATGTAGGACGCGCGCCGGCCGAGGGATTCGTCCTGGGCCTTGGCCCCCGAACTCAGAATGCTCAAGGACTGGATGCGCGCCACGTAACCGGCCGGCATCGCGTAGATCGCCAGCGGAATCACGATGGTCAGGCCCAGCATGGCGAAGCCCAGATGACGTGGACGGATGCGTGACAGGTGCGCGCGATAGTGCCACAGGCCGATCATCAGGCTGAGGAACAACACCACCAGTCCGGAACGGGATTCGGTCTTGGTCATGCCCCCCAGCAGCAAGATGAAGCAGCCGAGCCAGAACAGCCGATGCAGCGGGTTCGGGCCACGGATCACCAGCAGCAGGGCCAGCGGTACGGCGAAGGCGATCAGCATGGCAAAAGCGTTGGGGTCTTCCAGCAGGCCGGCGGCGCGACCCTGATCCTGGTAGCGGGCGGAAAACATCGCCAGCGCGCAGGTGAGGGTGACGCTGAGGGTCACCAGTCTGGCGAACAGGTCCATGTTCATCTCACGCCCGATCAGCAGCGTGATCACAAACAGGATCAAGCCCACGCTCAACTCACGCAGATGACCCAGGGACATGCCCATGTCGTCGGTGTTGAGCAGACTCAACAGATACAAGGCCATGAAGGCGATCAGATAACGCCACAGGTTGCTGCGCAGGCGCTCGGCCGGAATCTGCCGCAGCACCAGTTGCATCATCAGAATCAGCGCCAGCGAGGCACCGATCAGTTTGGTGCCGGACAACGCGCTGTCCTTGAAAAAGCCTTCCAGGGGAATCAGTGCCGCGATGCCCAGCAGGCCCCAGGACGGCTTGCGGTAGAGGGTCGCGACACCGATCAGGCCCAACACCGCTCCCGGCGCCAGGAATGGATAAGGGGTGATCAGCAGTGCAAGGCACACCAGCCCCACCAGACTGACGATCGAGAGCGGGAAAATCATGCGCGTGTCTCCCGTGCAGTGCGGATGTACAGCTGCGACCAGCGTTCAGCCAGGGCCTTGAGGTCATAGCGATCCATTTGCGTGCGTCTGGCGTTGTAGCTCAGCTCGCGGCCCAGCGCCGGGTCACTCAGCAGGGCGTCGATCTGTCGGGCGAGCGCGGGGACGTCGGCAGGCGTCGCCAGCAAACCGTTGTGCCCGTCCTGCAGCACATCGGGAATCCCGCCGACGCCGAAGGCCACTACCGGCACCCCGGCCTGCATGGCCTCAAGCAGAATCATCGGTGTGCCTTCGGTGCGCGAACTGATCACCAGCGCGTCGAGTTGCCGCCACCAGGGGCGCATGTCGTTCTGGTAACCGGGCAGGCTGATGCGTGACGCCAGACCGGCCTCCTCGATTTGCCCCAGTAGACGGTCACGCTCGGGACCGTCGCCCAGCATCACCGCGTCCAGTTGCGAGTGGCGCCAGCACAACGGGACCAGCGCATCGAGAAACAGATCGGGGCCTTTCTCGCTGCTCAGGCGCCCGACGTAACCGACCAGCCGGCGCTTGCGGTCGATGGCCGGCGACGGCGCATCGAGAGCGGCGGGCAGGCCGTTGGGGATCACTTGCAGCTTCTCGGCATCCACGCTGGCCTGGCGACACAGCGTGGCGATGCTCTCGGCCACGCACACCACACGGCTGACCGAGGCGGTGCGGCACAGTTGCAGGCTCAGCCAGGTGTAGAACTTCTGCTTGCGACTGCGTGGCGTGAATCCGTGCTGGGTGATCACCAGCGGCAGGCGCAACAGGGTTGCGCCGATCCAGCCGAACAGCAGGCCCTTGAAGTTGTGCGTGTTGATCAACGGCCGCTCCGCCCGGCGCTGGCGCAAGTGCGCCAGCAAGGCTCCCAGTCCCGTGCAGCCGCGACAGTCCACCCCGGCCTCGCGAAACCGCGCGAGCAACTCGTAGGGTGCATCGAGAAACAGCACCTGATGTTGTCCGGGGGTCGCAAGGCAATGGTCGAGCAACATCCGCTCGGCGCCGTAGAAACCGCCGCTGCTGAGCAAATGAATGATCGGCAGCGGTGGGGTGAAGGGCGCGTTCAATTGCGCACCCAATGGACCAGCCCCGGCACGCTCCAGCTCTTGTTCGCACTGGTGGGCTCGACGTTCTGTTCGTTGATCACCAGCAGCACCGGCAGGCCCAGCTCATGGCTGATTTGTGCAGGGTGCTTGAAGCGGTGGTCGAAGAACTCACGCACGTACACCAGGGCAATCGCCAGCAGCAGACCGGTGAACAATCCGAACGGAATGATCAGCATCGGCTTGGGAAACGCCGCTTCGGTCGGCTCGAACGGTGGGCTCAGGACCCGGGCGTTGGACAGGTCGTTGTCCAGCGAACGGGCGGTGCTGCTTTCGGCGAAACGCTGGGCGTAGGTGGAGAATGCCGCGTGCAGGGCGTCGATTTCAGTGTCCACCTGGCGCAACTTGCTCTGGGTTTCCTGCAACAGGTGAATACGGTTCTTGTACTCGGCGATGCGCGCGGTCTTCTGCTCGATCACCGAGCTGACGATCGCCAGGTCGTTGGTGCGCTCCTGAATGCGATTGCTGACCACCTTGAGGAACTGCTGGCGGGTGCGGGCGATCTGCTCGCGGGTCAACAGCATCGGTTCACTGCCGGGCTGGAAAATTGCCAGGTCGTTCATGTAGCGGCTGACCTGGCTGGTCAGCGCCTCGCCCATCTGTTTGATCTCGCGATCTTCGAAGGCGACGTTGTCCACGGTGGTGGTGAAGGTGTAGGGGAAGGTGTAGTCGTTGAGTTTGGAATCCTTGGCGGCGGCCAGGCTGGTTTTCAGGTAGTCGAGCCAGCGCTGGCTTTGCAGCAGGCGATCGCGGTACAGGTTGAGCGCCTGTTCCTCGGTGTTGATTGCGTTCAGGCGAAAGGTGATTTCTTCCTTGGGATCAGACGCGCCCACCGCTTCGAGCAAGGACTGGCGGTTGCCTTCCAGGCCGTTGAGGCGCACCTGATACTGGGTCTTCTTGGATTCATAGAAGCTTTGCGGCAGATCGATCGATTGCAGCGCCTGGCGACTGACCAGATAGTTTTGCAGCAGCGCCGCGACGAACTTCGTGCCCTGTGCCGGGTCCGGGAAACTGTAGATGATCGAGATCACGTTGGAGCCGGGCAGGGTTTCGATCTTCAGGCTATCGATCGCTTGTTGGGTCAAGCCGTCCAGAGCGGTGTCGCGCACCGGATCGGTTTCCATGCCCAACGCCGACTTCAGGGGATTGATCATGTGCTCGCGCAACGGCGTGACCACATGATTTTTCAGCGGTTGCGCCACCAGTTTGTCGAACATGCCCGGTGGCGGACTGTACTCACCGGCATCGCGCAGTTCGCTGATGGTCTGCCGGATCAGGGCGGGCGAGCGCAGGATATTGCTCTCGGTTTCCATGTCCGCCAGAGAAGGGGGAATGAAGGTGGCGTTCTCCTGATTGAGCGACGTGGTGGCGTCGCCCTGGGAAAGCTTTTTCGACTGCACGATCACCTGCGCGGTGATATCGAAGCTCTGCTTGAGCAACAGCGGCAGCACCAGGGCAATCACTGCAAAGACCAGGAACACACGCTTCACCAGCTGCTTGTTGGCGAAGAAGATCCTGAAGAACTCGTGCAGGTAGTTTTCCTTTGGATTCATGTCAGATCACCTGAGAGTCAGTTGTTGTCGCTGTCTTTGTTGTCGACGCGGTAGCCGAAGCTGAACCCGACGCCCTGGAACAGCACCACGTCGGCCAGTTGCCGGGCCAGTTCGCCGGCGCTGGCCAGCTTGGTTTTCGGCACGTAGAGCATGTCTTCCGGTTGCAGGTAGGCGATCTGCGAGGCATCGCCCGCCAGGGCTTTTTCCACGTCGTAGTGACGGGCTTCGACCTGGTTGCCGTTGCGACGCATGATCACCACCGAATCCAGGCGCGCCTTGACGTTGGAGCCGCGGGCCAGGGTCAGCGCCTCGAGCACCGAGACCGGGCGGCGGATCGGGTAGGAGCCCGGCTGACCGACTTCGCCGAGTACGTAGATCTCGTTGCCGGCGGTGGACTTGAGCAGCACATCGACGGTCATGCGTCCCGGCAGTTGCGCGTACTTCTTATTGAGGAACGCTTCGAGCTGATTGACCGTCATGCCCTGCAGCGGCACCGAACCGATTTCCGGAAAGCTGGCGTAGCCGTCGGTGCCGACGGTGATCTCGCGGCTCATGCCGGTGGCGGGGTGGTTCAGCGCGCTTTTCAGATTCTGCTCGTTGGTCAGCGGGCTGATGATCTGCACGGTCAGCTGGTTGCGGTTGGGCTGGAACAGCGCCTTGCGGTTATAGGCACGCTGGATTTCCTGGCGCGCTTCGTCGCTGGTCAGCCCGGCGATTTTCACCGACGTGTTGGCTCCCGGCAGTTCGATACTGCCGTCGGGCAGCACCAGCTGATTGCCGTTGAGCTGGCTGGCGGCGGTGAAGTTAAGGCCGACCTGATCACCGGACTGGATGCGGTAGGCATCCGAGCCGCTGGTGCTGATGTGGAAGATCACGTCCAGCACGTCTTGCGGGCGCAGGGTCTGTTCGACCTTGGGCATGTCGGTGGCCTGGGCGTTGGCCGGCGCGGCGGTCAGAATCTGCACCGGCATGCTGCGGGTATCTGAAGTGCTGGTGCAACCCGCAAGCGGCAGCAACAGCAGGACAAGCATCTTGGCGTTCATAAGCGTCATCCTTTCTGGCGGTTGCTTACAGGTTTTTGTACAGCCACTTGGGCATGTAGTACTTGCGCCGGTTGAACACGCTGCCGACCAGCGTCGCGCCGGCCTGGGTCAGGCGCTGTGCCGCGGCCTGGGCAACTTCCCAGCGGGTGTCTTCGCAACGCACGACCATGATCACGCCGTCAACCTGGGTGCTGATGACCAGGGTGTCGGCAGCCGAATAGACCGCATCGCCGTCGATCACCACGAAGCGATAGCGGCTGCCCAGGTCGTCGAGCAGATGGCTCAGTCGTTCCGGTGTCAGATGCTCGTTACTGCGTGGAAAGCGGCCTGCCGGCAATACGTGGAAGGGCAGACTGGACACGTCCACCACACAGTCCTGCAGCAAGGGCGGGTTCTGGGTGTTGAACAGCAGATCGTGCAGACCGCGCTCCTTGGTCAGCCCCAACTGCTGCGAAAGGTTGCCGGCTGACTGGCTGGCGTCCACCAGCAGCACCTTGCCGCTGCTCATCTGGGCCAGTTGACCGGCCATGGCCATGGCACTGGTGGTCGTGCCCGCGCCGGGGTTGGCGGCGGTCAGCAGCAGGATGCGCAGATCCTGGTCGAGCACCGTGGATGTCAGGTTGGATTCGCTTGGGTTGGCGATGTCGAGACTCTTTGCAGTTGAACCGTCCATTAGCTTGCTCCGTGGCCGCTGAATACTTTGAAGGGGGTTTTCAACAGGATCTTCAGATCAAGCAGCAGGCTCTGCTCGGCGATGTAGCTGAGGTCCAACTCAACGCGCTGGTCGAAGTCGATATTGCTGCGCCCGGATATCTGCCACAGACCGGTCATGCCGGGGTAGATGCTCAGACGCGCCAGATGGTTGTCCTTGTAGCGGCAGGCATTGAACGAGGTGGGCCTGGGGCCGACCAGGCGCATGTCGCCGGTGACCACATTGATCAGGTTCGGCAGCTCGTCGAGGCTGGTGCGGCGCAGGAAGCCGCCGATACCGGTAATGCGCGGGTCGTTGTCGATCTTGAAATCGATGGCGTCGGCGCCGTGCTTGTTGAGGTAGCGCAGAGATTCCTTGAGCTCCTCGGCGTTGGTCACCATGGTGCGGAACTTGAACATGCCGAACACGCGGCCGCGGTAACCGGTGCGTTTCTGTACGAACAGCACCGGTCCCGCACTGGTGCGTTTGATCGCCAACGCCAGGCCGATCAGCAAGGGGGAAGCCAGCAGCAGGATCACCAGCGCACCCAGGCAGGAGAGCACACGATTGGTCCGCGACAAAGTCCATGGCCGCGCGCCGTCGCGGCCGGTCACCCAGCCTCGGCCCTGCATGTGGATCGCCGCGTCAAGGCGCATTCGTTGCTCCGGATCCAGGCGCTTGTCTCTGCGCAGTTGTTGCAGCGGTATGCCTTTTTCGAGTCCAGTCATGGTGTCCTCCACACGCTTGCGCCACGAGCGCCTTGGGCGTTGGGCAATGGGTAGTAGTCGCGGAACCAGGCAACGAAACGTCCCAGTCCCTCATCCAGCCCGATCCGTGGCTGGAAACCGGTGGCGCGCGCCAGGTCGCCGGCATCTGCGCAGGTGTCGAGCACATCTCCCGGCTGTAGCGCCAGCAACTCGACCAGGGCGGTTTGCCCCAGGTGTTTTTCCAGCAGCGAGAGGTAAGTCTTGAGCTCCACCGGCTGCTGACCGCCGATGTTGAAGATCCGCCAGGGCGCCATGCTGCTGGCCGGGTCCGGTTGTTCCCGGTTCCATTCGGGGTTGGCTTGCGGCGCCTGATCGATCAGGCGCGCAATGCTTTCGATGATGTCGTCGATGTAGGTGAAATCGCGGCGGTGTGCGCCGTGGTTGAACAGCTTCACCGGTGTGCCTTCGGTGATCGCCCGGGCGAACTGGATCGGCGACATGTCGGGCCGTCCCCATGGGCCGTACACCGTGAAAAACCGCAGGCCGCTGCAGGGAATGCCGAACAGATGGCTGTAGCTGTGCGCCATCAGTTCATTGGCTTTCTTGGTCGCCGCGTACAACGACAGCGGATGATCGACACCGTCACTGACCGAGTACGGCGTACGCTGGTTGGCGCCGTACACCGAGCTGGACGAGGCATAGATCAGGTGCCTGACCGGATGCCGGCGGCAGCTTTCGAGCACGTTCAGGAAGCCGTTGAGATTGCTGTCCAGATAGGCCCGGGGATTGTCCAGGGAATAACGCACCCCGGCCTGCGCCGCGAGGTTGATCACCACCTCGGGCCGTTCGCGGGCAAACAGGGTTTCGATGGCTTGAGCATCGGCCAGGTCAATCGGTGAGAGCTGGAAAGGACCGACCTGTCCGCACACCCAGCGCACCCGGTCGTGCTTGAGTTGCGGATCGTAGTAGTCGTTGAAATTGTCCAGCCCGATCACCTCGTGCCCGTCGCGCTGCAGACGCAATGCGCAGTGGGCACCGATGAACCCGGCCGCGCCGGTCACCAGGATTTTCATGGGCGCAGCACCTGAGGCAGGATGTGGCGCAGGCCGATGCCGCTGTAGTTAAGGCCCGCTGCCGCAACATGTTCCGGGTTGTAGAGATTGCGTCCGTCGATGATCACCCGCGAGCGCAGCTTGGTCGCCAGATGGTCGAAATCGACCACGCGGAAATTTTTCCATTCAGTGCAGATCACCAGCGCGTCGGCGTCTTCCAGGGTGTCGTCGCGGGTGGCGCACAGGTGCAGGTCATTGCGATAACCGTAGAGGCGCCGGCATTCGGCCATTGCTTCAGGGTCATACGCTTGTACGCTGGCACCTTCGGCCCACAACGCATCCATCAGGTAACGGCTGGGCGCTTCGCGCATGTCATCGGTATTGGGTTTGAACGCCAGTCCCCATATCGCGATGGACTTGCCGGCCAGCCCCTCTGGAAATTGCGCCTTGAGTTTGCTGAACAGGATGTGGCGCTGACTGTCGTTGACGTCGGTGACGCTGCGCAGCAGGCGCAACGGCATGCCGTTGTGTTCAGCGGTGTGCAGCAGGGCGCGCAGGTCCTTGGGAAAGCACGAACCGCCGAAGCCGCAACCGGGGTAGATGAAGTGGTAACCGATGCGCGGGTCCGAGCCGATGCCTTTGCGCACCGCTTCGATGTCGGCACCGAGCAGTTCGGTGAGGTTGGCCAGTTCGTTCATGAAGCTGATGCGCGTGGCGAGCATCGCATTGGCGGCGTACTTGGTCAGTTCGGCGCTGCGGTTGTCCATGAACATAAGCTTTTCGCGGTTGCGGCAGAAGGGCGCGTACAGCTCGCTCATCTGCTCGCACGCGGTGTCGTCGCTGGTGCCGATGATGATCCGGTCCGGGCGCATGCAGTCGGCCAGGGCGCTGCCTTCCTTGAGAAACTCCGGGTTCGACACCACGCGCACCTGCAGCGAATCCTTTTCGCGGCGGTGCAGTTCCTGGCGGGCGGTGGTCGCCACCTGATCCGCCGTGCCGACCGGAACCGTGGACTTGATGATCAGGGTGCGGTCGGCCTCCATGAAGCTTGCGATCTGCCGGGTCACTTCCAGCACGTGGCTGAGGTCGGCGGATCCGTCCTCATCGGCCGGAGTGCCGACTGCGATGAAAATCAGATCGCCGTGTTCGACGGCGTCACTGGCCTGAGTGGAGAACAGCAATCGCCCGGCCTTGATGTTTTCTTCCAGCGTGCTGGACAGCCCCGGTTCACTGATCGGTGGTACGGCCGATTGCAGTTGCCGGATCTTGTTTGGATCGATGTCGACACACAGGACGCGATGTCCCACATCGGCCAGCGCCGCTGCCTGTATCAGGCCAACGTAGCCCGTACCAAATACGCTCACGTCCATATCGGCCGCCTCGTAAGTCGGTTGAAAGAGATCAAAAATGGGGAAGACAAAAGGGGTATAGCGCAGCTGTGGAAAAGCATTACAGCCACATGACATGTAAAACGGGTAATACATCCCCCAGCTTTGGGGCCAATTGCCATCAAACGCTTGTCCCTGCTGGGTTTGCCTCGAAAAGCTGCGTCAAAAAAAAATTTCAATAAAACGATGGACGGTCGAAAGTGTTGAATTTAAAGGTTTGTAACAACTTTAGTGTGTCAGAAATGAATCAAACGGTTTTTTGACGCTTACGTTCCTTTCATCGGATTCTTTGCTCTCGGCTGGCACAGTGCTAGTTTCAAAAAATGGCCGGCAAGTTTCTGTCGTCCCCGTCATTGGGTGGTCGAGCGAATGATCAGGTATCTCAAAGAAATTTTAATGGCTGTCAGTTTTGCCACTCATTATGACTATTACTTTAGTCGTATCAGTGCGCTGGGCGTTGGTTTCCCGTTGATGCTGTTTGGCGGCATGTTTGTCGTTTTGACCGTGGCACTGTTGATGGCGGCCTATGTACGCCAGACACTGATCCGCCATTGCCTGGCGCTGGTGATCTTTGCCTCGGCAGTGTTTTTCGACGTGTATTCACGGGTGACGGCCGACTACCTGACCTACAGCAGTTTCGTCTCGCTGGTTTATTCGGGCGGGTTCATCGAAGAGGCGCTGTATCAGTACCGCGATGCGATCATCAGCGGTGTACTCACGAGCCTGCCGTTGCTCGTGGGCATCGCTCTCAAGCCACGCCGCCGTGCACCGGTGCCGGGGGCATGGCTGGTGGCGGCACCGTTGATGGCCACCCTTTTGCTCAGCGCGGTGTTGTTCGTGCGTGCGGGAGAGGGCGCGCGGGGATTGCCGTTCATGTACACGCCACTGGCCTACCTGAACCTGTTCGCCTATGAGGCCCTGCACAATACCGTTGGCCCGCGCGAACCGGTCACGCTGGCGCGCACCGGGCAACCGGTCAGCCACGACATCGTGCTGGTGATCGACGAGAGTGTTTCGGGCAACTACCTGGATATCAACACTCCCTACGGCGTGCACAGCAACCTCAAGGAGCCGCGTCCTGGCGTAGATATTTTCAACTTCGGCTACGCCGCCTCGATCGCCAACTGCAGCGTCGACACCAACGTGACCCTGCGCTACGGCGGTACCCGCGCCGACTATGTGCGCATCAACAGCACCCTGCCTTCGATCTGGCAGTACGCGAAAAAAGCCGGGATGCACACGGTCTACATCGATGCGCAACGCACCGGCGGCCACTTGCAGAACCTGATGAGCGAAACCGAGAAAAAGGACATCGACCAATTCGTCCAGTTCGACCAGACCAGCGTGCGCGAACGCGACATGGCGGTAGCGGCGAAAATGATCGAATTGCTCAACGACGATCAGCCGCAACTGGTGATCGTCAATAAGGTGGGTGCACACTTCCCGGTGCACGATAAATACCCTGACGGATTCATGGCTTATCGTCCGACCTTGCCCAGGGGGCAGTTCGTCGAAGTCGCGGACTCGGGGGAGCGCGACGGCTTCAATGGCCAGCCCGACGACTGGGTGCTGTACCGCAACGCCTACAAGAACACGCTGCTGTGGAATGTCGGCGAATTCTTTTCCCGGGTGTTCGCCCAGGCGAATCTGAACAATGCTTTGCTGATCTACACCTCCGACCACGGACAGGATCTGCATGAGCGCGGCAATCCGGGGCTGAACACCCATTGCGGCGGCGCGCCGGTAGCCGAAGAGGGACTGGTGCCGCTGGTGGTGATTCAGGGCAGCGGCCTGAAAACCCTGGACTGGCAGGCACACTTGGCCGACAACAAGGACCGCTCCAGCCACTACAACATCTTCCCGACCTTGCTGCAGTTGATGGGCTACGACCTGGCTGCGGTGCAGGCGCAGTACGGCAAGCCACTGAGCGAGCCGACGGCGGATGAGTTCACCTTCAACTACCGATTCAATGCGCGGTTGGGCGCGAGTCCGGAATGGAAGCACATCGATTTGCAGAACATTGTGGTGCCGGAGAAGGCGCCGACGAGTGTGGCGGTGGGGCAGTGATTTTTCGCTGAATCCAGCATTCAATTGCGAGCAGGCTAGTTCCCACAAATGATCGATTCGAGGTCCGGATGAGCACAACCCTGTAGCAGCTGGCGAAGCCTGCGTCCGACTGCGAAGCGGTCGTCACTCCGACACGTAAGATTTCGAGCCTTGAGACGACTGCTGCGCAGCCGGACGCAGCCTTCGGCAGCTGCTACATGGTTTCGCGGATGTCCGCAAAGAACGCTTCACCTGCGGCCTTCGCCCTCCGCTATCCTAGGCTCACTCCCGTCAGCGAGCCTTCCCCATGCTTGAAGTGCAGGGCGTCTTCAAAAGCTACGCCACTCCGCAGGGCCCTTTGCCGGTGCTGCAAGGTGTCGACTTGCGTCTCAAACCCGGCAGCAGCCTGGCGTTGATGGGCGAGTCGGGCAGTGGCAAGAGCACCTTGCTGCACCTGATTGCCGGGCTGGACAAGGTGGATCGCGGCAGCATCCGCAGCGGCGAACATCGGCTGGAGCAGATGAGCGAAGGGCAACTGGCGAATTGGCGGCGCACGGAAATCGGTCTGGTGTTCCAGCAGTTCAACCTGATCGGCAGTTTGCGCGTGGAGGACAATCTCGCGTTTCAGGCGCGTCTGGCAGGGCGCCATGATCCGCGCTGGCAGGCGCATCTGGTGCAGCGCCTGGGTTTGGCCGATGTGCTCAAGCGCTATCCGGAACAACTCTCCGGCGGCCAGCAACAACGGGTCGCCCTGGGCCGAGCCCTGGCCTCGCAACCGAAACTGCTGCTGGCCGACGAACCCACCGGCAGCCTCGATGAAGCCACCAGTGCCGAAGTGCTCAAGCTGCTGCTGGAACTGCTCGACGACAGCCCCACCACCTTATTGATGGTCACCCACAGCCCCAGCGTCGCCGCGCGGCTGGCGGAAAAAGTGGTGTTGCATGGCGGTCGTCTGGCCGGTGTGGACGGGCGCTGAGATGCCCATCTTCCGCGAGACCCTGCGAGCGCTGCTCAGCCACTGGCGCCAGCACCCGGTGCAGTTTTTCAGCGTGCTCACCGGATTGTGGCTGGCCACCAGCCTGCTGATCGGCGTGCAGGCGCTCAACAGTCAGGCGCGCGAAAGCTACGCCAGGGCCAGCCAGTTGATCGGCGGCGAACCCCAGGCCAGCCTCAGCGCTCTTGCCGGCGCGACCTTTCCTCAGCAATGGTTCATCGACCTGCGCCGCGCCGGTTGGCCGGTGTCGCCGGTGTTGCAGGGGCGGGTGACGCTCAAGGGTCATGAGGATCAGCGTCTGCAACTGATGGGCATCGAGCCGGTGTCGTTGCCGGCGGGCGGCGTGGTGGCCGGGCAGAGCATGGCCATCGATCAGGTGGTCGAGTTCTTCACCCCGCCGGGCAGCACCTGGATTTCTCCGCAGACCTTGCAGGCGCTGGGACTGAAGGAAGGCGATCGCCCGCAGGCGCTGAACGGCCAGGCGCTGCCCCCCTTGAAAGCGCAAACGGACATGGCCCCTGGGCTGTTGCTGGTGGACATCGGCTTCGCCCAGCAGATCCTCGAACTGCCGGACCAGCTTTCGCGCCTGCTGCTGCCCAAGGATTTCACCGCGCCATTGCCTGACCCGTTGAAAGGCCAGTTGCAATTCAAAAGCAGCGGCGAAGAAAACAATCTCGCGCGCCTGACCGAAAGCTTCCACCTGAACCTCGACGCGCTCGGCTTTCTGTCGTTCGTGGTCGGGCTGTTCATCGTCCACGCCGCCATCGGCCTCGCGCTGGAGCAGCGTCGCGGCCTGCTGCGGACCCTGCGCGCTTGCGGAGTCAGTGCGCGGATGCTGATCGGCTGTCTGGCGGTGGAACTGGCGGCGCTGGCGCTGATCGGTGGCGTGGCCGGGGTGGTCAGCGGTTATCTGCTGGCCAGCGTGCTGTTGCCGGATGTCGCCGCCAGCCTGCGCGGCCTGTACGGCGCCGAAGTGGCGGGGCAGTTGACCCTGAGCCCGTTGTGGTGGCTTGGCGGCGTCGGGCTGGGGCTGCTCGGCGCCTTGCTCGCCGGGGCCAACAGTTTGTGGCGGGCGGCGCGCTTGCCACTTTTGGCATTGGCCGATCCGCAGGCCTGGCATCAGGCCCATGCACGCTGGTTGCGGCGCCAGGCCTGGGTAGCGACGCTGGCCCTGGCAATCGCGTTGCTGGCGTTGTTGCGCGGTGACAGCCTGGCCAGCGGTTTCGTGTTGATGGCCGCGCTGTTGCTGGGCGCCGCTTTGGCGTTGCCGGTGGTCCTCAATGCCGTGCTCGACGGCATGTTGGGGCACAGCCGTTCGGTGCTCGGTCAGTGGTTCATCGCCGATTGCCGCCAACAATTGCCGGCCCTGAGCCTGGCCCTGATGGCGCTGCTGCTGGCCCTGGCGGCGAACATCGGTGCCGGCAGCATGACCGCCGGTTTCCGCGAGACCTTCAACAACTGGCTCGAACAACGGCTGACCGCCGAGCTCTACCTCAACCCGCAAAACCCGACCCAGGCCCTGGAACTGCACAGCTGGCTAAAGCAGCAGCCGCAACCCACGGCGGTGCTGCCCAACTGGCAGGTGGCGGTCCAGGTGCAGGGCTGGCCGACGGACATCTTCGGCGTCATCGATCACCCGACCTATCGCCAGCACTGGCCGCTGCTCGAAGCCTTGGGCGACGCGGCATGGGAGCGCCTGGCCGCTGACGACGCGATGATGCTCAGCGAACAACTGGCCCGGCGCCTCAAAGTGCAACTGGGCGATCATCTGACGATCGACACGCCCAACGGCCCGTGGTCGCCGCGCATCGTCGGGATCTACGCCGATTACGGCAATCCCAAGGGTCACATTCTGGTCAACGTCAGGCACTTGCTGCGCGGCTGGCCGCAGCTGGCGCCCAATCGTTTCAATCTGCGCATCGAGCCGGCGTTGATCGCGCCTTTTGTCACGACGTTGCAAGCGCGTTTCGCCCTGGAAGACAGTCGTATCGTCGATCAGGCCCGGCTCAAGGGTTGGTCCACCCAAGTGTTCGAGCGCACCTTCGCCGCCACCGCCGCCCTCAACAGCCTGACGCTCTGCGTGGCCGGAGTGGCGCTGTTCATCAGCCTGCTGACGCAAAGCCAGAGTCGTCTCGGGCAACTGGCGCCGCTGTGGGCGCTGGGGGTGACGCGCCGGCAACTGATGCTGCTCAACCTCGGCCAGACCTGGTTGCTGGCGCTGCTGACCTTGGTGCTGGCGTTGCCATTGGGCATCGCTCTGGCCTGGTGCCTGGACGCGGTGATCAACGTCCAGGCCTTCGGCTGGCGCCTGCCGTTGCGGCTGTTTCCGCTGCAACTGCTGCAGTTGATGGGGCTGGCGGTGGTGGCGACCTTGCTGGCTTCGGCGTGGCCGCTGTACGCCTTGTATCGCACGCAGCCGGCGGATCTGTTGAGGACGTTTGCCCGTGAGGATTAAGTGCGCGCTGTGGCTGCTGGCCTTGTTGATCAGCGGCTGCGATCAACCGGCGCCCGAGGAAGAAGGCTTCGCCGGGCTGGGCAATCAGGCGGCGGCATTCACTCCCGTGGTGCCCGGTCGAGTGTTCAGCTTCCCGGCGGATCACGGCCCCCATGACGGCTTTCGCATCGAATGGTGGTATGTCACCGCCAATCTCAAGGACGAGCAGGGCAACGAATTTGGCGTGCAGTGGACGCTGTTTCGCAGCGCCCTGAAAGCCACGCCCGAGGTGGCGGGCTGGGAGAACCAGACCCTTTGGCTCGGGCACGCGGCGGTGACTTCGGCGACGGTCCACCATGCCGCCGAACGTTATGCCCGTGGTGGCGTGGGCCAGGCCGGGGTGAGCCTGACGCCGTTCAATGCGTGGATCGACGATTGGCGCTTCGCCAGTCAGTCGAGCGACGCCGATCCGCTGGCGGATCTGCAACTGAGCGCCCGGGACAAGGATTTCGGTTATCAACTGCGGCTGACGACGGATCGTCCGCTTGTGCTGCAAGGGGAGCAGGGCTTCAGCCAGAAATCCGAGCAGGGTCAGGCGTCGTATTACTACAGCCAGCCGTTTTTTCAGGCCAGCGGCAGCCTGGAGATCGACGGCAAGGTTCATCAGGTCAAGGGCGCTGGATGGCTTGATCGCGAATGGAGCAGCCAGCCGCTGACCGCCAATCAGACCGGTTGGGACTGGTTTTCCCTGCATCTGGACAGCGGCGAGCAGGTGATGCTCTATCGCATGCGGCACAAGGACGGCGCGCCTTACCTGACCGGCACCTGGATCGACGCCCAGGGCGGGACGCAGATGCTGCACAGTGCCGACATCCAACTCACCCCACAGGACACCGCCCGCGTCGCCGGGCGGTCGATGCCGGTACGCTGGGCCATCCGGATTCCGGGCAAACACCTCGACATCGTCATCGACGCCCTCAACCCCAACGCCTGGATGGATCTGCGCATCCCCTACTGGGAGGGCCCCGTACGCCTGAGCGGCAGCCACGGCGGGCAGGGTTACCTGGAAATGACCGGCTATTGAATCACCACCGTCACTGTAGGAGCGAGCATGCTCGCGATGGAGGCCAACGATAACGCGGGAAACCTGTCACCCCGCGGTGTCCATGCGTTCTTCGCGAGCAAGCTTGCTCCTACAGGGTTTGGTTAGTCGACGAATGGCGAGGTATTTGGAACGAAGAATCAGCTGCATCTGTGTTGAACTATGGTGCCATCATGACCCTCTACCAAAGGAATCCCCGCACCGGAGCCCGCCATGCGTGAAGACCTGACAGCACCCGACCTCAAAATGTGGCAGCGCGTGTTCGATGACCAGGCGTTTTGGCAACAGTCCCCCGACGCCCATTACATCGAACTGCTGCGCCTGGCCGACGATCTATTGGGGCAGGGCGCCATCGACCTTGAGCAGTGGCAGGACCTTAACGCCAAAGCGGCGCAGTCCCACAAAGACTCGCCAGCCATCAACGTGGCGCGGGAAGTCGACGATCCCGACGCCTGAGGACATCCCCATGAAGCCCACAGCCGACCAGCAGCACCCCGACGAACCACGGCCACCTGGCGAGACCGAGCGCGACAACGACGCATTGCGCCCCACCGACCCGACCCGGCGCAAGGACAGCGGTAAAGGCACGGCCAGCGGAGAGTCCACGGCGCAGGAAACGGCGAAACAGTCCCGGTAAGCGGTCGGCACAGAATCGGTTTTCAGTGCCGTTCGTCGTTACGGACAACAAGGCGTTCAACAGGATTTCAACGAACTGAAAGTTGGACAACAGATCTATACAGGCAATTTGAAGGTCAGCAGAAAGATCGGAAGTTAAGGATCAGGCGGTTATCCCTGTACAACTTTCTGTATAGGAATAAGCGGCTCTTTGGGCTGACTGGTGAGCTTCAACTCTCGGCGCCGAAATTGTTGAAGTGTGTATCTGCAAATTTCATTTATAAATCGCGGACATCCGTACCAGGTTCCATTAAAATGCGCCGCGTTCGCCCAGTGTCAGGGCTCTTTACCAGTGCATGGATTGCCAAGGCCATTGCACTGGGCGGACACCACCGCGGAGTTTTTTGTAAACTTCCAGCGACTTGTACCGAAAAGGGTGATCAAAATGATCGCCCTTTTTTATTGCGCATATTCCCGGGATCCCAAGGTAAAAAGAGAATTTTCCTACAATCTTTGGCGCGTTGATCTTGGCTCGTTATCCGCGTCACAAGTTGCCGATCCCGGCATCCTGACCCGCCCCTAGAAGCGAACAATTTTCAACGGCGGTTCGGAAAACCCCGCGACAAAAACCGGCTTCAGGCGCACCTTAGTCAATCGCCTGGCAGGCCGAACGATCAGTCCAGCGCAACGGTCACATGCCAGGCTCAACGCGCAGCTTCCTGCACATTTCCGCAGCCCCGAGATGGAGTGATGACGACATGAAAATCCTGATGGTTTTAACGTCCCACGATCAATTGGGTAACACCGGCAAGAAAACCGGCTTCTGGCTGGAAGAATTCGCAGCACCGTATTTCGCCTTCAAGGATGCCGGCGCGCAACTGACCCTGGCCTCGCCCAAGGGCGGCCAGCCGCCGCTAGATCCGAAAAGCGACGAGCCCGACTTTCAAACCGAGGAAACCCGGCGCTTTCGCAAGGATTCCGCCGCCCAGGCGGCATTGGCCTCGACCGTGGTGCTGAACTCGGTGAATGCCGGCGACTACGATGCCGTCTTCTATCCCGGAGGGCATGGCCCGCTTTGGGATCTGGCTGAAGACAAACACTCCATCGCCCTGATCGAATCCTTCTACAACGCCGGTAAACCGGTTGCCACCGTGTGCCACGCCCCGGGAGTGCTGCGCCACGCCAAGGACAAGGACGGCCAGCCGCTGGTCAAGGGCAAGAAAGTCACCGGGTTCACCAACAGCGAAGAGGACGCCGTGCAACTGACCGACGTCGTGCCGTTTCTGGTGGAGGACGAACTCAAGGCCAAGGGCGGGATATTTTCCAAAGGCCCTGATTGGGCCAGCTATGTGCTGACCGACGGGCTGCTGATCACCGGGCAGAACCCGGCGTCGTCCAAGGCGGGGGCTGAGGCGTTGTTGGCCAAGTTGAAATAGAGCCCGCCGTATGCCAATCGTTTAATAGATTGACCAGGCGATGAGGACATTGTGGCGAGGGGGCTTGTCGAAACGTCGCACCGCCCCGCTGGGCTGCGAAGCGGCCCCAAAAGATGGAACTGCTGCGCAGTCCAACGGGGGCAAGCCCCCTCGCCACAAATAATCCCCTCTCCAGAGGTAACTATCTTTTATCGATTCAACGCCGCAAAACACTGCTCGATCGAACGCCGCTGCGTCTCTGCATACAACCCCAACTCATCAATGGTCTGGCGCCCCAGCGCCGTCTCGAACGCCTGCTGATTGGAATGCACACCATAGTGGGTCTGCGCGGCATCCCCCAGGTTCGACTGGAAAATCCCCGCGGCACTCACCGGCAGGAAATCCTCATACACCAGCGGTTCAACCCGCAGGTAGCCGGCGCTGACCAACTCTTCCAGCGGCAAGGTTTGCAGCTCGGCCGCCGCCAGGCCTTTTTCCGTCAGGAAGTAGCGGAAGTAAGCCAGTTCCTGTTGGCGCATGCCGTCGTAGGTGTCGGGAAATTCACTGAAGTGCTGGGTCATCAGCGCGTTGTAGCGCGTGGCGTTGGCTTCGTTGGGGAAGTCCTTCAGTTCATCCCGGGCGGCATTGAGCAGGCGGTCGTACAGAGCGCGCCCCTTGGGCGTGAGGGCAGCGCCACGTTGTTCGATTTCGCCGAAACGGGCGCTGTGGCTGCCCTGATTTCCGGCTTGATCGGTAAAGGCCACCGGCTCGTCGAGGGCCTTGAAACTGGTCTGGCGCAGGAGGATCGGGCACTGGCGACGGGGCGGGCCTTCGATCACGGCTTTCGGGGTGATGCCATGCACCGGCATTTGCGCCTGGACGATGTCGATGTCCAGGGTGCGCGGCGTCAGGTGATTGATGTGCGGGCCCTTGAACGCCACCACGTCGGCGATCAGGCGATGCTGGGCGCTGAGCTTCTGATACTGCTCGGCGGTCACGGTGGCGCTGTGATGCCAGCGGAAGGTTTCCAGCGCCTGTTTCACGAACTCCTGGGCTTCCTCTTCGGTGAGGCCGCCTTGGTGTTCGGCGCGCTCTATGAGCGTCAGCGCGGTGGGGGTGAAGATCGAACGCTTGTCCAGCACCGACTGGGCAAAAGAGCGCAGCTCAAGGTCTTCGATCAGTTCCAGACGCAGCAGCGAGGTGAACACGCGGAACGGGCTGACCTGCAGAGACGCCTCATGTACGGCACGAAAAGCGGTGGAGTGCACCGGAACCCCGGCCGGGGTCAGGTCGTAATAACCCACCGGCTGCATGCCCATCACCGCGAAAAGGCGGGCGAGGGTGGCCAGTTCCGCAGCAGTGCCGACCCGGATCGCGCCATGGCGCTCCATGTCCAGGCGCTCGATCTCGCCGGTGCTGTTCAATTGGTTCGCCACCTGCGCATCGCTGTCGAGCACGTGGCGGTTTGTCTTCTCCACCAGCTCCATCAGCGCGCCGTACAGCGGCACTTCTTCGCGGTACATGTCGGACATCGCTTTGGAGAAGCGTTGACGGATCAGGTCGGGGCTGACGAAGTTCGGGTGAGTCATGAACGGAGTTCCTGGCGCGGGTGACGTGAAGGATGGGAGAAAAGATCGCAGCCTTCAGCGCCGCCGACAAACGAAGTTTCTGACGAACTTCATTCTGCCAAGGACTGCATCCTCAATGCAGCCGTTGATCCTGAGGGCTTTCCGAGCGCAGGGATGCCAAAAACTCCCGATAAAGGCGAGCAGAACCTGCCGGCGCTTCGACCATCGGCATATGACCGATGCCTTCCCAGATTTCCACCCGCAAATCGACGATGCCCTTGCTCCAGACGGCCACGCTGCTGACGTCGAGCAGGCGATCCTTGCGTCCCCACAACAACAACGCCGGTGCGCTGATGGCCGGCAGTTCCGGCTCCATGGGCGGGCTGGCGTGGAAGTCGTCGAAGATCTCCTCCAGTTCATCACGGGACTGTTGAAAACGATGGGCAATGGCGTCCAGCACCACCTGCGGCATCCACGGTGGATCGGCCATGAGCATGGCGTAGAAGTATTTGAATTCCTCCCGGGACTCGATCAGGAAGGGGTTGTGACCATTAGCCAGGTGCCGCGCCAGATCGCTGGGCTCGGGCGAGGTCACACCCGCCGGATCGAACAGGGCGACCGAAACGACTCGCTCCGGGTAATGCGCCGCCATCCAGGCCGCGATCCACCCGCCCATCGAGTTGCCGATCACGTGGACCTTCTCGACCCCGCACACATCCAGCAACTGAATCATGCGCTTGGCCTGCAACGGGATGTCATAACCGCCACCGGCCTTGAAGCCGGTTTCGCCATGGCCGGCGATGTCGGGAATGATCACCCGGTAGTTGCCGACGAAGTACCGGGCAAAACGCAGCCAGAGGTTCTTGTCGCCACTGAAGCCATGCAGCATCAAGACACTGCTGGATGCTTCATAGGGGCCGCCCTGCCAGGTCGAGACGGTCATCTCGTTGATCGGCACGACAATTTTGTGCAACTTGTACAGCCTGGCCTCGGCGGCCACGCTCAAGTTGTACAGCCAGTACCCGACCGCCGGGTAGCTCAGCCAGCACCAGGCCGCAAACACCGCGATAGCGACTACCAGTAAAAGCATCTGTCGTCTTCCTTCTGACGGATCAGGACAATATGTGGTCGGCCGGTTTCAGGGCTCGGGTCAGTCGATGAAAGCTGAAACTGAACCCCGGGAACATCGCCACCACATGACCGCTCTTGCTTTGATACCAACTGTGGCAGCCTCCGGACTTCCACACCGTGCGTTCCATTTCTCTATGGATCATTTCAGTGTAGGTACGTTCTGCCTCGGGGCGCACTTCGATGCTGCGCAAACCCCGATTTTTTAGCGTGCGAATGCAGTCGAGGATGTAGTTCATCTGCGATTCGATGATGAACAGCGCCGATGTATGGCCGATCCCGGTGTTCGGGCCGGTAACGATGAACAGGTTGGGAAAGTCGGGCAGGGCGGTGCCGAGGTAGGCCCGGGGGTATTCGGCCCAGACATTGCGCAACTGGGTGCCGTGTCTGCCGGTGACCGGGTAGGAAATCACCCCGTCGGTGGCGTCATAGCCGGTGGACCAGACGATCAGGTCGAGGTCGATGTGCTGGCCGTCCTGCATGACGATGCCGGTTTCGTCGATCTCGGCAATGCCCTGTTCGCGACTGTGCAGCGTCACGTTGGGCCGGGCGAGCGCCGGATACAGGGTGCTGGAGAGAATCACCCGCTTGCAGCCGATGGTGTAGTCCGGCGTGAGTTTTCGCCGCAGTTCGGCGTCGGGTACCTGGCGTTTGATGAAGCGCAGGGCCTGATGCTGGACCATGCGCACCGCCGGCTTGGAGTATTTGAAGGCGATCACCCGGGTTTCGAACTGCCAGTAGATCATCCAGCGCAGCAGTTTGTAGGCCGGCTTGAACCCCAGCAGCCAGCGCTGGAAACGCCCGAACGTGCGATCCGCCCGGGGCAGCACCCAATGCGGTGTGCGCTGGAACACGTGCAGGTGCTCGACGTCCGGGGCGATTGCCGGGATGACCTGAGCCGCGCTGGCGCCGCTGCCGACGATGGCGACGCGTTTTTGCCGGTAGTCGTAGGAATGGTCCCAGTTGTTGGTGTGAAAGGTCTTGCCCTTGAAACGTTCCTGGCCGGGGAAGTGCGGCACCACCGGTTGGCTCAATGGCCCGGTGGCGTTGATCAGGAACTGTGCGTGGAAGGTGCCTTTGGCGGTGTGTACGGTCCATTTTTTTGCGGATTCGTCCCATTCCACCCGCTCGACGTTGGCCTCAAGTTGCACCCGGTCGCGCAGGCCGAAATGCTCGACGACATGGCGAGTGTAGAGATGCAGTTCGGCCTGTTCGGCGAACATCTGCGTCCAGCGGTAGGGGGCAAAAGACAGGGAATAGAGTGGCGACGGCACATCCACCGCCGCGCCCGGGTAGGTGTTCTGGCACCAGGTCCCGCCAAAAAAATCCCGCCGTTCGAGCATACGAAAATCGGTGATGCCGGCCTTGAGCAGATTCACCGCGGCACACTGACCGCCAAAACCGCTGCCGATGATCAACACTTGGAAGGTCTGCATGGACGTCCTGAGGGAAACGGGTTTGACCCTTGTCCTTCATGTATAGCCAAAGTGCGGGGTATTGCCTGCGGCGACGGCCTGGTAGTCGACCTGATTCTTCGGATGTACCCAGAGCCCCACTGTGGGAGCGGGCTTGCTCGCGAAGGCTTACTTACAGGCGACCTTTACATTGCGGATGTACCCAGATCCCCATTGTGGGAGCGAGCCTGCTCGCGAGCTTTTTGGTCTGTGAACATATCCATTGCTGCGGTCGCGGCGGCTGTCGGTTCCGCCCTGACGGTCGGGTCACTTTTGGCAAACGCCCGGAATGCCGGCCCAGCCAAAAGTAACCAAAAAGTCTTGCCCCAACGTTCGGCCCCTCGCTAGAGCTCGGGGTTCCTTCGCTCCGGCATTCATCCGGGGGCATCGCCTCCGGTTTGCTTCGCTGCACCTCCTCTCGATGTGTGCGGCTGCGCCGCACGGCGCTACGCGCCTCACCCCCGGATAAATGCCTCCACTCAGCCTGCCGACGGGGCGGGTGGATCAAAATCAAAAGCCAAAGCCGCCGAGGCGAGCTGACACTCGACCTGTCTGTTGGCACGGTCCCGTGTAGGAGCTGCCGAAGGCTGCGATCTTTTGATTTTGAAAGATCGCAGCCTCGTTCCACTCGACAGCTCCTACAGATGTTCGGGGCGCCCGCAGATTTTGCGTCCACCACAGCCCCTGTAGGAGCAAGGCTTGCCCGCGAATTCGTCCTGACAATCGACCAGATCTCACGGATGCACACCGACCCACTGTGGGAGCGGGCTTGCTCGCGAAGGCGGCCTCGCAGACAACCCGATTTCGCGAATGCACCCAGACCAAAACTGTGGGAGCGAACCCGCTCGCGATGAATGCCCAGGCACCGCAGACATTCAGACAGCCCACGTCATCGTTAACCACCATCGCGAGCATGCTCGCTCCTACAGTGGTTCGGGGTCGCCATAGATTGTGCGTACAGCTACAGAATCTGTGGGAGCTGGCTTGCCAGCGATGGCGGCCTGACAGCTGACCTGATTCTTGCGGATGTACCCAAAACCAATGTGGGAGCGGGCTTGCTCGCGAATGGGGTGTATCAGTCACCATCACCGTTGACTGAAACACCGCTTTCGCGAGCAAGCCCGCTCCCACAATGTTGTGTTGCCTTGCCAGAAACCTCGCGCGGTTATTCCTTCACACTCATGAACTCCTCAGCCCAACGGATGTACTCCTCCGGCTGAGTATAGGTATGGGTCAGTTCAGTCGCGCTGAGGTCCGAGGCCTGGGTGAAGATCTGGCGTTGTTCGCGCAGGCTGTCGTAGGTGGCCTTGATGGCGGCGAAGTAGGCGCCGTGGCCGTCGATTACCACGCGTACGCCCAGTTCGGCCAGGCGTTTGTCGTCGCGCAGCAGCGGGTTGCCGTAGGTCACGAGCATCAGTGGTACGGTCAGGTGCTCGGCGATTTTTTCCAGGTGGTCGAAATCCTTGATGCCGACCATGCAGATGCCGTCCGCGCCTGCGGCCTGGTATTGCTTGGTGCGGCTGATGATTTCCTGGACCGGCAGGATCCCGGCGTGGGTACGGGCGATGATCGCCATTTCCGAGTCGCAGCGGGCTTCGAGGGCTGCGCGGATCTTGCCGACGCCTTCCGCGACGGTGATCAGGTCGGTGGATTTACGGCCGAATTGCGCCGGCAGCAGGGTGTCTTCGATGGTCAGGGCGGCGATGCCGGCGCGTTCGAGTTCGACGATGGTGCGCATGACATTGAGCGCGTTGCCGTAGCCGTGGTCGGCGTCGGCAATCACCGGCAGCTGGGCGACGCGGCCGATGCGGGTGGCCTGTTCGGCGAATTCGCTGAGGGTGATCAGGGCAAAGTCAGGGGCGGCCAGGACCTGCAACGACGCGACCGAACCACCCAGGATGCCCACCTCGAACCCCAGGTCGGCGGCGATGCGCGCCGACATTGGATCGAAGACCGATGCGGTGTGGTAGCAGGTGTTGGACGCGAACAGTTGACGGAAATTGCGGCGCAAATCTTGATGAGACAGCCTGGACATATGAGTTCCACCAATGGAAATGGAAGGGCTTGAGCAAAAGTGTCAACGCCGAAAGTGTTAAAGGCTATCACGGGTGGATGTATCGAATGATGACGAATTTAGGGTGAATACGGCCATTCTGTCTGGCGCAGGCCGCGAAAGCCGTCTGAATCGCCCCTCACAGGCTGAAAGGATTAAGCCGCCACCGCCTGTCGCTGCCGGTTGTGCAGCAGTACGCAACGTACTGAATCGCCGGGTTGCAATTGCAGACGTTTGGCGGTCAGCCGATCGACGGTCAGGCAATGCCCCGTCCGTCGCGCCGGGGCCATGGTGATGCGGCAGTTTTCCAGGCGCCGGTTGTGGATCAGCCACATCGGCGCCTGATCGTCCGGGGTGCCGAGGGACAGATCCAGCAACTGGCTGTCACGCACGGTTCGAATGTTCGAGACCGGCGCCTCGATCACAGGTCCCGCATCGAAGATGTCGACATAACCCTGGTGGGCAAATCCCTCGGCGGAGAGTATTTTCAGCGCCGGTTCGCTGTTCGCATGGGGCTTGCCGATCACCGCCTGGGCCTGCTCGGTGAGGAGGCAGGTGTACAGCGGCTGGCGCGGCATCAGTTCGGCGATGAACGCCTTGTTGCCCAGCCACGACATATGATCGGCATGACTGAAATCCATCTTGAAAAAGTGCCGGCCCACGCTGTCCCAGAACGGTGAGCAACCGCGCTCGTCGGCACTGCCGCGCAGTTCGGCGATGAGCTTGTCGCCGAACAGGTGCGGGAACTCGGCGACAAACAGCAGGCGCCCCAGTGACAGCAACCGCCCGCGACCTTCCAGACGTTGATCGGGGCGCAGAAACAGCGAGCTGAGCTCCGATTGCCCGGTCATCTCATTGTTCAAAAACAGCGTCGGCATCTGCCGCTGGATCCCCAGATCCGCCGACGAACTGACCGTCATCCCGACCCTGTAGTTGTACCAGGGTTCACGCAGGCCGATGGCCCCGGTCATGGCACTGACGCCGATCACTTGCTGGTCGTCGTCTTCGAGCACGAACAGGTAATCGGCATCGGCGCGCTCGACCTGTTCGGCGAACGTCCGTTTGGCCCAGCGCAGACGGTGGTTCAGGCGTTCTTCGTTGGCCGGCAGGCTGTTCAGTCCACGGCCCGCCTGCCGGACCAGGGCACGCAGGGCGGGCAGGTCGGTGACCTCAACGGGACGGACGATCATGCTGCAACTCCTGTTTCGCGCAGGCTCGGGCGCCGGGGCCGATCGAGCCTCACAGGGCGATCAACCGGATCGGGCTGCCTTCGCTGACTTTCAGCGCGGCGCACATGCTGGCGTCCAGTGTCACAGGCTGACCGGGAACATGATCGAGATCGGCGACGATGGCCCGATAGTTCTCCAGCGAGTCATTGCTCACCAGATAGCGGCCGCGGGCGTCGATCACCGAGCCAGGCCGGGCCACGGTGGTGTGGCCGTTGGCGATCGAGCGAATGCCCTGGGTGCGTGCAAAAAGAGTCGGGCCACCGTCGAACAGATCGACGTAGCTGTTGGTCTCGAATCCTTCGCGCTCGAGGATATCGAAGGCATCCTGGCCATCGGGATGGATGCGGCCGATGCAGTCCTGCGCGGCCTGGGGCAGCATCGGCACGTAGATCGGGTATTGCGGCATCAGTTCGGCGAGAAAGCGCCGACTTTCCAGGCCACACAGCCGCTCGGCCTCGACGTAGGACAGATCGTAAAAGTGCTTGCCCACCGCATCCCAGAACGGCGAATGGCCTTCGTCGGTGCTGTAGCCGACGATTTCGGTGATGACCGCATCGGAAAACCGCCGGGGATAAGCCGCGATGAACAGCAGGCGCGCCCGCGACAACAGCTCCGAAAACGCCGAGCGTTCAAGTGCTGCATCGATGTGGAAGCCGCGCAGCAAGGTGTGGCCGCTGAGGTCATGACAGACCGACAGTGCCGGCACGTCATGCTCGATGTCCAGTTCCCGCGAGGCGCTGTTGAAGTGCCGGTTGCGCAAGCTATAGAACGGTTCTGTGAAACCGGCGGTGGCGAGAATTTCCGAGCAGCCCACCAGACAGCGGTTCGTCAGGTCCTCCAGTACGAAGCAGTAGCTCTCGGGACCGGGGCTGAACGCGTCGTGCTCGAACGAGGTACAGGAATCGAGAATCTTGTCCCGCAGGCGTTCGCCATCGTCCGGCAGGGACGTGACGCCCACCAGGCTTTCCCGGGCAAGTCGCTGCAACTGGGGCAGGTCGCTTAATTGCACTGGACGCAAGACCAGCATGGATGCACTCCTTATCAAAGGCTCGGTGTCGGGCACCGGACCGGACTATCACTGTCGGTTTCCACGCATTGAAACGGCGGGCGCGTTATCAGGCTCCGCTCTTTTTTATTGATTACGGTTTCATGGCCACAAGCGACGCGCAGTCTCGGGGCATCGGCGCGTTCGGCGTTGTGTTCGGACGGGCAATGTTCGGACTGGGAGATATCCAGAAAACAATGTCCAGACCTGGATCGAAGATCGGGTCTTTGAATGAGGGCATCCGGGCTCCTGCTGGATGAGAAAACGGTAATCCTTTGAAACCAGTATTTAGTCTACGGCTATTGCATGTCTAGTTAATTTTGGCGCGGTTCCGGGTGCCTGAACATGAGGTATGGGCTCTCGGGTCAAAGGGCTACAGGGATGTCGATTGACCTTGTAGGCCTCTGCCTGAAAGGCTGTCGGACAAAGTCTTTCTTGTGGGAAGAATTACCTGAGGGTGTGCGTGACTCAAACTGAAACAAAACGCCCCCAGATCCTTTCGTTACGGCACAATTGCCCTCTATTACGCGGCCCCAGGCTGTTTTTGAAGTCACGACAGAGAGATTTTTCGTGCAGGCGACCCGTTTGACACTGATATGCCACGCTCGAACCGTCGCACAAAAATTGGCGAGATTTCCTACAAACGAGCCCGTGGAGATGGATTGGCAATCGGCCAAGGGTTCGCGCAGCGCTCAGTTCAAGGGCTCTCCCAGGCTGATGAGTGCGCCGGAGCTGCGCGCCCGGCAGACCGCCGAGCTGTTCGGTGAGACGGTGGAGATTGTCGAGGCACTCCGGGATTGCGATCTCGGACGCTGGAGCGGTGTTCGCATCAAAGACCTGCAGCAGAGCGAGCCGGAAAATCTTGAAGGCTGGCTTGCTGCGCCGGACAGCGCACCACACGGCGGCGAGTCGGTGACACAGGTCATCGAGCGAGTCGCCGACTGGCTGACGACCCTGGAATCGACACCCGGGCATGTCGTCGCCATCACCCATCCGTTTATCATCCGCGCCGCGCTGACCCATGTGCTGCACAGTTCGGCGTTCAATCTGATTGATGTGGAGCCGCTGTCGGCCATCGAACTGCAGTTCAATGGCTGCTGGCGACTGCGCTTGCCGGGCACCGAGCCCGAAGGAACCCTTTGATGAAAAAAATCCTGGTCATCGGCATTGGCGCCGGTAATCCCGACTACATCACCATGCAGGCGGTGAAGGCGCTGAATCAGGCGGACGTGTTTTTCCTCATGGACAAGGGTGAAAGCAAGGACAAGCTGATCGACCTGCGTCGGGAGATTTGCGAACGCTACATCACCGATCATGACTATCGCTTCGTCGAAGCCCAGAGCCCGGAACGCGAGCGCGGTGATGTGGACTACACCTCCAGCGTCGATGACCTGAACCTGGCCAAGCAGCGCACCTTCGAGAAGCTGATCAACGAGCAATTGGCCGACGGCCAGTGCGGTGGTTTCCTGGTGTGGGGCGACCCGGCGCTGTACGACAGCACCATTCGCATCCTGCAGGCGATTCTCGCCTCGGGCACCTGTGCCTTCGAGTTCGACGTTATCCCCGGCATCACCAGCGTCCAGGCTCTGGCGGCGCAGCACAAGGTGCCGTTGAACCAGATCGGCCGTTCGGTGGAAATCACCACCGGTCGCAGATTGGCGGCGGGGCAGGTGAGCGATGCCGATTGCCTGGTGGTGATGCTCGATGCGCACGATTCCTACCAGCAGGTGGAGGACAAGGACACCGAGATTTACTGGGGTGCTTACCTGGGCACGCCGGACGAGATTCTGATCAGTGGCCGGCTGGGGGATGTGGAGCAGGAGATCGAGCGGGTGCGCAAGGCGGCGCGGGTGGAGAATGGGTGGATAATGGACACCTATTTGTTGCGTAAGCCTTGAGTCATTGGTTGGGCGGGCTGACGCCATCGCGAGCAGGCTCGCTCCC
>NZ_JAIQWX010000259.1 GCF_020164475.1 Pseudomonas sp. REP124 | reverse complement strand
TTAAAGGTCACACGCGGGATGCGAACAACGCCTGATGATCGCGGCACTGTTCGGCCGTCAACATGAACACGCCATGCCCGCCACGCTCGAACTCAAGCCAGGCGAAGTCGACTTCCGGGTACAGCGCTTCAACGTGAATCTGGCTGTTGCCCACCTCGACAATCAACAAGCCCTTCTCGGTCAGGTGATCCGCCGCTTCGGCGAGCATGCGGCGCACCAGATTCAAGCCATCGTCACCGCAGGCCAGGCCCAGCTCCGGTTCATGCTGGTATTCGTCCGGCATGTCGGCGAAATCTTCGGCGTCCACATACGGCGGGTTCGACACGATCAGGTCGAACCGCTGACCCGGCAAGCCATCGAAACCATCACCCTGCACCGTGAAGACCCGCTCATCGACGCCATGGCGTTCGATATTCTGGTTGGCCACTTCCAGCGCTTCGAACGACAGATCGGCCAAGACCACTTCGGCGTCCTGGAACTCGTAGGCGCAGGCGATACCGATGCAACCGGAGCCGGTGCACAGGTCGAGGATCCGCGCAGGTTCCGTGCCCAGCCATGGGGTAAAACGGTTTTCGATCAACTCGCCGATCGGCGAGCGCGGGATCAGCACGCGCTCATCGACGATGAACGACAGGCCGCAGAACCAGGCCTCGCCCAGCAGATAGGCCGTCGGCACACGCTCTTCGATGCGGCGCTTGAGCAGCAACTGCAAATGCGCGACTTCGTCTTCTTCCAGATTGCAGTCCAGATAGCTGTCAGAGATTTCCCACGGCAGATGCAGCGCGCCCAACACCAGTTGCCGCGCTTCATCCCAGGCATTGTCGGTGCCATGGCCGAAAAACAGATCCTCCCCATGAAAGCGGCTGACGGCCCAACGAATATGGTCACGCAGGGTACGAAGGCGGGAAGTGATCACAACGGCAAACTCCAGAAAAATCGACTGGCGATTCTACCAGTCAAACGTCGGCAGGACGAACGCGGGAAAACGCCATCGCCGATGTAGGACTAATCTCTTTTTTCACTTGGGTATTGAACAAAACGGACCACTTGACAACGCTGCACGCCAGTAACGACGGTGCCTACGATGGTAGCGATTCACAGAAGCGCTCAGCCAGAGGACAATGGCGCAAAAGCCCCACTCCAAGGAGCCCCAGAATGTCCGTTCCACAAACGATGTTTCAACTCAGCGGCCGCGGTTATCCGGCGGCCAAACTGAGTCATGCGACCCTGATCATTATCGATGCCCAGAAAGAGTACCTCAGCGGCCCGCTTGCCCTGAGCGGCATGGATGAGGCAGTCGCGAACATCAAACAATTGGTCACTGCCGCCCGTGCAGCCGGTCGGCCGATTGTGCACGTCAGCCATCTCGGCACTGTCGGTGGTCTGTTCGACCCACGCGGGGAGCGTGGCCAGTTCATTCCAGGGCTGGAGCCGCTGGACGGTGAAATCAGGATCGAGAAGATTCTGCCCAGTGCGTTTCACGGCACCGATCTGAAAAAACGCCTCGAAGAACTGGGTTCGGTGGATCTGGTGGTGTGCGGTTTCATGAGCCACTCCAGCGTCAGCACCACGGTGCGGGCAGCGAAAAACCTGGGCTTTCGCTGCACCCTCGTGGAAGACGCCTGCGCCACCCGCGACCTGCCCTACAAGGGTGGCGTGCTGAGCGCCGAGCATGTTCAGCAGACTGAAATGGCAATCATGGCCGACAACTTTGCCGCCGTTGCCCAGACCAACAGCCTGATCTGATCGATGTTCAATGAGCGGCCCATGCGCCGCTCATCCGCAAAAGCCTCTCATTAGCTGTAATTGTCTTAGCCTCAGGAACAACCCGGTCAACTTCCGGTCGAAGGGCCGATACCCACTGAGGAAGGTCGGAATGAAGTTATCCGATGGTTTTGACGCTCGCCGCTTGCGCCCCAAAGGCCAACGCAACTGGCGTTTTCGAATCGGCGCGGCGTTCGCCGCGCTGCTGGCAACCTGCGGAGTTCTGCTCGCCATGGCCGGCGTCGCCGCACTGCTGGGCCACGCCCCTGCCCTGGGCGAGATGAACACCAATCGCGGCGGTGCTGCTGTAGTCCTGGTGGTCGGCCTGTTCGTGCTGTACATCGGCGTGTGGCTGTGGCGCCGCTGCCGCCGTCGCTCGCGGCAGTCGCGAGAGCTGAACATGTCCCCGCATCTTATGAAGAAACACGACTGAAACCCTGCCCGGATCGAACGCCGCGCGTTTTGTCGCGCGCCCATTTGCTTCGAGTTGGGTAAACTGGCCGCCCTTCGCGGAGGCTGACATGCAAGACGACGATTTTTCCCTGTTCAAAAGTGCGATCCAAGGCGTCAAGCCGATCAAGCACGATCGCGCCGAAACCGGCAAACCCAAAGCTGACCGCGCACAGATCGCCAAGCTGCGCCAGTCCGCCACCGTGCGCACTGATGTCGCTACCGTAGACGGTCTGTCCGATCAGTTCGTGATCGACGTCGGGCCTGAAGACGAGCTGATGTGGGCCCGTGACGGCGTGCAGGAAAGCCAGATGCGCAAGCTCAAGGTCGGGCAGATTCCATTCGAAGGCAGCCTCGACCTGCACGGCATGAACGTGGAAAAGGCCCGGCAAACCCTCTGGGCGTTCCTGGCCGAAGCGACCAAATTCGAAATCCGCTGCGTGCGCGTCACCCACGGCAAGGCTGTGCGCCTGGACGGCAAGCGGCCGATGATCAAAAGCCACGTCAACACCTGGCTGCGCCAGCATCCGCAAGTGCTCGGCTTCACCTCCTGCCAGGCCAAACATGGCGGTGCCGGCGCCGTTTATGTGATGCTCAAGCGCACCATGATGGAAGGTCGCGACGAGTAAAGCTGATGCGTCACGCTTGCAGCGCCGTGTCCGCCACCGTACCCTTGCCCTTTGCGTAAAATCCCACAGGTAGTTTCATGTCCCTGGAACAGAATTACACCGCGATCCTCGGCCAATTGGGCGAGGACGTCTCCCGCGAAGGCCTGCTCGACACGCCAAAACGTGCCGCCAAAGCCATGAAGTACCTCTGCCGCGGTTACGAGCAGACGCTCGAAGAGGTCACCAACGGTGCCTTGTTCAGCTCCGACAACAGCGAAATGGTGCTGGTCAAGGACATCGAGCTCTACTCGTTGTGCGAACACCACCTGCTGCCATTCATCGGCAAGGCCCACGTCGCCTACATTCCGAGCGGCAAGGTCTTGGGCCTGTCGAAAGTCGCGCGGATCGTCGATATGTACGCCCGCCGCCTGCAGATCCAGGAAAACCTCAGCCGCCAGATCGCCGATGCGGTCCAGCAGGTGACCGGTGCCCTGGGCGTTGCAGTGGTGATCGAGGCCAAGCACATGTGCATGATGATGCGCGGTGTGGAAAAGCAGAATTCGTCGATGATCACCTCGGTGATGCTCGGTGAGTTCCGCGAGAACGCCGCCACCCGCAGCGAATTCCTCAGCCTGATCAAGTAATTCGCTTGCGTAAGAAAACCGGCATTCATCGCCGGTTTTTTTTCGCCCGTGAAAAATCAGGTAAGCTGCGCGCCTTTCTTCATTTGCCCCGTGAGGCTTGCAATATGCTCGTCAAAGCGCTTCGTGTCGGCCTCGGCCAACTGATCATCCTCATCGACTTCATCACCCGCCCCGGCAAGAAGCAACGCCCCGCCGCCGCCCAGGCCCAGGTCGAAGCCTCGGCCAAGGGCCTGACCCTGTATCAGTTCCACGCCTGCCCGTTCTGCGTGAAAACCCGCCGCACCCTGCGCCGCCTGAACGTGCCGGTGGCGTTGCGCGATGCGAAGAACAACGAACAGGATCGCCAGACCCTGCTCGAGCAAGGCGGCAAGATCAAAGTGCCGTGCCTGCGTATCGAAGAAGACGGCAAGACCACCTGGATGTATGAGTCCAAGGTGATCATTGATTATCTGGATAAGCGGTTTGCGGCTGTCTGATGGTTTTGTGGTGTGATGGAGGGCCTCTTCGCGGGCAAGCCTCGCTCCTACAGGAATAG
>NZ_JAIQWX010000258.1 GCF_020164475.1 Pseudomonas sp. REP124 | reverse complement strand
AACCTGTAGGAGCGAGGCTTGCCCGCGAAGAGGCCCTGAATCACACCACAAAGCCCAAACCGGTCTAGCTTTTGGCCGAACCACCACCTCCCGCCCTTGTTATAGTCGGGCCTCTTTTTTGCCTGCTAGAAGGATCCCCGGCATGTCTCAATACTCCGCGTTCAACGTCGAACTGGCCGATAACATCGCTCATGTACAGATCAACCGTCCGGAAAAGATCAACTCGATGAACGCTGCGTTCTGGAGCGAGATCGTCGAGATTTTCCAGTGGATCGATGACACCGACGAAGTTCGGGTGGTGGTGCTCAGTGGCGCCGGCAAGCACTTTTCCTCCGGCATCGACCTGATGATGCTGGCCGGCGTCGCCAATGAAATGGGCAAGGACGTCGGCCGCAACGCGCGCCTGCTGCGGCGCAAGATCCTCAACCTGCAAGCGTCCTTCAACGCCGTCGACAACTGCCGCAAGCCGGTGCTCGCGGCGATCCAGGGCTACTGCCTGGGCGGCGCCATCGACCTGATCGCCGCCTGCGATATGCGCTACGCCGCCGAAGACGCACAGTTCTCGATCAAGGAAATCGACATCGGCATGGCCGCCGACGTCGGCACGCTGCAACGCTTGCCGCGCATCATTGGTGACGGCATGCTGCGTGAACTGGCTTACACTGGTCGCAATTTCGGCGCCGAAGAAGCCCGTGGCATGGGCCTGGTCAATCGCGTCTACAGCGACACCGCCAGCCTGCTCGACGGCGTCATGGGCATCGCCCGCGAAATCGCGAGCAAGTCGCCGATCGCCATCGCCGGCACCAAGGAGATGATCAGCTACATGCGTGACCATCGCATCGATGACGGCCTGGAATACGTCGCTACCTGGAACGCCGCCATGTTGCAATCCAACGATTTGCGCGTGGCCATGGCCGCCCATATGAGCAAACAGAAACCCGAATTTCTGGATTGAGTGAAAAATGACCCCACGCTGGACCACTGCAGTACTGGACACCGATCAACCGGGCGGCTGGGCCGTAGCGCGCAGCCCGGAAGGCTTTTTGTTCGATGACAACGGCGCGCTGTTCCCCAGGGAATGGCTCAAGCGCCAGGACCTGCCGATTCTGGCCGAACATGGCATCGGTCATCTCGATGGCGAGCCGGTGTACCTGCTGGAACTGCGCAGTCACAGCGACGTTCCGGGCTGCAACTGGAAAGGTTTGCGGGCGTTCATGCTCGAAGGCGATCACACCCTCTTCAAGGTCCTGGGTTATGCCGCGCAGATCGGCACCTGGGCCCGCGAGCACCGCTTCTGCGGCAACTGCGGTCAGGCCATGACCCAGGTGTCGCGCGAGCGGGCGATGTATTGCGAGCCCTGCGATATGCGCAGCTATCCACGGATTTCACCGAGCATGATCGTGCTGGTGACCCGTGGCGATGAAGTGCTCCTGGCACGCTCGCCACGGTTCGTCAGCGGGGTCTACAGCACATTGGCGGGGTTTGCCGAGCCTGGCGAATCGGCCGAGGACTGCCTGATTCGCGAGGTGCGTGAAGAGGTGCGGATCGAGGTCAAGAACATCCAGTACATGGGCAGCCAGTGCTGGCCGTTCCCGCACTCGATGATGCTCGGCTTCCATGCCGAATATGCCGGGGGCGAGATTGTCTGCCAGGAGGACGAAATCGAGGATGCCCAGTGGTTCAACGTCCACGCGCTGCCGCCGTTGCCGGCGTCGCGCTCGATTGCCCGTTACCTGATCGACGTCTATGTGGCGCGGCGTTTAGGCCACGCTGAACCAGTGCTGCCAGGCTAACCGCACGGTCAGGCCCAGCACCACGGTGATGAACACCGGACGAATGAATTTCGCGCCGCCGCTGATGGCGGTGCGAGCCCCGAAGAACGCACCCACCATCACGGACAGGCCCATGCACAGGCCGATGATCCAGTCCACTTGCCCGGAAATCACGAACACCGTCAGCGCCGCGATGTTGCTGACGAAGTTCATGCTGCGCGCCACGCCGCTAGCTTTCACCAGATCGATCGGGTACATCAGCATGCTGCTGACCGTCCAGAACGCCCCGGTGCCGGGTCCCGCCACGCCGTCATAGAACCCGAGGGTGAAACCCTGGGTCGATTGCCATTTCTTCTTGATCGGTGCGTTGCTGTCCAGCGGCGCTTTCGGCGTGCCGCCAAACAACAGGTAGATGCCACAGGCGAAGACGATCACCGGCAGCATCTTGTTCAGCCATTCGGCGGGCAGGTAATGGGCAACCCCGGCGCCAGCCAGCGCGCCGACCAGGGTACCGATGATGGCGTGCATCCACTGCTTGGGGTGGAACAGCTTGCGGCGGTAGAAGGTAAAGCTGGCGGTGGCCGAGCCGAAGGTCGAACTGAGTTTGTTGGTGCCCAGCACCAGATGCGGCGGCAGGCCGGCGGTGAGCAACGCGGGGGTGGTCAACAGACCGCCGCCACCGGCGATGGCATCGATGAAACCGGCAATGAAAGCGACAAGGGCCAGAATGGCCAGGGTGAAGAGGTCAACGCTGAGTTCGAAAGGCATGGAATCGGGCTTACTTGGGCAGAGTGCAGCATGGGGCTGCGGGGAAGGGCGGATATGTTACGCCTATCCGGCTGCTGCGGCGACTGCTCTGGCCTCATCGCTGTAGGAGCGAGGCTTGCCCGCGAATGCGTCGGGTCAGTCAATGTCGATGTCGACTGACACATCGCTTTCGCGGGCAAGCCTCGCTCCTACGGCGTATCCCGTGTAGGAGCTGCCGAAGGCTGCGATCTTTTGATCTTTGAAAGATCGCAGCCTCGTTGCACTCGACAGCTCCTACAGGGGAGGGTGGGATTACAGACCGAGATCCGACAGTCCCGGGTGATCGTCAGGCCGGCGACCCAGTGGCCAGTGGTATTTACGCTCGCTTTCCTTGATCGGCATGTCGTTGATGCAGGCAAAACGGTGAGCCATCAGGCCGTTTTCGTCGAATTCCCAGTTTTCGTTGCCGTAGGAGCGGAACCAGTTGCCCGAATCGTCGTGCCATTCATAGGCGTAACGCACGGCGATGCGGTTGTCGGTGAAGGCCCAGAGTTCCTTGATCAGCCGATAATCCAGTTCCTTGGCCCATTTGCGGGTCAGGAAGGCCTTGGCTTCTTCGCGGTTGTTGGCGAATTCGGCGCGGTTACGCCATTTGGTGTCCAGGGTGTAGGCCAGCGATACCCGCTGCGGATCGCGGGAGTTCCAGCCATCTTCGGCCAGGCGGATTTTTTCGATGGCCGATTCACGGGTGAAAGGCGGCAATGGCGGACGAGCTTCGGCGTTTGACATTTCACGTCTCCGTATAAAGTTAAGTTCCAGCAAGTTGTCGGGCTTGAGCAAGTTGTTACAGGTCCAATAACTTTCGCGCCATGCATTGCGCATTATCGGCGGCACTGTGATCACCCATTACAAGCGCCACGGTTATGGCACCTTCGATCAGGATCAGCAGCTGTTTGGCCAGCGTTTGCGGATCGTCGGCGCCATGTTCTGTGCACAGCTCGCACACATAGTCGAGCAGCTTCTGTTTGTGGTCCCGGGCTACCTGGCGAACCGGGTCCTGCGGGTCACCCGTTTCGCCGCTGGTATTGATGAAAGCGCAGCCGCGAAAACCCTCGGATTCAAACCACGATTTCAATACCGTAAACAGGTTGAGCAGGCGGTCGGCCGGGGTCTCGGCCTGATCTACCGCATTTCTGTACCAGTGCATCCAGCGGATATCCCGGCGCATCAGGGCCGCGACCACCAGTTCGTCCTTGTTGGCGAAGTAGCGGTAGATGCTCTTTCTGGAGACGCCGGCGGTTTTCACCAGAAGATCCATGCCAGTGGCGGCGATGCCACCTTTGTAGATCAACTTTTCGGCGACATCCAGAATGATGTCTTGTGTGTCGTTGCTAGTGATTTCGTTCATGTTGCTTACAGTAGAACGATCGTTCTCCTTTGGCAAATTTTATTTTCTTCGTCTGATAAACCGCCTTCGCGAGCAAGCCCGCT
>NZ_JAIQWX010000257.1 GCF_020164475.1 Pseudomonas sp. REP124 | reverse complement strand
CTCGCGAAGACGGCGGCACAGTCACCACAAAGTCTGAATCTCAGCGCTTACCCATCGACCGCCGAGTCCCCGGCGGGGCCATGCCTGGGGTCTTGGTGTGGCCATTCTTGGCGCCATTCTTGTACCAGGGCTGATTGGAGCCTTTGGCACCCTGCAATTCACCCGGCTTGAACGGAAACTTGAACGCCGGGATCGCGGCTCGGGTTTCGCCTTCGACAGTCTCAGGCAGCTCGGCCTGCTCGTCGCTCGGGGCGTCGGCGACCGGTGGTTGTTTCGGGGAAGTCATGCTGGCTCCAAGGGATGCGTAGGGCGCGATTATAGCTGGAGGGCAGCTGTGAGCTTCAAGCGGCGAGCTGCAAGTTAATAGCAGCCCAGCGACTTTTAGACTTGCGGCTTGCCGCTTGAGGCTAGTAGCTTGCTAACCATTCTCACTCGCCGAGCCCGCCTCCATGAAAAAAACCGTCCTCGCCTTCAGCCGCGTCACGCCTGAAATGGTCGAACGCCTGCAACAAGACTTCGACGTCATTGTGCCGAACCCGAAAAACGGCGACATCAATGCCCAGTTCAACGAAGCCCTGCCCCACGCCCACGGCCTGATCGGCGTCGGCCGCAAGCTCGGCCGCGCGCAACTGGAGAACGCCGCCAAGCTGGAAGTGGTGTCCAGCGTTTCGGTGGGCTACGACAACTACGACGTGGCCTACCTCAGCGAACGCGGGATCATGCTGACCAACACCCCGGACGTGCTCACCGAAAGCACCGCCGATCTGGGTTTTGCCCTGCTGATGAGCAGCGCCCGCCGCGTCGCCGAACTCGACGCCTGGACCAAGGCCGGCCAATGGCAGGCGACCGTCGGTGCGCAGCTGTTCGGTTGCGATGTCCACGGCAAGACCCTGGGCATCGTCGGCATGGGCAACATCGGCGCGGCGATTGCCCGTCGTGGTCGCCTGGGCTTCAACATGCCGATCCTCTACAGCGGCAACAGCCGCAAGGTCGAGCTGGAACAGGAGCTCGGCGCGCAGTTCCGCACCCTGGATCAACTGCTGGCCGAAGCCGACTTCGTCTGCCTGGTGGTACCGCTCAGCGAGAAAACCAGACACCTGATCAGCCATCGCGAACTGGCACTGATGAAGCCAAGCGCAATCCTGGTGAACATCGCACGCGGTCCGGTAGTCGACGAAGCCGCGCTGATCGAAGCGCTGCAGAACAACACGATTCGCGGCGCGGGGCTGGATGTGTACGAGAAGGAACCGCTGGCCGAGTCGCCACTGTTCCAGCTGAAAAACGCCGTGACCCTGCCGCACATCGGCTCGGCCACCAA
Organism: Pseudomonas sp. REP124; assembly: GCF_020164475.1. Taxonomy (GTDB): domain Bacteria; phylum Pseudomonadota; class Gammaproteobacteria; order Pseudomonadales; family Pseudomonadaceae; genus Aquipseudomonas. Next base: position 2,775 of record NZ_JAIQWX010000257.1, on the reverse strand, counting down.
TGAAACCCGCGAGGCCATGGCCAACCGTGCGTTGAGCAACTTGCGCAGCGCATTGCTCGGCGAGCGTCCTCAGGATCTGGTCAATCCACAGGTCTGGAAGGGCTGATGACAAGGCGGCACGTCCCGGTCGACGTGCCGCCTTTTAACGCTTTAAACACCCGTGTAACAACGACATAACTTGCAAATCAGTGCCCCGGCCCATTGGCGGGAAACGGCTATAGACTCCGACGAAATAACCGCACTTTGCGTGCATTCGGAGCGTATTTGCATGAGCAACTTCACCACCGCCGGCGTTATCAGGCGAAGCAAGATAGTGGTCGTCCTGATGGCCGCTCTTTTCGGTCTGATGACCCTCACCAACAACTTCACCGACTACGCGGCCTACTCCGACTACATCGGTCGAATCATCAGCATGAGCAATACCGAGGGCAACGACTCCCGGCAATATCGAGCCATCAGTTCAACGATGTTCCACCACCGTTTTTACTGGGCAATCATCACCCTGGAGATCATCTTCACCTTCAGTTTCCTGGTCGGCACTTATCACCTGTACCGCAAACTTGCTGCACCTCGCGGCGAATTTCATGAAGCCAAGAAGTTCGCCATCATCGGTTTCAGCACCGCGCTTTTTGTTTATCAAACGCTCTACGTGATCATCCTCAACGAATGGTTCGACATGGAGTATTCCGCGCAGCGCAATGCCTTCGACTGGGCGAGAAGCAACATTGAGTACATGTTCCTCGGCCTGATTTATCTGTTGGTGGGCAAGGACAACTGAAGTCATTGCTCAAGCCAACTTGCCCGCCCCCGCACTCATGGTTGCCTTGGGTTTGCGGAACACCAGCACGTTACCGAACATCACCAACACCAGCCCGATCAGCGCCGGCGCGGTCCACTGGTAGCCCTCCACGAATGCCGAGACATTCAGCGCCACCACCGGGAACAACACGGTGCAATAGGCGGCGCGCTCCGGGCCCATGCGTCCGACCAGGGTCAGGTAAGCGGTGAAGCCGATCACCGAACCCGGAATCACCAGATACAGCAGCGAGCCGATGTAGCGGGCATTCCACTCCATGTCGAACGGAATGCCCTTGACCAGGCACCACACCGACAGCATCGCCGCCCCATACGCCATGCCCCAGGCATTGGTGGTCAAGGGCTTGAGTCCGGCTTTCTGTTGCAGGCTCGACAGCATGTTCCCCGCCGAGAAACACAAGGTCCCGCACAGAGCTAGCCCTAGGCCGAGCAAGGTTTGCGGGCTGGCGGTGTGGCCGACCAGCTCAGGCCAGAACAGCAACCCCAGGCCCAGCAGGCCCAACGCGCCGCCCATCAACACATTGCGAGCGATTTTCTGGCCGAAGAACACCCGCGCGTTGAGGGCGTTCCACAGGGTCGCGGTGGAAAAAACCACGGCCACCAGACCGCTGGGAATCCATTGGCTCGCGGTGAGAAAGCACATGAAGTTGACGCAGAACAGGCACAGGCCCTGGGCCAGGCAGATCAGATGCCCGCGACGGTTCATCACTTGCAGCTTGCGGCTGAGCAGCAACATCGCAAACAGCACCAGCGCGGCGAGGCCGAAGCGATAGACGATCGACACCGGAATAGCCACCACGCCCAGTTGCCACTTGAGGGCAATCCAGGTGGTGCCCCAAATCAGCACGGTCAGCAAATACAAAGAAAGGTTCATGGCGCAGGCTCCTCGATAGGTCACCAGTGTCCTGCGGCGATGGCTTGCGCACTTGCATAAACTTGCGCTTTTGTCGCACCGCGGGCTGGCAGGCGCAGGTCTACGGAGTAGGATGCAAGGCGTCGGAGAGAATCGAACATGGCCGCCCTGGACACCCTGCAAGTCTTTCAAGCCCTCAACCGCTCGCCCAATGCTCGCCTGGAGCACAGCGCCGAGCTCGGTGACGGCTTGTCTGCGGCCTTGTGGAGCAACCATCACGACGCCCAAGACTACGAGGCGCCAAGTCATCACACGCTGTCGTGCTACATCGATGGCGGTACCGGCACCTTTCGCCGCGACCGGCCCGGCACCAAGGGCGGCCCGGACAAGCTGTGCATCCTGCCCGCCGACCATCAGTCCGGTTGGGTGATCAACGGCGACATTCGCCTGGCCCACCTGTATTTCAGCCCCGAACAATTCGCGCTGGGTTGCGTCACGCTGCTGGATCGCGAGCCTCGGGAATTGCAGTTGCGCGAGCAGACTTTTCTTGAAGACCCGCGACAGGCGGTGCGTTTTAGGCGGTTGATCACGCTCAACTGGGACGAACCGGGCGAGCGTCTGCTCACCAGTAGCCTGGCTCATGAAATCCTCAGTCACGCCCTGCTCAGCCAGGTCGGCAATCGTCCGAACCTGCGACTCAAGGGAGGGTTGGCAGCGCATCAACGACGTTTGTTGGTGGAGTACATCGACAGTCATCTGGACACGGCGATCAGCCTGGGGCAACTGGCGGCGTTGTGCTCGCTGTCCGAATACCACTTTGCGCGGATGTTCCGCGAAAGCTTCGGCCTGCCGCCGCATCAGTATGTGCTGGCTCGCCGCCTGAACCGCGCGCGGGAACTGCTGCGCTGCACCTCGCAGCCATTGGGAGAGATTGCACTGGCTTGCGGGTTTGCCAGTGCCAGCCACTTTACCAATAGGTTTCGCCAGGCATTGGGCGGGACGCCGGGGGAGTATCGGCAGGCGTTTTTGCGGTAGGTTCGAGTTCTTCTGCGTCAGTTCTGGCCTCTTCGCGGGCAAGCCTCGCTCCTACAGAGGAACGGCGCAAT
>NZ_JAIQWX010000256.1 GCF_020164475.1 Pseudomonas sp. REP124 | reverse complement strand
CACAGCACCCCTTGGAAACACCCCATGCCCAACATCCTCCTGGTCGAAGACGACACCGCCCTCGCCGAACTGATCGCCAGCTACCTGGAACGCAACGGCTACTCCGTCAGCGTCATCGGCCGTGGCGATCAGGTGCGCGAGCGGGCGCGGGCCAGTGCGCCGGACCTGGTGATTCTCGACCTGATGCTGCCCGGCCTCGACGGCCTGCAAGTCTGCCGCCTGCTGCGCGCCGATTCGGCGACCCTGCCCATTCTCATGCTCACCGCCCGCGACGACAGCCACGATCAGGTGCTGGGTCTGGAAATGGGCGCCGACGACTACGTCACCAAACCCTGCGAACCCCGGGTGTTGCTGGCCCGGGTGCGGACCTTGCTGCGCCGCAGCAGCCTGAGCGAGCCGCAGACCGGCAACGACCGCATCATCATGGGCAACCTGTGCATCGACCTGTCCGAGCGCACCGTGACCTGGCGCGAGCAACCAGTGGAGCTGTCCAGCGGCGAGTACAACCTGCTGGTGGTGCTGGCCAGACATGCCGGCGAAGTGCTCAGCCGCGACCAGATCCTGCAACGCCTGCGCGGCATCGAGTTCAACGGCACCGATCGCTCGGTGGACGTGGCGATCTCCAAGTTGCGCCGCAAGTTCGACGACAGTGCGGGTGAAGCGCGCAAGATCAAGACGGTGTGGGGCAAGGGTTACCTGTTCAGCCGTTCCGAATGGGAATGTTGAGCCGATGTTCAGAATTCTCTTTCGCCTGTACCTGGTGACCATCGTCTCGTTCAGCGCCGCGATCTATCTGGTGCCGGACCTGGTCATCAAGGTATTCCACGAGCGTTTCGTCACCTACAACCTCGACTACTCCCGCGGCCTTCAGACGCTGATGGTCAAGCAGTTCAAAGCCGTGCCGAGCGAACAATGGCCGGCGCTGGCGGCCGAAATGGACGAGGACTTCAAGCCGCTGCACATCGTCCTCAGCCGCAACGATGATCCTGAGTTCAGCGCCGATGAGCAGCAGCGCCTGCAGCGCGGCGAGAACATCGTGCGCATCGGCGACTGGGGCTGGCGCACCCTGGCTGTGTCGCCGCTGAACGAGCGCACCGTGGTGCAGATGGTGGTGCCGCCGGACCCGATGGATGTCAGCTTGTTGTACTGGAGCATCAACGTGCTGATCGGCGCGACCATGCTTGCTTGTCTGCTGTTGTGGTTGCGCCCGCACTGGCGCGATCTCGAACGTCTGAAAAGCGCGGCGGAGCGCTTCGGCAAGGGCAACCTGAGCGAGCGCACGCAGATTTCCCCCAGCTCCAACATCGGCAGCTTGGCCAATGTGTTCGACACCATGGCCGGCGATATAGAGAACCTGCTCAACCAGCAGCGCGACCTGCTCAACGCAGTCTCCCACGAATTGCGCACGCCGCTGACCCGCCTGGACTTCGGCCTGGCCCTGGCGCTATCCGACGACTTGCCGGCCACCAGCCGCGAACGCTTGCAGAGTCTGGTGGATCACATTCGCGAACTGGATGAGCTGGTGCTGGAACTGCTGTCCTACAGCCGCCTGCAGAACCCGGCGCGGGTGCCGGAGCAGGTCGAGGTGTCGCTGGATGAGTTCATCGACAGCATTCTTGGCAGCGTCGACGAGGAACAATCCCCGGACATCGTCATCGACGTGCTGCTGCACGGTCAGCTCGAGCGTTTCAGCCTCGACCCGCGTCTGACCGCCCGGGCCCTGCAGAACCTGCTGCGCAACGCCATGCGCTACTGCGAAAAGCGCATCCAGATTGGCGTGAAGGTCTGCCCCAAGGGCTGTGAAATCCAGGTGGACGACGACGGCATCGGCATTCCGGACGACGAACGCGAGCGGATTTTCGAGCCGTTCTACCGCCTGGACCGCAGCCGCGATCGCGCCACCGGCGGCTTCGGCCTGGGCTTGGCGATCAGTCGCCGGGCGCTGGAAGCCCAGGGCGGTACGCTGACGGTTGAAGCCTCTCCGTTGGGCGGCGCGCGGTTCCGTCTGTGGCTGCCGACGCCGGCGTAAGCACAGGAATATGACAAACGGTAGCGCCCGGCGGGGCTTTGAGCCGCAAACCTGTCAAAGCTGACAGTAGTCACGTTCGTCGCTTGGGCGTTTCATTGTCCCTACGCAGTCAGGCTGTCGCGCCACGCACTGATGACTGGAGGGGACAATGGCAGCGCCAAGCACAAGAAAAAGTGGCAAAGGGACAATCAACGCCATCAAGAAAGTCTGGGTCGACGCAACGTCGACGACATTCGCCATTGTCATGGCCGATGACGGGCGCTCCCGGCTGGCAGTGAGGATCGGGCTGAACCTCACGGAAGATGGCGATGACTATTTTCTGGTGGGGGATCGAGTGCGGTATACGGTGGTGACCGGAGCTGTGGGGGAATTCCCACGAGGTCAGGACCTGACGAAATTTCCCCTGTAGGAGCGAGCATGCTCGCGATGGTCGTCAACGATAACGCTGGCGGCCTGACGCCCCGCGGTGTTCTTGCGTGCATCGCGAGCGTGCTCGCTCCTACAGGGGGCGGTGGCGCCGATCAGGTTTTTGCGGAGCCCTCGATGGCCTCGGCCAGGTCCCGGTATTCCTCGCACGTCGTGTTGCCGCAAATCGACTTGATCTGCTGCAACTGTTCCTGGGCCAGGGCCAGCTGGCCCTTGATCACATAGGCTTCGCCCAGGTACTCGCGAACTTTCGCGTAACGCGGGTTGAGCTTGACCGATTGCAGGTAATAGCTGATGCCTTCATCGGTGCGCCCCAGCTTGCGGGTGGCGTAGCCGCGGTAGTTCAGGGCGATGGCGGTGTTGGGTTCCTGCAGCGTATCGAGCAGCGCCAGCGCCTCTTCGTAACGCCCGTCCTTGGCCAACTGATAGGCGTAGTCGGTACGGTCGGCGTCCGGCACCAGCTTGCTGGTTTGCATCACGCATTTCTGGGCTTTCTTGTCGAAGACCTGGCCTTTGGGGCACTGGGGTTTGGCGGGCGAGTCTTCCTCGCCATTGGCCCAGACCTGGGCGCTGGACAAGGCGACGGCTAGCAAGAGCGGGGCGGTGAACATCGTATAACGGCTATTCATGGGCAATGCTCCATGGGTGTCAGGATTGGGACATCGAACAGGCCGAAACGTTGATTTTTATCGATCAGTAAAATCTAAACAGCGCAAGGTGAACAATCATTCATTTTGTTTCTGGAGTCCAGTGCAAGGAAAGCTCAAGTTGAAGAGTTAAGCTCCTCAGCATCCATCGCCGAACTGGAGTTCTGCCATGAAAGATCAGATTCACCATTCAGCCGCCGCCGGTTACAAGACCGGCGCCGACACTTACGTGCGTGGTCGCCCGGATTACCCGCCCCAGGTGGCCACATGGCTGAGCGATACCCTGGGATTGAACGCCGACGCCGCCGTCATCGACCTGGGCGCCGGCACCGGCAAGTTCACCGGCCGGCTGCTGGCCACCGGCGCGCAGGTCATCGCCGTGGAGCCGGTGGCGCAAATGCTGGAAAAGCTCGCCGAAACCTATCCTGAAGTACTGGCCGTGAAAGGCACGGCAACGGACTTGCCCTTGCCCGATGAATCGGTGGATGCGGTGGTCTGCGCCCAGGCCTTCCACTGGTTCGCCACTGGCGAAGCCCTCGACGAAATCGCCCGGGTGCTCAAGCCTGGCGGTCGGCTGGGGCTGGTGTGGAATCTGCGGGACACACGGGTTGGCTGGGTGCCGAAACTGGATGCGATCGTCAATGCCCTGGAGGGCGATACGCCGCGCTATTACACCGGCGAGTGGCGCCGGGTGTTTCCCCATCCGGCGTTCGGGCCGTTGCGGTCCCAGCATTTCAGCCATGGCCATAGCGGCTCGCCGGAGGATGTGATTTTCAATCGGGTACGTTCGACCAGCTTTATCTCGGCGTTGCCGGAGGCGGAGCGGGCGAAGGTTGATGAGCGGATCAGGGCGATGATCGAGGGTGAACCGGAGTTGCGGGGCAGGGAGGAGGTGACGGTGCCTTATGAGACGGCGGTGTTTGTGGCGGTGAAGGGCAGTTAGATCGGTTGTGTGGCCTTCGCGGGCAAGCCTTGCTCCTACAAAGGCACCGCTGAACCTGT
>NZ_JAIQWX010000255.1 GCF_020164475.1 Pseudomonas sp. REP124 | reverse complement strand
AGCGGGCTTGCCCGCGATGGGGCCAGACCTGCTATTCGCTGAAGCTCATGCCATGTTTGGCCTTAGTGGCCTTCACCGCATCCAGCACCGCCATCAGGCAGTCATCACGATAGCGCTCCAGCGCCGAAATGCTGTGTTTGCCCAGCTGATCACTGGTGCCGTCCACCACATCGTCGATCAGCTTGTCGGTCAGCTCAGGAGCCGGCAAGTAAGTCCACGGCAACTGCAGGGCCGGGCCGAACTGGGCCATGAAGTGACGCATGCCTGCGTCGCCACCGGCCAGGGTGTAGGTCAGGAAGGTGCCCATGAACGACCAGCGCAGGCCGGCGCCGAAACGGATCGCGTCGTCGATTTCGCCGGTGGTCGCCACACCGTCGTTGACCAGGTGCAGGGCCTCGCGCCACAGCGCTTCGAGCAGGCGGTCGGCGATGAAGCCCGGGACTTCCTTGCGCACATGCAGCGGGCGCATCCCCAGGGATTCGTAGACTTGCATCGCAGCCTGCACGGCTTCGGGCGCGGTGTTCTTGCCGCCGACCACTTCCACCAGCGGCAACAGGTAAACCGGGTTGAACGGGTGGCCGACCACACAGCGTTCCGGATGGGTGGCGCTTTCGTAGAACTCGCTCGGCAAAAGGCCGGAGGTGCTGGAGCCGATCAGGGCGTTGGGCTTGGCTGCGGCGCTGATTTTGCTGTGCAGGTCCAGTTTCAGCTCAAGGCGTTCGGGGGCGCTTTCCTGGATGAAATCGGCGTCGCGAACGCATTCTTCAATGGTGGCGACGAAGCGCAGGCGATCCTGAGAGGCGCCGGGCGCCAGACCTTTCTTCTCCAGCGCACCCCAGGCGTTGGCAACGCGTTTGCGCAGCGCGGCTTCGGCACCGGGCGCCGGGTCCCAGGCCACTACATCCAGACCATGGGCGAGGGCACGCGCAACCCAGCCGCTGCCGATGACACCGCTGCCCAGGGCGGCGAAGGTTTTGATTTCAGTGATAAAGCTCATGTTGGCGTCCTGGTGAGTTCGATGATCCCTGTAGGAGCGAAGCTTGCTCGCGAAGGCGGTGTCTCAGCCGCAGAGGATCTGGCGAATGTGCCGACCTCTTCGCGGGCAAGCCTCGCTCCTACAGTGGAGAGGGAATGGGGTTAACCGCGCTGTTTCAGGCCCATCTTCTTGCGCCCCTCGGCCGGGGTCAGGACCCGGGCGCCGAGGCGGCTGAGGATTTCGCCGGCGCGTTCGACCAGTTGGCCGTTGGTCGCCAGTACGCCCTTGTCCAGCCACAGGTTGTCTTCCAGGCCGACCCGCACGTTGCCGCCCAGCAGCACCGCTTGCGCCGCCATCGGCATCTGCATGCGACCGATGCCGAAACCGGCCCAGACCGCGTCGGCCGGCAGGTTGTCGACCATGGCCTTCATGGTGGTGGTGTCAGCCGGCGCGCCCCACGGGATGCCCAGGCACAGCTGGAACAGCGGGTTGTCGAGCAGGCCTTCCTTCATCATCTGCTTGGCGAACCACAGGTGGCCGGTGTCGAAGATTTCGAGCTCGGCTTTGACGCCCAGCTCTTGAATGCGTTTGGCGCCGGCACGCAGTTGCGCCGGGGTGGAGACATAAATGGTGTCGCCGTCGCCGAAGTTGAGGGTGCCGCAATCGAGGGTGCAGATTTCCGGCAGCAGTGCCTCGACGTGGGCCAGACGGGTCAGCGGGCCGACCAGGTCGGTGTTCGGGCCGAACTCCATCGGGTTTTCGCCGGCACCGATTTCCAGGTCGCCGCCCATGCCGGCGGTGAGGTTGACGATGATGTCGACGTCCGCCTCGCGGATGCGCTCCATCACCTCGCGATACAGCGCCACGTCACGGCTGAACTTGCCGGTTTGCGGGTCGCGAACGTGGCAATGAACCACGGTGGCGCCGGCCTTCGCGGCTTCCACGGCGGCAGCGGCGATCTGTTTCGGGGTGACCGGCACGTGTGGGCTCTTGGCGGTCGTGTCGCCAGCACCGGTGAGTGCGCAGGTGATGATGACGTCGTGGTTCATGTTCGTGGTTCCTTACAGGCGTGTGCGGTTTGGGTGAAAAGCCGGGCGTAGCGGTGCCGTTCGCAGCCCGCTGGGGCTGCGAATCGGTGGTTCTATGAATGGGGTTATTTACTGGTCAGTTGCAGATTTTCAGCGGCCGGTTTGCCGTCGAAAGTGGTCACGCCTTCAAGCCAGCGCTTCTTGTCTTCGGGGTGATCCTTGAGCCATTGCTTGGCCGATTCGAAGGCGTCCTTGTGATCCAGCAGAGGCTGCATCATCCGGCTCTCGTCTTCGGCGGTGAAGGTCAGGTTGGTCAGCAGTCGGCCGATGTTCGGGCACTGTTCGGCGTATTTCGGCGCGGTGACGGTCCAGACTGTGGCCATGCCTTCGTTCGGGCCCAGGGCGTCATCGCTGCCGGTCAGATAAGTCATCTGTACGTTGACGTTCATCGGGTGCGGCGCCCAGCCGAAGAACACCACGGCTTCCTTGCGGCGCACGGCGCGATCGACGGCGGCGAGCATGCCGGCCTCGCTGGATTCGACCAGCTGGAACTTGCCCAGGCCGAACTGGTTCTTGGCGATCATTGCCTTGATCTGGGTGTTGGCGCCCGAGCCTGGCTCGATGCCGTAGATCTTGCCGCCCAGTTCTTTCTCGAACTTGGCGATGTCAGCGAAGGTCTTCAGGCCCTTGTCGGCCAGATAGGTCGGCACGGCGAGAGTGGCGCGGGCGTCCTTCAGGCTCGGTGCTTCAAGCACCTTGACCTGATTGGCGTCGACGAATGGAGTGATGGTCTGGGTCATCAGCGGGTTCCAGTAGCCCAGGAACAGGTCCAGGCGCTGATCACGGATGCCGGCGAAGATGATTTGCTGGGAAGCACTGGTCTGTTTGGTGTTGTAGCCGAGGCCGTCGAGCAATACCTGGGTCATGGCGCTGGTGGCGATCACATCGGTCCAGTTCACCACGCCCATGCGCACGTTCTGGCAAGAGGCGGGTTCGGCGGCCATGACATTGGCGCTCAGCAAAGCGGTACCACTGAGTGCAAGAACACAGCTGCTGATCAGTCGTTTCATTCTCGGGTTCCTCGGCAGTTTCGTTATTGTGGGTCCGGTCGTCTTTGTGCGCCGGTGATGTCACGTTACGCAGCTAATCGGCCATAAAAGCGCACTGCGGCGACCAGCACTTGCACTGCAGCGACCTGTCCTCTTGAATGGCGTTTGCAAGTGGCGTATCAACGTCCTCACGCTCCCGCCGTCTCGCTACCTCCACTCGAGTGCGCGCCATGTCTCAGGATTTCTATTTCTTGTTGATGCCGGGTTTCTCGGCCATTGGATTCATCTCGGCCATCGAGCCGCTGCGGGTCGCCAATCGCTTTCGCGGCGAGCTCTATCGTTGGCATGTATTGAGCGCCGATGGCGGGGCGGTGCTGGCCAGTAACGGCATGTCGGTCAACGCTGATGCGGCGCTGGAGCCATTGAAGAAGGGCGCGACCTTGTGGGTGGTCGCCGGCTTCGAACCGCTGAAGTTCGTCACCCCGGCGCTGGAGCACTGGCTGCGCCGTCTGGACAAGGAAGGCGTGACCCTGGGCGGCATTGATACAGGCAGCTTCGTCCTCGCCGAGGCGGGTTTGATGGACGGTCATCGCCTGACCCTGCACTGGGAAGCCATCGATGCCTTCAAGGAGTCCTACCCGCAGCTCAGCGTCACCCAGGAGCTGTTCGAGATCGACCGCCGGCGCATCACCTCCGCCGGCGGCACTGCCTCTATTGATCTGATGCTCGATCTGATCGGCCAGGCCCACGGCCCGGACCTGGCGATCCAGGTCAGCGAACAATTCGTACTCGGCCGCATCCGCCCGCGCAAAGACCACCAGCGCATGGAAGTCGCCACGCGTTATGGCATCAGCAACAAGAAACTGGTGCATGTGATTGGCGAGATGGAGCAGCACAGTGAGCCACCGCTGAGCACACTGGAATTGGCGGAATCGATCAAAGTCACCCGACGGCAGCTCGAGCGTTTGTTCCGTCTGCACCTCAACGACACGCCGAGCAACTTCTACCTGCGCTTGCGGCTTGAAAAGGCCCGGCAATTGTTGCGACAGACGGACATGAGCGTGCTTGAAGTGAGCATTGCGTGCGGGTTCGAATCACCGTCGTATTTCACCCGCAGTTACCGGGCGAAATACGAGCGCTGTCCGCGAGAGGATAGGCGTACCGCAAAGGCATGAACGCCAAAAACCCTGT
>NZ_JAIQWX010000254.1 GCF_020164475.1 Pseudomonas sp. REP124 | reverse complement strand
CGCAGTCCAACGGGGGCAAGCCCCCTCGCCACAAGGTCGCATTGCAGGTTGGGTTTTAGAAATCCACCGTCGCCGACAACTTCAACGTCCGCGGCTCACCCTGAGTCAGGTAGTTGTTCGCCGTCGAAGCCGAAGACCAATACGCCTTGTTCGCCACGTTCTCCACGTTGGCGCGCAGGGTGATGTACTTGTCGTCCGCCTTGAAGCCATAACGCGCACCCAGATCCACACGAGTCCAGGCCGGAATGCTCAAGCTGTTGGCGGCGTTGACGTATTCGCCACCGGTGCGCAACAGACGACCGTTGAGCGCGGCGCCCTGAATCCCCGGCACATCCCAGTCGGCCCCCAGGTTGTACTGGAAGCGCGGTACGCCAGCGGCGCGATTACCATCGTTGAGGCCGTTGGAGGTTTTCTTCTGTTCGGTGTCCATCCAGGTCGCGCCGGCCAGTACCCGCAGGCCGTCCAGCGGTTCGCCGAACACGTTCAGTTCCACACCTTTGTTGATCTGCTCGCCATCGACGCTGAAGGTTGCCAAGCGATTGCCCGGGACAGTCGAGGTCGAGTTGTTGGGCATCTCGATGCGGTACACACCCAGAGTCGCGCCGAAGCTGTTCCAGTCGAGCTTGACCCCGGCCTCGGTCTGCTTGCTGCGATTCGGAGCGAAGACTTCGCCGGGGTTGGTCACGCCGGTGGTGGGTGCGGTCGGACCCTGTTGCAGGCCTTCGATGCGGTTGGCGTAGAACGACACGTGTTCCCAGGGCTTGACCACCAAACCGTAGACCGGCGTAGTGATCGACTCCTCGTAGTTGGCGTTACGCGCACCGCTGGTGGTGTTCCAGGCGTCGACTTCGATGGTCTGGCGACGCACGCCGAGGGTCAGCAGCACGCGGTCGTCGATGAAGCCCAGGGTGTCGGACACGGCGGCACTCTTGATGCGGTTTTTGCCGACGATGCGCGGGTCGTGGATGTCGCTGCCGAAATAGGTGTTGGTCGGGCGCGGCACCTGCACCGGGTTGTACAGGTTGCCGTTGACCCGGTTGGCCACCAGGATCGCCTCGAACGCCGAGCGCTGTTCGCCCCAGGTGCCCGACAGGCCGAAGTTCATCTGGTGGGTGATCGGGCCGGTGTCGAAGTGACCGTTCAAGCCGGCAATCGCGCTCTTGTTGTCTTCGTCATGGGGCGAGTAGAGAAAGCCGACCTTGCCGCTGCCGTCGTTGCCGACATACAGCGAGGAATATTCGCCGTTTTCCCGGGTGTGCTTGGCGCCGCCACCGGCATAGGCCGTCCAGTTATCGTTGAGGTCGTACTCGGCGTTGACCATGCCGTAGGTGTCTTCCAGCTCCGACCAGGTCCAGTCCTGGGCGTAGTTGTCCTTGGCCGACGGGGCGTGCGGGACCTTGGTGCCATTGGGGTAAACCACGGAGCGGCCGTTGTTGATGCGCTGTTTCTGGTAGCCCAGATCGGTGGAGACACGCAGGCGGTCGCCGCGATAGTCCAGGCCGACGGCAATCAGCTGCGAGTGTTCGGACTCGCCGTCGACGGCGGTGTCGCCACCGTGATTGGCGAGGTTGACCCGCGCGCCGAAGCGGTTGTCTTCACCGAAACGCTGGCCCAGATCGATATGCCCGCCGATCTGGGAGTCGCTGGCGTAATCCAGAGTCACGCTGCGGGTCGGGGTGTCCTGGGCGCGCTTGGGCACCAGGTTGACGCTGCCACCAATGCCGCTGCCGCCCGGCGCCACGCCGTTGATGAAGGCGTTCGGGCCTTTGAACAGTTCAACTCGCTCCAGCGCCTCTGTGGTGATGATCTGTCGGGGGAGCACGCCGTACAGGCCGTTGAAGGAGATGTCGTCGGTCGTCAGCGGCAGGCCACGGATGGTGAACACTTGGGAAAAGTTGCCGAAGCCGGCCGACTGGCGCACCGAGGCATCGTTGAGCAGCACGTCGCCCACGGTGCGCGCCTGCTGGTCCTCGATGGTCTTGGCGGTGTAGCTGACCACGCTGAACGGCACGTCATTGATGCTGCGATTGCCCAACACCCCGAGGCGCGCGGTCTTGGCGACCTGGCCGCCTTCGTAGGTGTCGGCATTCTCGGCGATGCCGTTGACCGTGGTCGCGCCCAGTTCCAGCGCCGTGCCGCTGTCGACCTGCGGCGCCACGGTGTAGCTGTCGGCACCGGTGTTGATCAGCGAGAACCCGCTACCCTGCAGCAGGCGGGCGAAACCGGACTGCACGCTGTAGTTGCCTTGCAGGCCGGTGCTTTGCTGGTCGTTGAGCAGGTTGGTGTCGAACGACAGCAGCACGCCCGACTGCGCGGCGAATTGCGCCAGTACACTGGCCAGGGAGCCGGCGCCGATGTTGTAGCTGCGGGTGGCTTCGGTCTGATTGACGTCGGCGGCCAACGCACTGTGAACCGGCGCCATGGCGCTCAGGGCGATGGCCAGGCTCAGCAGGTTCAGGGGGAGACGGATTCTGGAGCGCAACTGCGGAGAACTGGAAGTCATGCGGCATGCCTGTGGATGCAAAGGATAATGAGAATTCCTCTACACACCGAACGAGCGCGAAAAAGGTATCAGCGAATCTGAAAATAATTTTTGCGGGCGTATCCGCTTTATCTCGCCCGCCGCCGGCTACGTGCTCATACAAAAAACGCCTTGTTCCAACAGGTCCTGTGGTTGGAACAAAGATTCCGGGGAACCACGGAACCTTTGGGAGCGGGCTTGCCCGCGAAGAGGCCGGCACATCCGACATCAATGTCGCCTGGCACAACAACAGGCCAAGGCGATCAACGCCAACGCCACGACAAAGGTCACGCGCATACCTGCGGCTGCAAACACCGCCCCCAACGCCGACGCCCCGGTGATCAACCCCAGGTTGCGCGACAGATTGAGCAACCCCGACACCACGCCTCGCTGCTGCGCCTGAACATCCGCCATCACCAGCGTGTTGTTGGCCGTCTGAAATACCGCATAACCCAAGGTAATCACCACCATCGGCACGATGTAGCCGACGACACCGAGGCTGGCCGGCAACACCGCCAGCAGCAGGCAGCCAAGGGCGATCACGAGCAAGCCGGCAAGGGTCATGCGCCGGGCGCCGAAACGATCGGCGACGCGTCCCGCGGGCACCCCGGTCAGCGCGGCGACCAACGGCCCGACCGACAACACCAGCCCGGCCTCGACCGCACCCAGCCCGAGCGTCTGGGACAGATAGAACGGCCCGACCACCAGTGTGCCCATCATCACCGTAGCCACCAACAGGCTCATGATCAGACTGGTGCTGAGCTGCCGATCGCGGAACATCGCGAGCCGGACCAAGGGCGCCGCGACCCGCTGTTCAACCCGAACGAACATCCAGGCGCCAACGCCCGCCAGCAGGATCAACGCAAGATTGAGCACGCCGAATTGCCCGCGTCCAAGGGTCATGGCCAGCGCGTAGGCGGCGAGGGTCAGTGCCAGCAGCAGGGTGCCGAAGGAGTCGAAAGCCACCTGTGTGTTTTTTGCTTTATGTTGATCGGCAGGCAAATAGCGCTGGGCGAGCAGCAACGTCAGCAAACCCAAGGGCACGGTGATCAGGAAAATCCCCCGCCAGCCGAACTCGCCGATCAGCAAGCCACCCAGCGACGGCCCCATCGCCGTGCCGATAGCGGACATGGTGCCTAGCAGTCCCATCGCGCTGCCGGTCCTGTCCTTGGGTACCGTCTCGCCGACGAAGGCCAGGGTCAGCGCCATCATGATCGCCGCGCCCAACCCTTGCAGCGCCCGTGCGCCGATCAACAGTTCCAGGCTCGGCGACAACCCGCACAGGGCCGATGCGACGGTGAACAGGCCGATGCCGGACAACAGCAACCGCCGTCGACCGACCAGATCGCCCAGCCGGCCGACGCTGACTATCAGTGTGGTAATGGCCAGCAGGTAGGCAAGGACGACCCATTGCACTTGCTGGAAGGAGGCGTCGAACACCTGGGCCAGTGTCGGCAGGCCGACGTTGGCAATGCTGGTGCCCAGGGAAGACAGCAGCATCGACAGCGACAGGCTGACCAGCGCCCACCTGATTGACCGGGTTCGTTGCGCATCTGCTGTGGCGGTTGCTGTGGATTCCATGGGTGTCCCTCTTTGTGGCGGCTCCCGATTGGAGCTACCGCAAATCTACGTCCGGGCCTAACATGGCGGAAGACGCATGGGTTGCACTTAATACGTGCACAAAACGCCATTCCACTCATTTGGATGGTGCGCGAACCTGTGGTGAGGGCTTGCCCTAAGGCCAGTCAGTTAAGCCGAACACATACTTGTGGCGAGGGGGCTTGCCCCCGCTGGGCTGCGAAGCGGCCCCAAAAGA
>NZ_JAIQWX010000253.1 GCF_020164475.1 Pseudomonas sp. REP124 | reverse complement strand
CCCCTCGCCACAACAGCTCCACCGACCCGAATTAATGCATACAAAAAACCCGCCTCTCGGCGGGTTTTTCATATGACTCAAACGCGGAGATCTTAGTTGACCTTGGCGTTCAACTCACCCTTCAGGTAACGCTGGTACATGCCTTCCAGGGAGATCGCTTTGATCTTCGAGGCGTTGCCGGCGGTGCCGAAGGCTTCGTAGCGGGCGATGCACACGTCGCGCATGGCGGTCACGGTGGCGCCGAAGAACTTACGTGGGTCGAACTCGCTCGGGTTGGTGGCCATCAGGCGACGCATCGCACCGGTGGATGCCAGACGCAGGTCGGTGTCGATGTTGACCTTGCGCACGCCGTACTTGATGCCTTCGACGATTTCTTCAACCGGTACGCCGTAGGTCTCTTTGATGTCGCCGCCGTACTGGTTGATGATCGCCAGCCACTCTTGCGGAACCGAAGACGAACCGTGCATCACCAGGTGAGTGTTCGGAATGCGCTTGTGGATTTCCTTGATGCGGTCGATCGCCAGTACGTCGCCGGTAGGCGGCTTGGTGAACTTGTAGGCGCCGTGGCTGGTGCCGATGGCGATGGCCAGGGCATCGACCTGAGTGCGCTTGACGAAGTCAGCGGCTTCTTCAGGGTCGGTCAGCATCTGGCTGTGATCCAGAACGCCTTCGGCGCCGATGCCGTCTTCTTCACCGGCCATGCCGGTTTCCAGCGAACCCAGGCAGCCCAGCTCGCCTTCTACCGAAACGCCGCAGGCGTGAGCCATGGCCACGGTCTGCTGGGTAACGCGGACGTTGTAGTCGTAGTCGGTCGGGGTCTTGCCGTCTTCGCCCAGGGAACCGTCCATCATTACCGAGCTGAAGCCCAGTTGAATGGAACGCTGGCAGACGTCAGGGCTGGTGCCGTGGTCCTGGTGCATGCACACCGGAATGTGCGGGAATTCTTCGATCGCCGCCAGGATCAGGTGACGCAGGAACGGGGCACCGGCGTATTTGCGGGCACCGGCCGAAGCCTGGACGATCACCGGGGAGTCAGTCTTGTCAGCGGCTTCCATGATGGCGCGCATCTGCTCAAGGTTGTTGACGTTGAAAGCTGGAACGCCGTAGCCGAACTCGGCTGCGTGGTCCAGCATCTGGCGCATGCTGATAAGTGCCATTGTTAGGGTCTCTCCCGGTTGAAGTCGTTAATCGTGCCAGCCTGCCGGAGCGGCGGCGGCTATTCAAGTTATTGCAGATCGGGGGTTGAGCCCGGGCTGCGGATTCGGTGTTGCATCATTTACGTAAGCGTCGAACACCTCACCCTGTAGGAGCGAAGCTTGCTCGCGAAGAGGCCCTCACATTCAACGCAGACGTTGTCTGATGAACCGCTTTCGCGAGCAAGCTTCGCTCCTACAGGATGGGGGCAGGCCTTATTGCGCCTTGCAACCACGCCCAATCAAATCATTGGTGGCGACCCAGTAAACCAGGCCTTCCTCACCTTTTATGTGAAACGCCAGCATGTCGTTGCTGTACAGCGCACCCGACGCGCCCGGCTCCTGCTTCAAGCGGTAGACCTGATCGGCGCCACCGAGTCGCACGTCGACCTGATTGCGGCTCTCGTCGGCGTAGCGCCAGACCACTTTGGCCTGGCTGTCGCAGGTCCAGGTGGTCCAGTTGTCTGCCGGGGCGGACGACTGGAACGGGTTCAAGTTGGAGCACCCGGCCAGCAGCGCCAGCGCCGTAATGGCGATCAATCCTTTCATCCGTGTTCCTCGACCGGCAGCGCACGCCGCCGACCCTGAGTAAAGAGTCAGACCCGTCAAGGGCATCCACGTTCCTTGGCGGGAGTCTGTGTCTCGTATTTGTCCAGGCCATCAGGCCCGGAACGCTTGTTGAGCACAGGATTGGTTTCCGCCTGCCAGTCAGCCTGGTAGCAGCCCTTTTCCTGTGCCGGCGTCTCGGGCACTTCGGGAGCCTTGGGATTACTCCCGCAAGCCGCCAGCGCACCCGCGACGATCAACAGCGCAAACGTTCTGACCATCTGAACACTCCCTTGCCTGGTCAAACGGCAGACCTCAGGCCTTGGCCCGGCTTTCCAGAACTTCAACGGCTGGAAGCACTTTGCCTTCGACGAATTCGAGGAACGCGCCGCCGCCGGTAGAAATGTAGGAGATTTGCTCGCCAACGCCATATTTGTCGATGGCCGCCAGGGTGTCGCCGCCGCCGGCGATGGAGAACGCCGCGCTGTCCGCGATGGCCTGGGCCAGGACTTTGGTGCCGTTACCGAACTGGTCGAATTCGAACACGCCCACCGGGCCGTTCCACAGGATGGTTTTCGACGATTTCAGCAGGTCGGCAAAGTTAGCTGCGGTCTGCGGACCGATGTCCAGGATCATGTCGTCGGCCGCAACGTCAGCGATCAGCTTGACAGTCGCTTCGGCGCTTTCAGCGAATTCCTTGGCAACCACGACGTCCACCGGCAGCGGCACGCTGACCTTGGCGGCGATGGCGCGAGCGGTGTCCAGCAGGTCCGGCTCGTACAGGGACTTGCCGACCGGGTGACCGGCAGCGGCCAGGAAGGTGTTGGCGATGCCGCCACCAACGATCAACTGGTCGCAGATCTGGCTCAGGCTGTTCAGTACGTCGAGTTTGGTCGACACCTTGGAACCGGCAACGATGGCCGCCATTGGCTTGGCCGGGGCGCCCAAGGCCTTGCCCAGAGCATCCAGTTCGGCGGCCAGCAGAGGACCTGCGGCCGCGACTTTGGCGAACTTCGCCACGCCGTGGGTGGAGCCCTCGGCGCGGTGAGCGGTACCGAACGCGTCCATCACGAACACGTCGCACAGGGCGGCGTATTGCTGGGCCAGCTCGTCGGCGTTCTTTTTCTCGCCCTTGTTGAAGCGCACGTTTTCGAACAGCACGATGTCGCCGGCTTTCACTTCGACGCCGCCCAGGTAGTCAGCTACCAGCGGCACTTCGCGGCCCAAAGCCTTGCTCAGGTAGTCAGCGACTGGCTTGAGGCTGTTCTCGGCGGAGAACTCGCCTTCGGTCGGACGGCCAAGGTGCGAGCAGACCATCACGGCCGCGCCTTTTTCCAGGGCCAGCTTGATGGTCGGCAGCGAAGCCAGGATTCGCGCATCGCTGGTGACTACACCGTCCTTGACTGGGACGTTGAGGTCTTCGCGGATCAGTACGCGCTTACCTTGCAGATCGAGGTCGGTCATCTTCAACACGGTCATGGGTCGCAGTTCCTGGTTTTGAAAATCAGATTTGAAAATCAGTTTTTTGAAGAAGCAGCTGCTTGCAGATAATGCTCTGCAACATCCAGCATACGGTTTGCAAAACCCCATTCGTTGTCGAACCAGGCCAGGATGTTCACCAGCCGTGGGCCGGAAACGCGGGTCTGACTGGCATCGACGATGGCCGAATGTGGGTCATGGTTGAAATCACAACTGGCGTGCGGCAACTCGGTGTAGGCCAGAAGGCCCTTGAGCGGGCCGCTGGAAGCAGCCTCGCGCAGGATCCGGTTGACCTCGGTGGCGTCGGTATCGCTCACCGTCTGCATCGTGATATCGAGGCAGGACACGTTCACCGTCGGCACGCGTACGGCTTTGGCCTGAATTCGCCCGGCAAGTTCCGGCAACAGGCGTTCGATGCCTCGCGCCAGACCGGTGGATACCGGAATCACCGACTGAAACGCAGAGCGCGTACGGCGCAGGTCTTCGTGGTGATAGGCGTCGATCACCGGCTGATCGTTCATCGCCGAGTGAATGGTGGTGATCGAGACGTACTCCAGGCCAATGGCCTGATCCAGCAGGCGCAACAGCGGCACGCCGCAGTTGGTGGTGCAAGACGCGTTGGACACCAGCAGCTCGTTGCCGCTCAGGCAATCCTGGTTCACGCCGTAGACGATGGTGGCGTCGACATCCGACTCGCTGGCCATCGGCTGGGAGAACAGCACCCGAGGCGCGCCGGCGTCGAGGAAACGCTGGCCGTCTTCACGGGTGTGGTAAGCGCCGGAGCATTCCAGCACCAGATCGACGCCCAGGGACGCCCAATCGATGCCTTCGGGGGTGGCACTGCGCAGGACCTTCACGCAGTCGCCATTAATATGCAGACAATCGCCGTCGACCTTCACCTCACCGGGAAAACGCCCGTGGGTGGAGTCGAAGCGTGTCAGGTATTCGATGCTGGCCATGTCGGCCAGATCGTTGATCGCGACAATCTCGAACCCAGCCGCCGAGCCTCGCTCGAACAAAGCACGCAAGACGCAACGACCAATCCGGCCGTAGCCGTTGAGTGCAACTTTGTAGGGACGCGGTTGGGGCATGGGGGTTCTCGATTACCGTGGTGAATCCGTCAATGTCGCGTTGCCTGTCCCATTGTCTTCGCGGGCAA
>NZ_JAIQWX010000252.1 GCF_020164475.1 Pseudomonas sp. REP124 | reverse complement strand
AACGACGCCTTCGCGGGCAAGCCTCGCTCCTACAGGAGATCACCCAACCCACAATAACAATCCATAGAGGTTGAATCATGGCTGTCCAAGACGAACGTGCAGGCAACAAACCGTTGATCGAGAAACGCTCGATCGACTACATCCCGGAAGCGGAAAGACACGGTCGTCTGTTCAGCCAGTTCACCCTGTGGATGGGTGCCAACCTGCAAATCACCGCGATCGTGACCGGTGCCTTGGCCGTGGTGCTCGGCGGGGACGTGTTCTGGTCGTTGATCGGTCTGTTGATCGGTCAACTGCTGGGCGGTGGCGTCATGGCGTTGCACGCGGCGCAAGGGCCGAAGCTTGGCCTGCCGCAGATGATCTCCAGCCGCGTGCAGTTCGGGGTTTACGGCGCGGCGATCCCGATCGTGCTGGTGTGCCTGATGTACCTTGGCTTCACCGCCACCGGTACTGTGCTGTCCGGCCAGGCCTTGGGCCAGTTGTTCGGCGTCAGTGACACCATCGGCATCCTGATTTTCGCCAGCGTCATCGTGCTGGTGACGGTGCTGGGTTACCGGGTGATCCACTTCATCGGCCGTGTCGCCAGCATCATCGGCATCATTGCTTTCGTTTACCTGTTCAGTCGCCTGATTAGCCAGACGGATGTCGGCGCACTGATGGAAATTCGCCATTTCAGCTGGAGCAGCTTCCTGCTGGCGGTGTCGCTCGCGGCCTCCTGGCAGATCGCTTTCGGCCCTTACGTGGCGGACTACTCGCGTTACTTGCCGAGCAAGACCTCCTCGGTGAAAACCTTTTTCGCCGCGGGCGCAGGTTCGGTGATCGGCGCACAGGTGGCGATGATTCTCGGCGTGTTCGCCGCAGCTTCCGCCAACGGCCAATACGCCGGTCATGAAGTGGCTTACATCGTCGGTTTCGCCGGCAGTGGTGCCACCGCCGCGCTGCTGTACTTCAGCATCGCGTTCGGCAAGGTGACCATTTCCACCTTGAACTCCTACGGCAGCTTCATGTGCATCGCGACCATCATCAGCGGCTTCCGTGGCCGTCTGGAAGTGTCGCGCATGCAGCGTCTGGTGTTCGTACTGGCCATCGTCGGTGCCGCAACCCTGATCGCCTTGGTTGGCCAGCACTCGTTCCTCGGTGCGTTCAAGTCGTTCATCCTGTTCCTGCTGGCGTTCTTCACGCCATGGAGCGCGATCAACCTGGTGGACTACTACTGTATTACCCGCGAACGCTACGACGTGCCGGCGCTGGCTGATCCGAACGGTCGCTACGGCCGCTGGAACATGCTGGGTATCAGCGTCTACGTGTTCGGTGTGCTGGTGCAGTTGCCGTTCATCTCCACCAAGTTCTATACCGGTCCCCTGGTGGCTGCATTGGGTGACGTGGATATTTCCTGGATTATCGGTCTGGTATTGCCTGCTGCCCTGTATTACGTGTGCGCCAAAAAATGGCACGGTGCAGTACCCGATCAACTGATTCTGCCGGTCGAGCAGAACAGCGTAGAAAAACCAAAAACAAGCGGGAACGGTCGCGCTGCGGCGCAGGCCTGATTGGACGTAGACAGGGCTGGATGCCTCTTGACTGCCGCAAGCCAATTCATGATTAGGAGCGTCGAAACAATGAAATCGAACAAGACCCTGCTGACCGCACTGCTTTCCATGGGCCTGCTGGCCAGCGCCGGCGCCACTCAGGCAGCGGGCTGGTGTGAGTCGGGCAAGCCGGTGAAATTCGCCGGCCTGAACTGGGAAAGCGGCATGCTGCTGACCGACGTGATGCAATTCGTGCTGGATAAAGGTTACGGCTGCAAGACCGACAGCCTGCCGGGCAACTCCATCACCATGGAAAACGCCCTGAGCAGCAACGACATTCAGGTGTTCGCCGAGGAATGGGTTGGCCGCAGCGAGGTCTGGAACAAGGCCGAGAAGGCCGGCAAGGTCGTCGGCGTCGGCGCTCCTGTCGTTGGCGCGATCGAAGGCTGGTACGTGCCGCGCTACGTGATCGAAGGCGACGCCAATCGCAAGCTGGAAGCCAAGGCGCCGGACCTGAAAAACATTGCCGACCTGGCCAAATACTCTGCAGTGTTCAAGGACGCCGAAGAGCCATCCAAGGGCCGTTTCTACAACTGCCCGGCCGGCTGGACCTGCGAGCTGGACAACAGCGAAATGCTGAAAAGCTACGGCCTGGAAAGCACCTATACCAACTTCCGTCCGGGCACCGGGCCGGCGCTGGATGCTGCCGTGCTGTCGAGCTACAAGCGTGGCGAGCCGATCCTGTTCTACTACTGGTCGCCAACGCCGTTAATGGGCCAGGTCGACGTGGTGAAACTCGAAGAAAAACCTGGCGTGGACAAGACCGTGACCATCAAGGTCGGCCTGTCCAAAACCTTCCACGACGAAGCGCCTGAACTGGTTGCTGTGCTGGAAAAGGTCAACCTGCCGATCGACCTGCTGAACCAGAACCTGGGACGCATGACCAAGGAACGAATCGAGTCGCCGAAACTGGCGAAAATCTTCCTCAAGGAACATCCTGAAGTCTGGCACCAGTGGGTGAGCGAAGACGCAGCGAAGAAGATCGACGCGGCCTTGTAGGTTGAGCTTCTCCGGCTGTCGCGGGCGGCAGCCGGATGCTTGATCGCAACCCCTTGATTGAGAGTCTCTTTATGTTTCCCGAAAGCTTTACCTTTTCCATCGCCGACTGGGTCAACGGTTGGGTCGATTCGCTGGTCACCAACTACGGCGACGTGTTCCGTCACATCTCCGACACCCTGTTGTGGGCCATCGTCAATCTCGAAAGCCTGCTGCGCGCGGCGCCCTGGTGGCTGATGCTGGCCATCGTGGCGGGCGTTGCCTGGCACGCGACTCGCAAAGTGGTGACCACCGCGGTCATCGTCGGTCTGCTGTTCCTGGTGGGTGCGGTTGGCTTGTGGGACAAGCTGATGCAGACGCTGGCGCTGATGATGGTGGCGACGATCATCTCGGTACTGATCGGCATTCCGCTGGGCATCCTCTCGGCACGCAGCAATCGCCTGCGTTCGGTGCTGATGCCGTTACTGGACATCATGCAGACCATGCCGAGCTTCGTGTACCTGATCCCGGTACTGATGCTGTTCGGCCTGGGCAAGGTCCCGGCGATTTTCGCCACCGTGATCTACGCCGCGCCGCCGCTGATCCGCCTGACCGATCTGGGCATTCGCCAGGTCGACGGTGAAGTGATGGAAGCGATCAACGCTTTCGGTGCCAACCGCTGGCAGCAACTGTTCGGCGTGCAACTGCCGCTGGCCCTGCCGAGCATCATGGCCGGGATCAACCAGACCACCATGATGGCCCTGTCGATGGTGGTGATCGCCTCGATGATCGGTGCCCGTGGCCTGGGTGAAGACGTACTGGTAGGGATTCAGACCCTCAACGTCGGTCGTGGCCTGGAAGCGGGTCTGGCGATCGTGATTCTGGCAGTGGTGATCGACCGCATTACACAGGCGTACGGTCGCGCACGGCATGAGGTGAGCAAATGAACAACGCAACCGTAAGCAAGATTGAAGTCAAAAACGTCTTCAAGATTTTCGGCAACCGTTCCAAGGACGCGCTGGCCCTGGTGGGCCAGGGCAAGACCAAGGATCAGGTGCTGTCCGAGACTGGCTGCGTGGTCGGCGTGAATGACCTGTCGCTGAGCATCGGCAGCGGCGAGATCTTCGTGATCATGGGCCTGTCCGGCTCCGGCAAATCCACCCTGGTGCGCCACTTCAACCGCCTGATCGACCCGACCAGCGGCGCGATCCTGGTGGACGGCGTGGACATCCTGCAATACGACATGGAAGCCCTGCGCGAATTCCGCCGTCGCAAGATCAGCATGGTGTTCCAGAGCTTCGGCCTGTTGCCGCACAAGAGCGTGCTGGACAACGTCGCCTATGGCCTGAAAATCCGTGGCGAAAGCAAAGCCATGTGCAACGAGCGTGCGCTGCACTGGATCAACACCGTGGGCCTCAAGGGCTACGAAAACAAATACCCGCACCAGCTCTCCGGCGGCATGCGTCAGCGTGTGGGCCTGGCCCGTGCATTGGCGGCGGACACCGACATCATCCTGATGGACGAAGCCTTCAGTGCCCTCGACCCGCTGATCCGCGCCGAGATGCAGGACCAGTTGCTGGAGCTGCAAAAGACCCTGCACAAGACCATCGTCTTCATCACCCACGACCTCGACGAGGCCGTGCGCATCGGCAACCGCATCGCGATCCTCAAGGACGGCCGCCTGATCCAGGTCGGCACGCCGCGAGAGATCCTGCATTCGCCGGCGGATGAGTATGTCGACCGCTTTGTGCAGCGTCGGGCTGCGGTGGTCTAAGAGATTTGCGGTGTTTGTGCTGGCCTCTTCGCGGGCAAGCCTC
>NZ_JAIQWX010000251.1 GCF_020164475.1 Pseudomonas sp. REP124 | reverse complement strand
CGCCTTCGCGAGCAAGCCCGCTCCCACAGGTTGCGTGCAAGGCTCTATGCTTGAGGGGAACTCAGTAGCGTGATCGATAGCCCAACCCATGCCCTCATTTCATCAGGACACTCATTCCATGCAGGTAGAAGGTTTTTTCGAATGGCTCGGTCAGGCGCTTGGCACAGTCATCCGTTTCATCGTTGACGCCCTGAGCGGCCTGTTCCAGATGGTGAGCCGTGCCAGCAGCAATTTTGTCGACGGCCTGTCCCGGGCGCTGGGCATGGACACGTCGATCATCAGCATCGCGATCCTGATCATTGGCCTGGTGTTGTTGTGGTCGGCGATCCGCGCGTTCATGAACGCGTCGATCATCATGGGGCTGATCTGGTTGATGCTGGGGTTGTGGTTGCTGAGCTGGATCATGCACTGACACCACAAAACAACTGTGGGAGCAGGTTTGCTCGCGAATGCGGTAGATCAGTTCCCACATGTATTGACTGACGCACCGTCTTCGCGAGCAAGCCCGCTCCCACATTGAATCGCTGTAACTTTCAATTGTGTCGCTACAATGCCCGCTCCCCAAGGAGCCCGCATGTCCAACCTGATTGCCGACTGGCGCGACCGCCCTACCCATCGTCGGGTGTGGGCGCTGGCGGCGCCGATGATTCTTTCCAACATTTCCGTGCCGCTGGTGGCGCTGGTCGACAGCACCGTCATCGGTCACCTGCCCCACGCCCATCAGCTTGGCGCCGTGGCGGTCGGGGCCAGTCTGTATACCTTCCTGGCCTGGGCGATGGGCTTTCTGCGCATGGGTTCCACCGGTTTTGCCGCCCAGGCCGCCGGGCGCGGAGATGGTGCAGCGCTGCGGCAGATTCTGTTGCAGGGGCTGCTGCTGGCCATGGGTCTGGCGATTGTCCTGGGCGCGGCGGGCGTGCCGTTGAGCGGAGTGGCGCTGCACTTCATGCAGCCGTCGGCGGAACTTGACCAGATGACCCGCGAGTTCTTCCATACACGTCTGTTCGGCCTGCCCGCGGCGCTGGCCAGTTACGCGCTGGTCGGCTGGTTCCTCGGCACGCAGAACGCCCGGGCGCCGCTGGTGATCCTGCTCACCACCAACCTGGTCAACATCGCGCTGAACCTGTGGTTCGTGCTCGGGCTGGAATGGGGAGTTGTCGGTGCGGCCCGGGCTTCGGTGATAGCCGAGTGGACCGGTGCGCTGATCGGCCTGCTGATGACTCGCCAGGCCCTGCGCGCCTATCCGGGGCAGATCGTCTGGGCGGCGCTGCGGTTGTGGCAGAGCTGGCGTCCGCTACTGGCGGTCAACCGCGATATCTTCCTGCGCAGCCTGGCCCTGCAATCGGTGTTTTTCCTGATCACCGTGCAAGGCGCGCGACTGGGGGATGCCACCGTCGCCGCCAATGCCCTGCTGCTCAACGGCCTGCTGCTGACCGCCCATGCCCTGGACGGTCTGGCCCACGCCGTGGAAGCCCTGTGCGGACACGCCATAGGCGCTCGCAAACGCGATGCCCTGCGCCGCTCGCTGGTGGTGGCCTGCGGCTGGTCGCTGCTGGCGAGCCTGGGTTTTGCGGTGTTCTTCCTGTTGGCCGGGCACCTGTTCATCGAGATGCAGACCGACATCGCCAGCGTGCGCGACACCGCATTCATCTATCTGCCCTACCTCGCCGTCCTGCCGCTGATTGCGGTCTGGAGCTACCTGCTCGATGGCTTGTTCATCGGCGCCACCCGCGCCCGGGAAATGCGCAACGGCATGCTGCTGACGGTGTCCTTGCTGGTGCCGTTCGCCTGGGCGTTGCAAGGGTTCGGCAACCACGGCCTGTGGATAACCTTTCTGCTGTTCATGGTCCTGCGCAGCCTGACCCTGGGCATCATCGCCTGGCGCCTGCGCCGCAATGACGGCTGGTTCACCGGCGCGCACTGAAGGTCGAAAAATCAGAAGCTCGAAAAATCAGGGCCGATGGTTCTGCCAGCGGTCGCGCAAACTGTCGAGGCGTTCCTGCTGGGTACGCCCCGACGATGGTGCAGGCACCGCGTCGGGGTGTTGCAAGCGCAACCACAGCCAGGCATCCAGCACCGGCTGCTCGCTGAAGCCCAGCGCCAAACCTTCCTGCAGATGTGCCCAAAGGCGTGCGTATTCGGTCGCGGTGGAGCGGCTCCAGTGCCAGGCATGCTGCTCCAGCAGGCAGGTCTGCAGGTTTTCCCGTTGCCGCGCACTGAGGGTTTCTTCGACGCCCAGCGGGCTCACCGCCAGCCCCGGATTGAGCAGCATCTGCCAGCCCTGGTGCCCCGCCGCCCTGTCGGCCCAGGTACCTCCAAACCAGCGAATCTGTTTGACCGGCCCCATCCAGCGGCTCAGTTGCGCGGCATCGCAGGCATCGAAAAAGTAACTGGCGGTATTGGGGTTGTAGTAACTGAGCAAGGCCCGGTGATGGACATCGAAACTGACGGTGAGCATGCGCCGCAAATGGGCCAGCAAGACCGGGACTGATGCCTCGCTGATCAGCAGCAAGCCACGCCAGTGCTGCGCATCGCGCTGGCAGGCTTCGGCCAGCGTCGGGCAGGTGAGCAGATTGACCAGCACCGGGCCCTGGTCACGCAGGGCGTGCCATTCGGTCCCTTCGAACAACCGATACCAATGGGCCTGATCGAACCCCAGTTTGAGCGCAGCCCCCGCTTGCGGTGCACTCGGCACATCCAGCAACAACCAGCGCGGCGGCACATCGGCCGCATACACCGCCATCACGCCGCTCCGCTTCGAGCCAGCCCCATGGCCGCCCGGCAAGTACAGATCGCCTGCTCACACTGCTTGAAACTGCCTCCGCCCGGCATCAGGCACAACATCAGCAAGGGCTCTCCCGAATGCAGCCAATCCTGCACCGCTTCAGGCGGGCATTGCTCCGTCTCCGCAGGCGTATCCGCCTCTTCAAGCGCAGCGGGCTGATGAAGAATCCCGGTGATCATCGGCTGGTCCGGGTCGCCGTCGACAAAACTCACCACCACCTCCGTGCCTTCTCTTAGCGCTGCGCTGCCTGTGGCTTGCAGGGTCGGCGCCAGCGGCAGCCAGCAGTGACTGGGCGTCGCGCCTTCGCCCTGATACAGCCAGTCGAACTGCACGGCGACCGGGCGTGAGCTCGCTGGCTCTGGCTCATCGACGCTCACCACCCATGCCCGTTGCAGGCTGTGCATGACAGGCCGGGGCGATTTCGTTCGCGGCGCAAACGGTGCTGTTTCTTGCATGGCGCGCACCTGATTTCGGTAAGGAATCGACAGATCCTGGCGGCCCTGATGCTCGATATGGGTCAGCAGCCACTGCCGATTCCACTCCGCTATCGGATGCCCGGACAGCGCCATCGACTGGCCGCTGCGCAATGTCGCCAGATCGGTCTGGCATTCGGCCTGCGGATGCCGGTTACCGGCGCCATGTCGAACCTCGAAACGCCGTACCGCCGGCTGCGCCCCTTCGGGCCTGAACATCGTCATGTCCCCGACCCGAAACGGCCCCCGTCGATCGCTGAACACCACGCAGTGCCCTCCCGCCCGATGTTCGAAGTGGTAGTCAATGCGCTCCCGGGCACACAGGCGCTGAAGAAATTGCAGATCGGATTCACGGTACTGCGTGCAGAAATCCAGCGGAGGGTAATCGCCGCTCAATTCGAAACGCCGGTCGCCACCGACGACGCCGTGCTGCCTGAGTACCCGGTCGAGAATCTGCGGCACCGAGCGGCCGCTGAAGATGCGCTGGCTGAAGCGTTGGGCCAGACACGAAAGCTTCGGCCCCAGGCGCACATGGCAAAGCCTGACGGTCGTGCCGTGGTCGCGCTGAAACAGTTCGTGAAGTTGCCCGTGAACGGTGTTGCCCTGCGGCCCGAAGCGCAGGCTGGCCGAGCGGTATAACAGGCTGGCGAGATCGAGCGAGGGATCATCGATCAGCAGGTCCACGTCAAAGGCGAAGGGTTCGCTGAGCGCTTCCCTGCCGGTAAAGGCCAGGACCTCGAAGGCGTCGGACAGACCAGCTACGTCCAGACGAAATGACGGTTCGTTGACTGGATCGAACATGGGCGATTCTCTACAGGAGGGTCGGCCGTGGATTTTCGCCGAGTGGCAGGGCCGAGTAGAGAGGGGAAATACAACTTGGGAAATGACCTACGCGAAAAGAGGACGAATACCTGAAATAGCCGAGGACGCAGGTATTTTCGTGCAGGGAAAAGAGAATTGCCTCACCAGGCCATCTGAAAATTCCGACGCTATCGGTACATTTTCAGACAACCTGATGGGAGCAGGACTTACCTGAACGCCACTCAGTTAAGAAATTAAACAGACAACAAGATCATTGTGGCGAGGGGGCTTGCCCCCGCTGGGCCGCGAAGCGGCCCCAAAAGAT
>NZ_JAIQWX010000250.1 GCF_020164475.1 Pseudomonas sp. REP124 | reverse complement strand
AGGGCGTATCAAGTCATTAGCCCAGCGCCGGCAACGGCCCCAGCTTGCCCTTGTGGTAGATCATCGGCGTGACCGGCTGCGCAGGCAGGATCAGATTCTTCACCGCGCCGACGATGATGGCGTGATCGCCGCCGTCGTATTCGCGCCACAGTTCGCACTCGATGATCGCCGTGGCCTTGGCCAGGATCGGGTTGCCCAGATCGCTCAGGTGCCAGTCGATGCCCTTGGCCTTGTCCTTGCCTTTACCGGCGAAGGCGTAAGCCTCGGCGGTCTGGTCGGCGGACAGCAGGTGAATCGCGAACTGCTTGCTGTCGCGCAATACCGGATAGGTGTCGGAAGCGTAGTTGGGGCAGAACAGCACCAGCGCCGGATCGATCGACAACGCACTGAAGGCGCTGGCGGTGATGCCGACGATGCCACCGTCCGGGTCCAGGGTAGTCACTACCGTGACGCCGGACGGGAATGAGCCCATGACGTCTTTGTAAATGCCGGGTTCGATCATTTTCCTAATCTCCTAGCGCATCACGAACGGATCAGGCATCGGTGCCTGGGACAGGTTGATCCACACCGTTTTCAGCTCGGTGTAGGCCAGCACCGAATCGATGCCGCTTTCGCGTCCATAGCCGCTGTTCTTGAAGCCGCCGATCGGCGCCATGGCCGAGACCGCGCGGTAGGTGTTGACCCAGATGATCCCCGAACGCACGTCGCGGGCCAGACGATGGGCACGGCCCAGGTCACGGGTCCAGATGCCGGCGGCGAGGCCGAACTGCGAGTCGTTGGCGATCGCCAGCGCTTCGGCTTCGTCCTTGAAGCGGATGACCGAAGCCACCGGGCCAAAGACTTCTTCCTGCATGATCTTCATCGAGTTGCGGTCGCACTCGAACAAGGTCGGCTCATAGAACCAGCCGTCGCCCACGCCGGCAGGACGCTTGCCGCCGATGCGCAGGCGCGCGCCTTCGGCGATGGCATCGGCCACCAGGCCTTCCACCACAGCCAGCTGCTGCGCGGTGGCCATCGGGCCCATTTCGCTGCTGTCGTCCTGCGGGTTGCCAATGCGAATGCGCTGGGCGCGTTCCACCAGGCGACCGACGAACTCGTCGTAGATCTCGTCCTGCACCAGCAGACGCGAACCGGACACGCAACTCTGCCCGGAGGCAGCGTAGATGCCGGCGATGGCGCCGTTGATCGCGCTGTCGAGGTCGGCGTCGGCGAAGATGATGTTCGGCGACTTGCCGCCCAGTTCCAGCGACAGCTTGGCGAAGTTCTCGGCGCTGCTGCGCACCACATGGCGAGCCGTGGCCGCGCCGCCGGTGAAGGCGATCTTGCGCACCAGCGGATGGCGGGTGAGGGCGGCGCCGGTGCTCGGGCCGTAACCGGTGACGACGTTGACCACGCCTGGCGGAATGCCGGCTTCCAGGGCCAGGCGTGCCAGCTCCAGAATGGTCGCCGAAGCGTGTTCGGACGGCTTGATCACGATGGTGTTGCCCGCTGCCAATGCCGGGGCCAGCTTGATGGCGGTCAGGTACAGCGGGCTGTTCCACGGAATGATCGCGGCGACCACGCCCATGGCTTCGTGCACGGTGTAGGCAAACAGGTCCGGCTTGTCCAACGGCAGGGTGCCGCCTTCGAGCTTGTCCGCAAGACCCGCGGTGTAGTGGAAGAACTCCGGCAGGTAGCCGACCTGGCCGCGGGTCTCGCGGATCAGCTTGCCGTTGTCGCGGCTTTCCAGCTGCGCCAGTTTTTCCTTGTTTTCGGCGATCAGATCACCCAGGCGACGCAGCAATTTGCCGCGAGCGGTGGCGGTCAGGCCGCGCCAGGCCGGGCTGTCGAAGGCGGTCTGCGCAGCCTGGACGGCGCGCTCGACATCGGCTTCGTCGGCGTCGGGCAGTTCAGCCCAGGCTTCGGCCAGGGCCGGGTTCAGGCTTTCGAAAGTCTTGCCGGAGAGGGCATCGACCCATTCGCCGCCGATGCACATCTGGAAACGTGCGAGTGTCATGCAACGATCCCCTTCAAATGGTTGGGTCGGGAGTGCGCCTCGTCGAGAAACTCCAGCAACAGCTGGTTGACCAGGCGCGGCGATTCTACGGGCATCATATGCCGCTGTTCGGGGAGCACGGCAACCCTGGCGCCGTGAATGCGCGCAGCCAGTTGCTCGGCCATTTCCGGGGTCGAGCCCGGGTCCAGCTCACCGGTGGCGACCAGCGTCGGGACCTGGATACTGGCCAGGTCGTCGGCGCGGTACATGTCCTGGGTGGCGAACAGCTCGTAAGTGGTCAGGTAACCCTGCGGGTCGTTCTGCGCCAGAGTCTGGCGCAGTGCTTCGATCTGTGCCGGGTTGGCGGCCTGGTATTCGCGGCTGAACCAGCGCGACAGCGCCGCTTCAGCGTTGGCATCCGGGCCGTGTTCGGCGGCCTGGGCGGTGCGGGCGATGACGCCGGCGCGCTGTTCCGCGGTGCGGTTGAACACGCTGTTGAGCACCACCAGGCTTTGCAGGCGTTGCGGGTAGTGCAGGGCAAAGGCCCGCGCCACCAGCCCGCCCATGGAAAAACCGATCACCGCCGCTTTGGGCAGTTGCAAGTGATCGAGCAGCTCCAGCAACTGATCGGCGTAACCGAGCAGGGGCGTGCCGCTTTCCGGGCGCGGGCTGGCGCCATGGCCCAACATGTCGTAGGCAATGACGCGGTACTTCGTGGCCAGGCCAACGATCTGGCCGCCCCACATTTCTTTATTCAGGCCCACGCCGTGGATCAAGACCACGGGCTGGCCTTGGCCGGTCGCCAGGTAACTGGTGCCAGCCGGGGTACGTTCAGCGGTGAGCCGAATCATGGAGCGCTCCTGCATACCTTTTTGTTTTAGTGACCGACCGTCTTACTGGGCTTTTTCAGCGGCCAGTTCTTCCAGGTCGATGTAACGGTTGCCGATGCGCGGGTGGATACGGCCGCCGTCGGCGCAACCCAGGACCACGACGATTTCGTCGGCGCGCGGGGCGTCTTCGATCTGCATTTCCAGGGTGATGTAGTGCGAACGCAGGCCTTCGTCGTCCTTGTGCATCATCGGGATCTGGATCGAGGTGCCCGGACCGCCGCGCTTGTTGGTGAAGCTCAGGTAGCTCTTGGCCTTGACCGCTTCGCGGTAGTGGTTGCCGAAGCGCAGGGTGTGGATCACGGCGGAGGCGTGTTCGATTTCGCCGTCAGCGCCGACCACTGCAGCCTTGCCGTAGGCCTCGATTTTCTCGGCACCGCCGATGATGCCGGTCAGACGCTCGACCATCATCGCGCCCAGGTCGGAGCAGTTGGCACGGATCTGCGGTTTCAAGTCTTCGACGAAACCACCGACCCACGGGTTTTTCATCACAACGGCCAGCCCGACCATGGTCACGGGTTTGTCGGTGGCTTTGCCGCCTTCGATGAAGGTTTCTTCGACATAGCTGACGATCTTGCGGATTTCGAAACTCATGAGCTGCTCCGTACTGGGGTTTGAGAGTGTCTGTGCGTCTGATGGTATACCATAATACCGGTTGTGCAAGAGGCAGGAACGGGTTTCTGGTCGGAAGGCGATGAAAAGCGCTGTGCGGGTGCCTGTTGCAGGTCCCAGGCATGTCATGGATCCCTGTGGGAGCGGGCTTGCTCGCGAAGGGGCCGTGTCAGTGACATTGATGGGGGCTGACACACCGCCTTCGCGAGCAAGCCCGCTCCCACAGGGTTTCGTGTCGGTACAGATATTTGCGTACGATGAGATTTGTCCGTTACGCGACATGTACTGGCTCACTAGCGTTAGCCGGCCTCGATCCAGCGGAGTAGAGTCGACCCCACGTTCCTGGCAAACCCGGATGACCCCCCATGACTCGCCCTCGCTTCTTACCCGACAACTTCACCCTGACCCTGGTCGGCGTGGTACTTTTCGCCAGCTTCCTGCCCGCCAGCGGCCAGGTGGCGGTGGGCTTTGGCTGGTTGACCAACATCGCCATTGCCCTGCTGTTCTTCCTGCACGGCGCCAAGCTGTCGCGGGAATCGATCATTGCCGGCGCCGGCCACTGGCGCCTGCACCTGCTGGTCTTCAGCCTGACCTTCGTCCTCTTCCCGCTGCTGGGGCTCGCGCTCAAGCCGGTGCTGTCACCGCTGGTCGGCGACAACCTGTACATGGGCATGCTCTACCTCTGCGCATTGCCGGC
Organism: Pseudomonas sp. REP124; assembly: GCF_020164475.1. Taxonomy (GTDB): domain Bacteria; phylum Pseudomonadota; class Gammaproteobacteria; order Pseudomonadales; family Pseudomonadaceae; genus Aquipseudomonas. Next base: position 652 of record NZ_JAIQWX010000250.1, on the reverse strand, counting down.
CACGGTGCAGTCGGCGATTGCCTTCACCTCCCTCGCGCGGGGCAATATTCCGGCGGCGATCTGCAGCGCGGCGGCGTCCAGCCTGTTCGGGATCTTCCTCACGCCGCTGCTGGTGACCCTGCTGCTTAATGTGCATGGCGACGGCGGCTCGACCATGGACGCGATCCTCAAGATCAGTGTGCAACTGCTGCTGCCGTTCATCGCCGGGCAGATTGCTCGACGCTGGATCGGCGCCTGGGTGGGTCGCAACAAGAACTGGCTGAAGTTCGTCGACCAGGGTTCGATTCTGCTGGTGGTCTACGGCGCGTTCAGCGAAGCGGTGAATGAGGGCATCTGGCATCAGATTCCGGTGCGGGATCTGCTGGGGCTGGTGGTGGCCTGCTGCGTATTGCTGGGCCTGGTGCTGGTGGCGTCCACCGTGCTGGCCAAGGCTTTTGGCTTCAACCAGGAAGACCGCATCACCATCCTGTTCTGCGGTTCGAAGAAAAGCCTGGCAACCGGCGTACCCATGGCTCAGGTGTTGTTTGCCGGCAGCACCATTGGCGTGTTGATTTTGCCGCTGATGCTGTTCCACCAGATTCAGCTAATGGTCTGTGCGGTTTTGGCGCAGCGTTATGCCAAGCGCCAGGAATCGGTGGCTGAACTGATGGGA
>NZ_JAIQWX010000025.1 GCF_020164475.1 Pseudomonas sp. REP124 | reverse complement strand
GAGCGAGGCTTGCCCGCGAAGAACGATAACGCGCTCGCTCAGTCAGGCGACGAACCCGGCTTCGGCACCAGGAAGGTCACGCCATACCGCTCGGCCACCTCGAAAATCTTCGGCAAATCCTCCGGCACCTTGAACTGGTCCATCGCGGTGAAAAACTGCCCGCCCCGTGGATCGGACACCACGCCGATCATCTTCGCCGTGGCGCTGACATTCCGGTAGGCATGAATCGTCCCGCCGGGGATATGCACATAACCGCCCGCCGATACGGTGGTCGCCTTGCCTTCCACCGTCACTTCAACCTCGCCGTCGACCACATAAAAAGCCTCGTCCCAGGGATGAAAATGCGGGGGCGGGCCGCCGCCTTGCACGCCTTCCTGAATGTGCATTTCAAAGGGCTTGCTCATATCTCCGCCGGCCAGGACGGTGATTGCCTCGCCCACGACCTTGACCGGCGCTGGCGGGGCTTCGATGACGTGAACCGTGCGCATGATTGTTCTCCGGAGGTTACGCGGCACCCGCTGATTGTAGGCGCCTGAAACGCCGATGGCAGCCGCCGCGCCGGCCCGTCTGTCCGGGGCTTTTCAACGTTGATGGAATTTTCCCCCGCGCAGCTCGCTCTGCTGAGAAAGAGACGCGTCTATTGCGCGTCCTGCAGCTTTGAGCGGGGTGAGCCATGAACAAGGACCTGGATGACTACAACCGCATGCGTGATTTTTCTGCGACGTCGGAGCCGGCCGCCGTCAAGCCTTCGGGCAAGAGAAGCGCCAAGGACCATGCCTTGCAGTTCTGCATCCAGAAACACGACGCTTCGCGGCTGCACTACGATTTCCGCCTGGAGCTCGACGGCGCCCTGAAAAGCTGGGCGGTGCCCAAGGGACCGTCGCTGGATCCCACGGTCAAGCGCCTGGCGGTGCATGTCGAAGACCACCCGATCGATTACGCCACGTTCGAGGGCAGCATTCCCGAAGGGCATTACGGCGCGGGGGATGTGATCGTCTGGGACCGCGGTGTCTGGGTGCCTCAGGAGGATCCGGCCAAGGCCTACGCCAAGGGCAAACTGAAGTTCGAGTTGCAGGGCGAGAAGCTCGCCGGCCTGTGGAACCTGGTGCGCACGCACATGCCGGGCAAGCAGGAGCAGTGGTTTCTGATCAAGCATCAGGACGGTGCCGCCCGGCCACAAAGCGATTACGACGTGGTCGCCGCCGAGCCCGACAGCGTGCTCAGCGATCGCAGCATCGTAGCCAAGGCATCATCTAAGGCAGCAAAACCGGCGAAACCCAAAGCCATCAAAAAACCGGCCAAGGCGGCGCGCCCGGCCAAATCCGCGCAACTGACCGGCGCGCACAAGGCAAAACTGCCGGATCAGCTCAAACCCGAGCTGGCGACGCTGGTGGAGCGGGCCCCGGACGGTCAGTGGAGTTATGAGGTCAAGTTCGATGGCTACCGGATCATGGCGCGCATCGATCACGACGACGTCAAACTCTTCACCCGCAACGGCCACGACTGGACCCACAAGTTGCCGGAACAGGCCCGGGCGCTTGCGGGCCTGGGCCTTGAATCGGCCTGGCTCGACGGCGAAATGGTGGTGACCGACGAGCAGGGGGTGCCGGATTTCCAGGCGCTGCAAAACGCTTTCGAGGCCGAACGTAGCGCCGGGATTCTTTACTACCTGTTCGACATGCCATACCTCAACGGCGTGGATCTGCGCGAAGTGCCGGTGGAAGAGCGGCGGGCCGCGCTGGCGACCGTGCTCAAGACGTCGAAAGACCCGTTATTGCGTTTCTCCGATGCCTTTGCCGAAGACCCGGACGCCTTGCTCAACAGCGCCTGCCAGATGCGCATGGAAGGCCTGATCGGCAAGCGCCTGGGCTCGCCGTACGTGTCTCGGCGCAGCAGCGACTGGATCAAGCTCAAGTGCAAGCATCGACAGGAATTCGTCATCGTCGGCTTCACCGATCCCAAGGGTTCGCGCAATGCGTTCGGGGCATTGTTGCTGGGGCTGCATGACCGTGACAGCGGCGAATTGCGTTATGCCGGCAAGGTCGGTACCGGCTTTACCGAGGCCACGCTGCGCACGACTCATGAACAGCTCAAACCCTTGCAGACGAAAAAGCCGGCGGTGATCAATCCGCCCTCCGGTGCCGAATTCAAGGCCGTGCACTGGCTCAAGCCTCGGCTGCTGGCGGAAGTGGCCTTCGCCGAAATGACCAAGGAGGGTTCGGTGCGCCACGCGGTGTTCCATGGCCTGCGTGACGACAAACCCGCGAAAGAAATCACCGAGGAGCGTGCGAGCACCGTGAAAACCTCAACTGCGAAAAAGCCTGCCGCTACGAAGAAAGCGGCTGCCGCAAAACCCTCCGCCGCGCCAAAGAAGACCGAACCCGCGCCGTCCCAACTGGGGCTGGCCGAGGGCAAGGTGCGCATCACTCATCCTGAGCGGGTGATCGATGCCAGCAGCGGCGCCACCAAAATGCAATTGGCCGAGTATTACGCCAGCGTGGCCGAGTGGATCCTGCCGCAACTCAAGGACCGCCCGGTGGCGCTGGTGCGCGCGCCGGACGGGATCGGCGGTGAGCTGTTCTTCCAGAAGAACGCCGAGCGCCTGGCCATTCCCGGCATCGTCACCCTCGATCAGGAGCTGACGGGCCAGCCGATGATGGTGATCAACAGTGCCGAAGCCCTGGTGGGTGCGGTGCAGATGAGCACCGTGGAGCTGCACACCTGGAACGCGACTTCGGACAATCTCGAAAAACCCGACCGCTTCGTCCTCGACCTCGACCCGGATCCGGCGCTGCCTTGGAAACGCATGGTCGAGGCGACCCAGCTGACTCTGACGGTGCTCGATGAACTGGGGCTAAAGGCGTTCCTCAAGACCAGCGGCGGCAAGGGCATCCATCTGGTGGTGCCGCTGACCCGCAAGCTTGGCTGGGACGAGGTCAAGGATTTCAGCCACGGGATTGTCAGCCACATGGCGAAGATGCTGCCGGAGCGTTTTTCAGCGGTGTCCGGGCCGAAGAACCGGGTCGGGAAGATCTTCATCGACTACCTGCGCAACGGCCTGGGCGCCACCACCATCTGCGCCTACGCCGCCCGCACCCGCGAAGGTTTGCCGGTGTCGGTGCCGATCTTTCGCGAAGAGGTGGAAGAGCTCAAAGGTGGCAACCAGTGGAACATCCACAACGTCCACGAGCGCCTGGCGGAAGTGGGTGACGAGCCTTGGGCGGAGATGAAAAAGACCCGGCAGAGCATCACCGCCGAAATGCGGCGCAGGATCTCAATGAAGAAAACCTGATTCATTGTGGTCGATCACCCAACCATTGTAGGAGCGAGGCTTGCCCGCGAAGAGGCCGGCACATCCAACATCAATGTAGCCTGACAGTCAGCCATCGCGAGCAGGCCCGCTCCCACAGAGTATGGATGTACAGCCGCTACGGTTATTTGATGAAAGCCTGGAAGTCGCTACCCAACTTGTCGATCGCCGCCTTGAAATCCTGGGCGGTGACTTTCTGGCTTTCGTTGGAGAGCTGCTTGCCGAACACCTTGCGCACTACTTTGGCCACAGTCTGGTTGTTTTTCGCGTCGATGAACTCGGCCTCGATGAACAGCTCGGTGTCCTGATCCCGGTGACCGGTGGCGGCCTGGGTTGCACCAACCACTGCGGCGATAGGCACCACTTCATACCATTGCATGCCTTCGTTCGAAGCGCTCACCCCGGTGATGGCTGCGCGCATGATCAGGGTTTTCGAACCCGCCGGCGCCGCGCTCGGACTGCTGACCACTCGATACTTCTGACCGAGGGTGGTCTTGGCCTTGTTGGTCATGTAGTTCTGGATGTCATTGAGCGTCTGCTGGTTGACCCGCTCATTGGGCTTGGGTGCCGGGTAGAGTTCCAGCTTGTTGAACGCCACGGTGTCATAGGCATTCGGGTTCCACGAAGGGCTCACCCAGCGCATCGCGGTACCGCCGCTTGGCGTGGAGACTTCCTGCAGGTTGTTGTAGTTGGACAGGTAGCCGGAGTATTGCTCCCGCTCGGTGACTTTCGAGGTGCAGCCACCGAGCAGAAGCCCGGTCAGTGCGGCGCCGACAAGCAATTTTCGCGACAGGTTCATAGTGCTGGTTGCTCCTTGGTTTAAATCGTTTTCAAGTCTTGGGTCATCAGAAACGCCAGGTCATGTTTCCGGTCAGTGCTTGAATCCAGGAGTTGTCGAATTGACCGGAAATTCGATTACCGGAAAGAGATTTACTCTGGTCCACCGGCATGTCGCCCATCCAGATCATGGCCCAACTGACGTTCACGTCGGTGTCCTTGTCCAGAGCATAGGTGGCCCCTGTCGCAATGCGCCAGGATTCGGCCATCGGGATGATCACCGAGCGCTTGCTGTCGGAAACCGCACTGCTGTCGTAAGCCACTCCGACGTTCCACAACAGTTGTTCGGTGGCCTGGTATTGCGCGCCGAGGGACAGGTGCCAGGTGTCCTTGAAGCCGGCGTCGACATTGGTCGAGCGCGAATCGTTGGCCGAGGTATCGACCTCCACGCCGATATCGCCGAACTCCGACCAGTCCTGCCAGTTGAGCGAGGCGAGCAGGGCCCACTGCCGGTCCAGTTGCTGGAACAGGCTCAGGGTGACGGTTTGCGGAACGGTCATGTCCAGTTTGGTGGTGGTGCCGTCGAGTCGATCCAGCAGCGGCCCGTTGCCCTTGATGTCCAGACCGTCCTCGAACTCCAGATCCACCTTGCTGGTGTAGGTCAGGCCGATGCGGGTGCCGGGCTGCGGCGCGTAGATCACCCCGACATTGGCGCCGAAACCCCAATCCTTGTCCTTGTATTTGAACTGGCCGTCACCGCGATCGGTGAGCCCGAACGGCGAGCGATCGATGGCGGTCTGCGCCTGGAGCATGCCGTACATGGCCCTGACGCCGATGCCCACCGTCCATTGCTCGTTGAAGCGGTACGCCACGCTGGGCACCATCGACAGGCCGAGCAGGCTGGAGTTTTGCGAGAAGTAACGCCCCGACCAGTCATTGTCGTAATTGACCGCCAGGCCGAAATCGCCGTACTGACCGAAGCCCACGCTCCAGTGATCGTCCAGCTCATGGCTGACGAAAAAGCTGCCGCCATACATCGGGTCCAGCGCATTGCCGCTGCCGGTGCCGGAGACATTGGTGTCGTCGTCGCGATTGAACTTGATGTCGCCGTAAAGCACCTGCAAACCTGCGGTGATCTGCGTGCCCGGCAGGTAACTCATGCCCGCCGGGTTGCTGGCGATGGTGGAAGGGCCCTGGGCACGAGCAGCGGCGCCGGCGTTGGCCAGGCCGGCATTATCGGTGGCGATTTCGTAAAGCATGATGCCGCCGGCGTGCGCTTGCTGGCTGCACAGGGCGAGCAGGGTAAGGGTGGGCAGGGTCGCTGTTTTTGTCGGCATTGGATTACCTCAAAGACAGTTGGATGACGATGTGCAGGCGGGCTGGATTGAGCCTTCGAGACAAACTCCCGCGGCCATCGTTATTTATTGGATCCCCCGCGAGAGAGCGTAGGTTTGAATTGGGAAAAAGCCAGTCTGGGAGGTGATCGATGCAGTTGCGCCGGTGGTGGACCGTCAGGCATCGCGCAACAGGTCGTTGGCGTTGAGCACGGCGAAGGCGATTTCCGGGCATTTCTCCATGGCGCGGCGGATGGCGGCGGGGATTGAGGCGCGGGTCTTGCGGCACAGGCCTGGCAGTTCGCCGACCTGGATGTTGATGCCGCGCATGGTGCGCACTTCGTTGAAGCCGGGGGCGATCTCGACGCGGATGCCCAACTGGTCGAACATCCGCCGTTGCACGTGCTCAAGGTCCTGGAAGCTCTGCAGGTTTTCCAGGCGCTCGATCAGGCGTTTTTCTTCGTTGCGGGTCAGAAACAGGATGCGCACGTCCGCTCCCGGTGTTTCCAGCAACGGGTCACGCCCGCAGTCGCAGGCACCGGGCGGGCAGGGTTGGCGGATCGGCGCGGAGGTGGTCATGGGGATCCATCATAGAGCGCTGTGATCGGGTTTGCCCATAGCCATTCGCGACCTACGCGGAACGAAACTGTGGGAGCGGGCTTGCTCGCGAAAGCGGTGTGTCAGTCGACATCATTTTGTCTGACATACCGTATTCGCGAGCAAGCCCGCTCCCACAGGGGTTTTGTGTTGAGTCGCTTATCTCATTTGAGAACCAGCATCCGATAAACCCCGCCCTCGGCCTCGATCCCGTGGGTGTCATGGGTGAACCCCGGGAAGGATTTGTCGAACGCTTCCAGCGCCTTCAGATACGCCAGCAACGGTCCGTCCGCAGGCCCCGCATTCTCCCCCGGCATCAGCAACGGAATACCCGGCGGATACGGCACGATGCCGGTGGCGGCGATGCGGCCGGCGGCTTCTTCCAGGGTGACGCGCTCGATGTCGTTGCGCACCAGCTTTTCGTAGGCCTGCACCGGGCTGAACACCGCTTTGGGCAGCGTGCCGAAAGCCTGGGCCATGCTCGCGGTGGTCTTGTGCTGTTTCATTGCGGCGAAGATTTCGTCGGCCAAATCCTTGAGGCCCATGCCGGCGTAGCGGCTCTGGTTGGCCACCAGCAGTTCCGGCAGGCACAGCTCCAGTTCGAGGTTGTGGTCATAGTCGCGCTTGAAGTCGAGCAGCGAGTTGACCAGCGTGCCCCATTTGCCCTTGGTGATGCCGATGGAGAACAGGAACAGCAGGGTGAAGTCGGTGGTTTTCTCGACCACGATGCCCTGGTGCTCCAGGTACGCGCTGAGCACGCAGGCCGGGATGCCAGACTCCAGCAGCTTGCCGTCGTCGCCCATGCCGGGGCTGAGTACCGAAACCTTTATCGGGTCGAGCATGCAGTAGCCGTCTTCGATATCGCCGAAACCGTGCCACACCTCATTGGGGTGCAGGACCCAGCAATCGGGCTCGGTCTTGAGCAGCACCGGGTCGACTTCATGGAAGGGCACAGCGGTGCCGCCCACTTGGACCGTCGGGGGCTGCCAGCAGGTGAAGAACCAGTCGTCCTTGCTCGCCAGTTCGTCGTGCATGCGCGAGATGACCTGGCGGAAGGAGATCGCTTCTTCGATCGACTCGGTGGTCAGGATCTGCCCGCTTGGCGCTTCCATCATCGCCGAACTGACGTCGCAGGAGGCCATGATCGCGTAGTTGGGCGAGGTCGAGGCGTGCATCATGAACGACTCGTTGAAGCGCGCGTGTTCGATTGGGTTGCGGCCGTTGCGCACATGGATCATCGAGGCCTGGGACAGCGCCGCCAGCAGCTTGTGGGTCGACTGGGTGGCGAACACCGTTGGCCTGGATTCGTCATGATCGTTCGGGCTGCCGTGCATCGCATGGCGGTCGCGGTACAGCGGGTTGAAACGCGCGTAACCGTACCAGGCCTCATCGAAATGCAGGCGGTCGACGCTCTGGCCCAGCAGTTCCTCGACGCGGGTGACGTTGTAGGTCAGGCCGTCATAGGTGGAGTTGGTGATGATCGCGTGCACCGGCGTCGGGTCGATGTCGCCCTTGATCAACGGGTTCTCGGCAATCGCCTTTTTCACGCTCGCCGCGCTCAGGGTCTGCGGCAGGATAGGGCCGATGATGCCAAAGCGGTTGCGGGTCGGCACCAGATAGGTCGGCAAAGCCCCGGACAGGGTCATCGCGTGTTCGGCGGACTTGTGGCAGTTGCGGTCGCACAGCGCCACCTGATTGCGCGTGACGCTGGCCATCAGGATGACGCGGTTGGAGGTCGACGATCCGTTGGTCACGTAATAGGTGCGATGGGCGCCGAACACCTTCGCGGCGTAGCGCTCACCCTGACCGATCGGGCCGCTGTGATCGAGCAGCGAACCCAGTTCGCCGACGGAAATCGACAGGTCGGAACGCAGCAGGTTTTCCCCGAAGAACTCGTAGAACGCACGCCCCGCGGTGCTCTTCAGAAACGCCGTGCCACCGGCGTGGCCAGGCGTGTGCCAGGAGTATTCGCAGGAGCCGGAGAACTTCACCAGCGCGCCGAACATCGGTGGCAGCGCGGCCTGCCGATAACGCTCGATGGCCGACAGGATGCGTCCGCTGAGGAAACGGCTGGTGTCTTCAGGCAGCCAGATGAAGTCGTCGGCGTTCTGCATCACCACCAGCGGAATGCTCGACGCGGTGCTGCGATCGCTGATCAGGAACACCGGCACCCGGGTGTTGCGCTCGCGCAGGCTGGTCAGCAACTTGATGCACTGCTCGTGGCCTTCGCTGTCGTCCATTTCCCAGCTCAGCAGCAGGCACTGGATGGCTGGGTCAGTGCGCAGGATCGAGGTTGCATCGCTCAGGGATTCGGAGGCCAGCACGTGGACGCCGCGCTCTTCCACATCGCTGATCAATTGAATCTGCGCGCGGCCGAAGACCGTACGTTTGTCCGGCGGGCTGCTGACCAGCAAAGCCAGCATGCCGAGGGTCTGTTTATGTTCCGTCATGACTGAAGCTCCCGTTTGATTTTATGCACTCTGTTCACTGGCACCGGCTCGACCGTGAGGTGCTGCGCGCTGACGGTCTGGGTCGGCACGCTGTTGTTGAACGCCTCGAGGCGAATCAGGCGATTGTTGACGAACCCGAACAGCGTGTAGCCGAAAATGGTCGCCACGCCGCCGAGCATCAGCGCCTGCTCACCGGAGCTGTACAGCGCCAGGTAGCTGTAGGCTGCGGCGATCAGGGCGATGGCGTTGGTGACCATTGCCTTGTTTGCCGGCACGTTGGAGACCTTCTGGATTGTCGTCAGTGCGGCCATGGACAGGATGTACGGCACCAGGTTGGTGACCACCGCGAGATTGACCAGGATGTCGAATTGCTTGCTCAGGTCCGGGCTGATGGTCAGCAGGCCCATCGCCGTTTGCAGGCCCAGCAGGATCAGCATGCCGATGATCGGGGTGCCGGCCTTGTTGGCTTTGGCGAAGATCGGCATGAAGTAACCGGTGTCCGCCGAGCTCTTGAACACCTGGGCAATGGTGAACTGCCAGCCGAGCAGCGAACCGATGCACGCCAGCACCATCGCTGCCATCACGATGTCGCCCACCAGCGGGGTGAACATCTTGGCGAACACCAGGCCGAACGGCGCGGTGGAGGCGGCGAGTTCAGGGTTATCGACGATGCCGGCGATGACGTTGGTCGAAACGATGTAGATCACCGCCGCGCCCAGGGTGCCACCGAGTACCGCAATGGGTACGTTTTTCTCCGGGTTTTCCACCGCGTCGGTGTTGGCGCAGGCCGATTCCAGGCCAAGGAACGCCCACAGGGTGATGGCCACCGAGGCGCCCGCGGCCTCGAACCAGCTCTTGTCGTGGGGATTCCAGCCGGCGGCGTAGATGCTGCTGTCGAACCAGAACCAGCCCACAGTGGACACCAGCACCACCGGGGCAATTACGCCCCACACCGTGACCGCACCGATCCGCCCGGTGATCCGCGCGCCGCCGAAGTTGGCGAAGGTGGTGATCCACAGCAGGGCGATGGTCGCCAGACCCACTTGCATTGAGCCGAGCTTGATGTGGAACAGTTCCTGGATATAGCCGACCGCCGTGATGCTGATTGCCACGTTGGCAATCAGCAGCGAGAGGCCATAGGTGTAGTTGGTGATGTAGTTGCCGCCCTTGCCGAAGGTGTACTCCGCATAACCACCCATGCCGCCGGTCTTGCGGCTGAGCATCCCGCAACGCGCGAAGGCATAGGCCAGCGCCAGCGAACCGGTTGCGGTGACCAGCCAGGAAAGGATGGAAATGGCGCCGACTTCCGCCAGTTTCGAGGGCAGCAGCACGATGCCTGAGCCCAGCATATTGACGGCGGTCAGCATGGTCAGCTGGCCCACACTCATTTTTTTTACGACGGACATTCCATTGCCTCTTCGGTAGCCATTGAGCTTGTTAGCTATAGCAAAGCATTGAAATGTCGCAAGAAAATGACCGCCATTGGCTGACGTGGGTCATGGCTTTTCGGGAAGGCATTATGCTGGCCCCCAGGTTGTTCGCTTGTCGCCAGAATCGCAGCATTTTCAGACGGTTAGGGGGCAAAGCGAATGCGCAATATATGGATCGCGCTGATCTCGGTGGGCGTTGCGGGTCTCGCGACGGCTGCCCAGGCCAGGGAGCTGAAGGACAGTGACCGTTACATGTGCAGTTGGGGCGCGGGGACGGCGGCCAGGGCGCAGGAGCTGAAGTTGTCCGGGGTATCGTTGTACGCGGCGCGGCAGAAGATCCAGGCCTACAAGTTTTCCAAGCCATGGATGCGGATGACGGCGATGGGGATTACCGAACAGACCTACGACAGTCCGACCAGGATCAAGCCGGCGGCGGTTCGGGAGAGTTTTTATCAGGATTGTGTGAAGTTCAAGTTGGCTGGGCGCTGATGGGGTTGTTGTTTGTTATGTGTGAAGATCCGTTTCTGCGGTAACGGCCGCTACTGGTTCCGCTCTTACAGCGGGTCACTTTGAAGAGCGCAAAGTAACCAAACGCTCGTGCCCCTGACGTTCGGTGCCTCGCTGTGGCTCGGCATGCCCTCCTTCCGGTCCTGCTCCGTGGGCCCGCCGCCATCGGCCATCCATGGCCGGGGGCGGCTAACCCGGCATCCATGCCGGGTTGCCCACTACGCAGAACCTCCACTCGGCCTCACGAGGGGGCGATTATCGCGTGCACCTGTAGGAGCGAGCTTGCTCGCGATGGTGGTCAACGATGACGCTGGCTGCCTGATCCCCCGTGGTGTTCTGGCGTTCATCGCGAGCAAGCTCGCTCCTACAGTGGTTTTGTGTTCACCACAAAACTTGTGGGAGCTGGCTTGCCAGCGATGGCGGCCTGACAGCCGACCTGATTTCCCGGATGTACCCAAACCCACTGTGGGAGCGGGCTTGCTCGCGAAGGCGGCCTGACTGCCGACCTCGCTTTCTCGGATGTACCCGTTCCAATTGTGGGAGCGAGCCTGCTCGCGATGGTCGTCAATGATGACACCGGCAACCTGACACCCCGCGGTGTCCTGTCGTTCATCGCGAGCATGCTCGCTCCTACAGGAGAGGGGGAGGTTGACTTCGTCGGCCCGGCCGACTGTTCGGCGGGGGCCGTCTATATTGATAGACCGGGCCCGGGCGGAGGATTGCTGCGCGCCCGGTGCATATCATCGGCAGGCCGCTTTTCTGATTCACCTGAAATCGTATGAACCCAAACTCAATCAGGAGATCATCATGACCCAGCTCGACAAAGTCCTGTACACCGCCAAAACCCACACCACCGGTGGCCGCGACGGCGCGTCCAAAAGTTCGGACGGGATTCTCGACGTGAAACTGTCCTCCCCAGGCGCGGGCGGTGGGGGTACCAACCCTGAGCAATTGTTCGCCGCCGGCTGGTCAGCCTGCTTCATCGGCGCCATGGGCGTGGCAGCCAAGGAATTGAAGGTGGCACTGCCCAAGGACGTGGCCGTCGACACTGAAGTCGACCTGGGCACCAATGAAGGTGGCTACCTGTTGCAGGCGCGGTTGAATGTCAGCCTGCCCGGGCTTGATCGCGAAACCGCGCAAAAACTTGTCGATACCGGACACAAGTATTGCCCCTATTCGAAAGCCACACGCAACAACATCAATGTGGTGGTCAAGCTCGTCTGAGTTGAACTAACAAGGTCCTGGCAACCAATATCTGATCATTGTTGCCAGGACCAAAACTTTTCCAATGCAAACTTCCCTGAAAAATCCTTAATAAGAAGCTGTTTGTAGCACAAGGATTGTATGCACTTGCTGTGAACTTCGGCCTTTTTCAGGATCCAATCAGGCAAAAAAATAGTATGACTGTTTTATTTTGAGCTCTCTCGACTGAAAGTTGACCCAATTTGCGTGTGAAATTTTCCCGCGAGCAACTAGTGGATCCAAAAGATTGTACTAAGCATCATCTAAAACAAGCAGGCCAGCAGGAATGGGCTTCGACGAAGGTCTTAGGCCTTTGGTCCGATGTAAAATCGCTTGAAAATCCTCGACCGTCTGTCGGTCCCCCGCTCAAAAAATGAACATTCATTGGCTGAGACCCTCATAGTACGCAGCAAGTCACTTGATGACATGCGCCCCATCCAGCAAGAACAGAAGTGGAATCCGACCCTCATATGCAGTGAATGCAGATGGGGATTTTTTTACCAAAAAAATGAGAGGAACGAACTAAGCGGTTATTGAGGTCCTGGAGCGAACAATAGGAATCACATAACTAGCCTGTTGTTTATTTTCTTGTATGAGCAAGGTCATTCAGAGTCACCACACATAAGAACTCTGTTGATTGGCCTATCTGTACTATCGAATAAGGTGGAGATATTACCCGTGGCGATAAATACAATTATGAGCCTGATCGAACATAAAGAATTCATGGAGTTTCTGCGACTGGGCGTGGTTTACGTCCACCTGGTCGCCTGTTGCGTAGCGATAGGCCTGGTATTGACCAGCGATATCGCAATGGTCAGGGACATGTTGAAACGCAAGGCGCTCACCGATCACGATCATGCACACATGGAGAGCTTGCAGCGCAATGTCGTCTGGGCCTTGATCGTTCTCTGGATCACCGGCATGGCGATCATGGGCATCGACTATCTGGACAAGGGGATGCAGTACTTCATGAATCCCAAGCTCCAGGCCAAGATCATCATGGTCGTGATGCTGACCTACAACGGTGTCCTGCTGCATCGCCTGGTTCTGCCGGCACTGCAAAAGGCCGGTTCGCTGCTCAACCTCGGTTTCAGCGCGCGAATGATGGCGCTGTTCTGTGGCTCGCTTTCGGCCGTATCCTGGATGTATGCCGTCATGCTCGGGGTCGGACGTCCACTGGCCTGGAAATACTCGCTGTCGGAGCTGCTGATGGCGTATCCGGTGCTGATCGCCCTGGGCTTCGCGACAATGGTGGTGCTGACCCAGTACGCCAAGCGTCAGGAAACCGAAAGCGCGCCACAGCAATTGGCGGTCGCACACTAAAAGATCGGCACGGGAGCCTGGCTCACTGTAGCTGACGTAAAAAAGGGCACTGGCGACAGATTTCGGGAGCAGCGTCGCCAGGCCCTGAAACTTCAAACAGCAGGCGCCGACCCGATCCACTTGGTTACGGTCGGCGCCTGCCATCGTTCCAGCGCATCGATCAGGGCCGCGGGATCGGTGTCGAAAATCAGCATGTCGCGGTGCTCGGTTTTCATGAAACCTTCCTTCACCGCATGGTCCAGCAGGCTGCGCACCGGTTCGAAGAAACCTGCGATGTTCAGGCACGCCACGCCCTTGTGGTGCTCGCCCAGTTGCGTCAGCGTCGCCGCCTCGAACAACTCCTCGAACGTCCCCAGACCGCCCGGCAAGGCAATGAACGCATCGGCGTATTCGCTCATGCGGGTCTTGCGGCTGCGCATGTCCTGCGTCACTTCATGGTGGGTCAGTTGTGGATGCAGATGCCCGAGTTCGAACAGCAACCCGGTGATGATGCCCACCGCTTCGCCACCTTCGGCGAGCACGGTATCGGCCATCACCCCCATCAGCCCCTTGTCGGTCCCGCCATACACCAGGCGCAGGCCGCGCCGGGCGATTTCCCGGCCCAGGGCGCGGGCACCCTCAACATAGGCGGGGTTGAAGCCATGGTTGGAGCCGGAGAACACGGCGATGCTGCGCAATGCACGGGTATTGATCATCAAATTTCTTCCTGTAGGAGCGAGCTTGCTCGCGATGGACATTCAGGCAACGCGGTCATCCAGAAAGAACTGCGCCGCTGCCCGCTCGGCGTTCTCGCGGATGACCTCCAGCGCCTCGGGCTTCTGACCGGTACCTTCCACGGTGAAAAACCTCACATCGATCAGGCCGATGCTTGCCAGCACGGTCGTCAGCCAAGGCCGCAGGAAATCCGGTTGATGGGCATTGACCCCGCTGAAGGTGCTGCCCGACGCGACAGCCACATACACCGGCCGATCCCGCAGCGCACCGACCTTGCCTTGAGCCGTGATGCGAAAGGTGCGGTCGGCCTGGATCACATGGTCGAGCCAGGCCTTGAGCGCCGAGGGCACCATCAGGTTGTGCATGGGCGTGGCGATGACCACGCAATCGGCGCTTTCCAGTTCGCCGATCAGTTGTTCGGCCTGCAGCAACGCGCCCTGGCTGGCGACGAGGCTGGCCGGATCACGACGTTTGCTCACGGCCTGGGCATAGTCGGCATCGACATGGGTCAGGCCGGTGACACCCCGTTCGGTGATGATGAGATCGGTGCCCCGATGAGCGTCGATCAGGTGTTTGATCAGGGTTTGCGAAAGCCGATAGCTCTCGGAGGCAGTCCCTCGCGGGCTGCAGATCACGCGCAGTATTTTCATGGGACCCTTGGAAATCGGTGACAAGTAGGGTCTGCATGATGTGGCCGCTTGGATCAGTGACAAAGAGCCAAGAATTGCCTGTTTGCATGGACCATGCTCAGGCTTCAGAGCAGGGCGCGGATGCGTTCGCCCAGTCGTTCGGCGCTGGCTTGCGAGTCGATGTTGGCAAAACCCAGCATCAGGCCGCATTCGCTTTCGTGGCCGACGTAACACTCGCTCAAGGCTTCGGCGTAGATCCCCGCGTGCAACAGGCGCTCCACCAGTTCGCGGTCGGATTGCGCCCGGGTCAGGCGCAGGATCAGGTGCATGCCGCCGGGCTGCGCGTCGATGCGGACCTCATCGCCCAAGGCATTGCTCAGGCCCTTGACCGCTGATGTCCGGCGTTCGCCATAGAGCTTGCGCATACGCTGGATATGCCGGGCGAAATGACCTTCGGTGATGAAGGTGCTGACGATGGCCTGGGTCAATTCCGGAACGCCGCCGAGGAGCATCCGGGCGACCTGTTCGAAGCGCTCGACCTGCGCCGGCGGCACCACCAGATAGGCGATGCGGATCCCGGGAAACAGCACTTTGCTGAAGGTCCCCGCGTAAAGCACGCGACCCTCGCGATCCAGACTTTTGAGTGCGGGCAGCGGGCGGCTGACGTAGCGGTATTCGCCGTCGTAGTCGTCCTCGATGATCCACGCCTGCTCGCGGGCCGCCCATTCCAGCAGTTCCAGACGACGCGGCAAGGACAGCGACATGCACAACGGGCTCTGATGCGCCGGAGTGACCACCGCTGCGCGAGCGCCGGATGACTGAGCGATGCCCTGGGTGACTTGCATGCCATCGCGGTCCACGTCCACGGCTTGTATCCCGATTCGCAAAAGCTCCAGCAACTGGCGGGTAGGGGAGTAGCCGGGGTTTTCCACGAGGACGCGGTCGCCGGGTTGCAGCAAGGCGTGAACGATCAGCGTCAGGGTGTTGCGATAGCCCGAGGTCACGAACACTTGGGAAGGCTGGCAACTGATGCCGCGCGCCACTTGCAGGTAGCTGGCGATCGCGTTGCGCAGGGATTCCAGACCCTGGGCCGAGGGATTGGCCATTTCCGCAACGCCGGTGGCGCGCACGCATCGGGCGCCGATTTGCGCCCAGATTTTGCGCGGAAATTCGTCCAGCGCCGGCAGGGCCATCTGGAAGGGCAGAACCGGCGCCTTGTGCCGCGGCGTTGCGCCAAGTGATGAAGACGAAGTGTCGAGGTGCTCCGACGTCGGTCGGGTATTCAGTCCCGCGGCCACCACCGTTCCGGCCTGACCGCGCGGCTGGATATAGCCTTCGGCCGTCAGCAGCGAGTACGCGGTATCGACCGTGCCCCGGGCCAGCCCCAGTTCCTTGGCCAGCGCCCGCGCCGCCGGAATGCGCTCGCCTGGTGCGAGCACGCCATCGCTGATCGCCCCGCGAAAACGCCAGTAGATTTGCCGGTAGATCGGTTCCGCAGAACTCGGGTCGAGGGGCGACTGGCTGTTGATGGGGTTGGTCATGAATTCACTCTGGATAATCACCGATGATTTCGTAAGAGCATGGCTTGCCCGCGAAGGCGTCCGTGAAATCGCCTTCGCGGGCAAGCCATGCTCCTACAAAAAAGCGGTCCGCGATCTGGTAAAAAAACATCCTACCTGCCTTCACGGCCTCCCTTGAAGGGCCATGAATCGACAAAACGACTAGTCCATCATGGCCCAGTACGCAATCCAGAACATGGCTCTTCAACCATAGGCCAAGCAGGCTCAGCATGCAGTCCTCCACACAGCAATCCGAGGATTCATCATGACTCAACGTATCGACTACGCCAGCGCCGCTCCCGATGGTTACAAGGCCTTCGGCAACGTCTATGGCTACCTGCTCAAAACCGATTTGCCCGCCGAGCTGGTCGATCTGGTTTATCTGCGGATTTCGCTGATCAACGGCTGCGCGTTCTGCATCGACATGCACTCGCGTGATCTGCTGCGCCTCGGCGTTTCGGTAGAAAAACTGGTGCTGGTGCCGGTATGGCATGACGCAGGCAATGTGTTCTCCCAACGTGAGCGCGTGGCCCTGGCATGGGCGGAAAGTGTCACCAACGTGGCTGAATCCGGCGTCAGCGATGCCGACTATGCCGCCGTTGCGGCGGTGTTCAGCGAGAAGGAACTGGCTGATCTGACATATGCCATCAGCCTGATGAACGCCTTCAACCGACTCGGCGTGGCATTCCGTTCGAAACCGGCGGCTGTCACCGCCTGATCGCTTTTATGCTCGCTCGCCCGGCTTCGACAGCGGGCGAACACTTTGAAAGGAGAAGAGGCACATGGCCTGGGCACTGCTGGCGATCGCCGGCGTTCTGGAAATCGCCTTCGCTTTCTTCATGAAGGGCTCCGAAGGTTTCACACGACTGGTCCCCGGCGTCCTGACAATCGTCACCGGGCTGTCGAGCGTGTTTCTGCTGTCGCTGTCGTTGCGTACCTTGCCGGTGGGCACCGCCTACGCGGTCTGGACCGGCATCGGCGCAGTCGGCACCGCGATCATCGGCATGGCCGTACTCGGCGACTCCACCGCACCGCTGCGCATTCTCTGCATCGCGGTGATCCTCGTCGGCATCATCGGCCTGAAACTGGTGTGACCCCCGTCCCTGTAGGAGCGAGCTTGCTCGCGATGGACGACAGTACACCGCGGGGTATCAGGCACCCCGCGTTATCGTTGACGACCATCGCGAGCATGCTCGCTCCTACAGGGGCGGGGTTATTTCCCGCCAGCCGTCACCTCCTGATAAATCTCCTGCAAGTTCGCCTTGCGCTCCTGGGTCGTCGGATGGCGCATGGCCGGTGACTTGACGATGTCTTCCACATCGCCCGCCATGGCTTCCATCTGGTTGCCGGAGGCTTTTTTGGACGAAGCCTGATTAGCCGGCAGGTCCTTGATGAACGCATTGATCATCGCAGCCAGTTGCTGACGATCGGGATAGACCCGGCTGAGCATTTTCACCGCGCAGGAATCGGCCTGCAGTTCCTGATCGACATGGTGTTTGGTGAATTGTCCCTTCTCCAGCTTGACCCGGTCGACCACCGCCTTGGGATTGCCCTTGGCGTTTTCCATCACCTTGAGCAATTCCGATTTGGCGCTGAAGGAGTCGACCACCAGGCTCTGCATCTCCTTGGTTTCATGGCGCTGCAGCACATGGGAGATTTCGTGGGCCAGGGCGAACCAGGCCTTTTGCTGCATCTGCGGCGAGCTCAACAGGCCCTTGTCCAGATACAGATAACCACCCGGCAGGGCGAGGGCGTTGTGGTTGTCAGTGGCGACGATGAACAGCTTGAATTGATAGTCGTAGGGTTCGTGGACGCTGGCCAGAATGTCCTTGAGCATCTTGTCGGCGGTGGGGTAGTACTTGCGGCCCTGCTTGCCGTCGCGGGACAACAGGTCGCCCTCGGACGCATCGTGCTGGCGCTGGGCGTACATGACTTCGGCGCTCATGGGCATCCAGTTCAATTGCTTGGCCGCGCGCTTGGCCGAGTCGCCGAGTTTGTCGCTACCGGGGGCGGCAGGTTGCGCACCTTTTCCGCCGAACAGTTTGCTCAACTGTCCGGGGACGGCCTTGAGACCTTCCTTCACGCCTTCCTGCACACCGAACACCGTGAGCGAGGCGAAATTTTGCGTCAGCGTGTAGGGCTGCACCAGTTCGGAACAATGGCGGTCGAGCACCACCAGTGCTCGAGGCGGCAACGTGTCGAACTCCTTGACGTGTTCGGAGCCTGCCTGGCTGCTGAAAGGGTTGGACAGTTTCGGTGTGCTGCAGGCACTGGTCAGTATCACCAGCGCCAACACTCCGTGCAGGGCCACGCGCGTGTTCATGGTGCATCCCCGACAGGTGCTTGCCTGTCATTTGACCTGTTGCTTGATCTGGTTGATGCGCAAATCCCTGGCGCTGTAAAAACCCTCTTCATCGAGGATCGCCGCTTCGTACACCATGCGCAGGGTCGGGTCGCTGACCTCCTTGCGGACCTTGTCCAGGCGGGAGCGAACCTCGGGGTCGGATTGGGCCTTGGCGAGATCGGCCTGGGCGGCCTGCGGGTTGAAGGGGCGGTCTTCTTCGAGTTTGCGGCCGCCGACTTTGCGGGTGTTTGTGACCCTGCCCAGCACCGACGTGAGGGAACCGCATTCGGCCTGTTCCTTGTCTTTCCAGATCAGTTGCAGAATGTTGTCCAGTACGCCGCTGCTGTGGTTCAGGTCCTGCAACCCCTGGCATTGTTGAGCCATGGCGGGCACTGCGGTCATCAGCAGCAATGTCGCGATGGCAAAGCGGATCGGCTTCATGACATTTCCCTCGGCGGGTCAATGGATAAAAAGGGCGAATACGAGCAATAGGAAAAACGCCAGCCTACGCAGGATCAGCAAGGCTAACGCCCAGTACTGTCCGGAACGCAGCAGACGCGCGAAATCCAGGTAGAAAAAACGTGTTGCTCGCTCCTGCAAGCCGTGGGCGTGATGCGGGCGTTGCTCCCGTTCCTCTGCGACCTTTTGGGCAAAACTGTCCGGGCCAACACTCTGTGCCTTTTCCAGGCGGTTAATCAGCGCCTGACGCTGCTCATAACCTTCCTCGACGGCGGCTCTTACGGCGCTGCTGAAAAAGCTTTCGATCAACATGCCCAGGGCAATCGGAATCGGTGACAGCCAGAGACTGCAATGGCGCAGCAGCCAGAAAGACACGAAGGTCAGCATAAGGACCACGATCGACAAACCGGCGCCTAGCAACAGAATCCGCCAGGGAGCCCGTTGACGATCAAAGGCGCTGGAGCTGAAACGCAGGGAAAAATACCGCCGCCAGGACAGATCGATCAGGCTGCCCATCAACAGGCCGAGTCCGACGTCCAGAACGAATGCGAGCCCGTCGTTGCCCTTTGTGGGTTGCAGCAGAGACATGAAGGCCGCCGCATGCACTTCCACGCCGTACATGGTGCCGACAGGCGTGAGGTAGGTGTCACTGTCGCCGTAACCGCTGCCGAGAAAGACCACCGGCAGGTTCAAGTCGGCGTTGGTCGGGACACAGGGGTCGCATTGAGGCTTGCGTGAAGGCAACTCGCTGAGTGCAACGGCACGTAAACCCGAGAAGTATTGCCCCGGGCTGATGACCAGCGGTGGAACCTGTTCTTTGTGTTGATTGCTCAGGCAGTTTTTCAACCTGACGGGTTTGTTCGGGTAGTTGTCGAACGCAACGGCGGCCAGCGAGTCGGCACTGCAGTCAATGGCGTTAACCAGTCCGTAGCGAATGCGGATGATGGGATCGGCGAAGGACACATATCCATCAAGGTCTTCACGCCACTGTTCGATGTTCGCCTGAGCTTTCGCATCCAGCATTTCGAAGGGCGCCATCAACACAGTTCGCGTAGGTCGAAGCTGCCCAAGCAATGTCTTGAGTTGAGCGTTGCAATACTCGGCAGCATCGTTTTCCGGACCGGCAACAGGCATGGAGGGAGACAGGTCGAGATCTATTACCAGCAGTTTGGGAGGCTTGGGCAAATCGTAAATCGCCTCCAGATCCTTTTTCAGCTCGCAGCGATCCAGGGGGTTACGTTCGCGGTAGTAGTCCTCATGGCTTTGCTGATCGATCAGAACCACCGCGACCGTGGGCCGGTCGCCCAGATCCTGCGAAACGTCATGGGCCGTGAGATTGCCGATGCCGAGAAAGGCATATCCGTCGACGGCATCGAGCAAGTGAAACCGGTGATGGCAGATCCCGACGATGGCAGCCACCATCAACGCCGCCGGCAAATGGTGCGTGCAGACAGATAGGAAATGCGCGAGCCAGTGCTCGGACTTCGCATGGCCGGTCATAACGTTACTTCCGCCATTCACAAAACGCTGACCCGACAACCAGCCGGGGACGGTGCAGAAGACTGCCGTTGTTGCGTTCCGGTACGAGCAATGCCTACAGCACTGCAAGGAATGGCTTGTTCAACCGTTGCGCTCCCTGTAGACCCTAGCAGTTGGCCAGTGCCCCGCAAGCGCCCTTTATCGGCGCAATAGTCCTCTTGATCCCTGCTGTTTCGTGGATGTTACACAATGGATCCTTGCCACGGTGGTTCCGGGATGCCGTCTTCGCGGGCAAGCCTCGCTCCTACAGAGTGGGCGTTTGCGGGCCAGCACAGAACCCTGTAGGAGCGAGGCTTGCCCGCGAAAGCGATCGATCAGGCGACGATTGAACAACCTGCTTCACCGCCATCAAGAGCACCGCTGTCCAGCACCCACACCAAAAGCTAAACTCGCGCCATAAAACCAAAATAACGACGTGACCTTGCCTGATGAAAATTCACCCTCTACCGCCTCTCAACAGTCTGGTCGCGTTCGAAGCCGCGGCGCGTCATTTGAGTTTTACCCTGGCCGCGCAGGAACTGAACGTCACTCAGGGCGCCATCAGCCGGCAAGTGCGCCTGCTCGAGGATTACCTGGGCAAGGTGCTGTTCGAACGCACCACCCGCACCATTCAACTGAGTCCCGCCGCCAGTCAGTACTACGAGACGGTCCGCGCCTCGCTGCTGCAGGTTGCCCAGGCCACCGGCGAGATTCGTCATTGGCAGGGCGCCGAGCAGGTAACGGTGGCCACCAGTACGGCGATGGCTTCGTTGTGGCTGCTGCCCAAGGTGTCCGAGTTCCAGCGTGAAAACGAAGAGATCGACCTGCGGATCATCGCCCATGATCAGGTCAAGGATTTCTCGCGCCTGGATTGCGATCTGGCGCTGTATTACTGCAGTACTCCGCCCAAGGAAATGCAGGTTACGCCGCTGTTTTCCGAAGAGGTCTACCCGGTGTGCAGCCCGGCCTACCTGGCCAAGCATCCGGCACTGAACAAGCCTGAAGATTTGGCGGCCTGTACCTGGCTGGTGCTCGACGACCCGCAGCGGGACTGGCTGGGCTGGGCCGACTGGTTGCAAAGCCAGGGCCTGAAAAACCTCGAACCCAAGCGTCGGATCAATATCAACAGTTACTCGATGGTGATCCAGTCGGCATTGAACGGCCAGGGCGTTGCGCTGGCCTGGTCGAATCTGGTCGAGGACTATCTGCAGAGCGGTGCGTTGGTGCGACCGCTGCAAGCGACGTTGCGCACCGATGCGCAATTCTGCCTGCTCGAACCGCTGTCCCGTGGCGGGATGCGGCAGAGCGTCAAACGTTTTCGCAGTTGGTTGCTCAATCAGCTCCCGGCGTCGGTTAGCAAATAACGCACCTCCCCAAAGAAAAAAATTCATTGTGGTGAGGGGATTTATCCCCGTTGGGCTGCGAAGCGGCCCCAAAAAAGCTGGGCCTGCTGCGCAGTCCAACGGGGATAAATCCCCTCACCACAGGTTAATCACTCAGTTCCAATTCTTCTAAAAACTCCCCCTCAAAAGCCCGCACTTCCCGTCGCTCCGCGTGTTTGTATTCATGATCAAAAGTCATTAATCCCTCCCGAAATATCGTTTGTCGACACCCCTCGCGTTTTCCCAGAATTGCCGCCAACGGACCGGCCAAATGCGCCTGCCGAAAATTCCAATACCGTGCCCAGCAGGGGAAAACAATAATGACCACCCTTCAACAAATCCCAGTCCAGAATCTCGAAACCGTCCTCAACCCGATCCACGAAGCGACGGGCCTGAGCAACGAGTTCTACACCGAGCAACGCTACTTTGAACTCGAGCGTGATCAGGTCCTGGGCAAGACCTGGGCCTGCGTCGGTTTCGCCAGCGACCTGACCAAGGCCGGCTCCGTGAAACCGGTGGACTTCATGGGCCTGCCGCTGCTGCTGATGCGCAACCGCGAAGGCCTGGTGCAGGTGTTCCACAACGTGTGCAGCCACCGCGGCATGAAGCTGGTGGAAGAGGCGGGCGAAGTGCAGGGCGTGATCCGCTGCCCTTACCACTCCTGGACTTATGACCTGAACGGTGGCCTGCGCGGCACCCCTCACGTCGGCGGCATCGACCAGCACAAGGACGAGCGTTTCGCCTGCGAGAAACACGGCTTGAAGGCTATCCGCAGCGCCATCTGGATGGACATGGTGTTCATCAACCTGTCCGGCGAAGCACAGCCGCTGGAAGACATGCTCGCGCCGCTGACCGCGCGCTGGAGCCAGTTCCTCGGTGAAGACGGCATGAGCCTGCTGAGCCGCCGCCCTGGCCACGACGCCACCGTGCTGGACATCAACTGCAACTGGAAACTGGCCGTCGAGAACTACTGTGAGGCCTACCACCTGCCGTGGGTCCACCCGAGCCTGAACTCCTACTCGCGTCTGGAAGACCACTACAACATCATCGTTGGCGAGCACTTCTCCGGTCAGGGCAGCTACGCCTACAACCTGTCGGACGTCGCCGGTACCCACCTGCCGAAATTCCCGAGCTGGCCGCTGGACCGTCTGCGCAACGCCGAATACGTGGCGTTTTTCCCGAACGTTCTGCTCGGCATCCAGGCCGACCACGCCTTCGCCATGCAGCTAGAGCCAGTGTCGCCGGGCCGCACCATCGAACACCTGCGCCTGTTCTACGTTGGCGACGAAGCGGCCAGCAGCGAAGAGTTCAGCGCCTGCCGCGATGCGATCCTCGAATCCTGGAAAGTGGTGTTCGCCGAAGACATCAGCTCCGTGGAAGGCATGCAGAAAGGCCGTTACTCCCCAGGCTACAAGGGTGGCGCGTTCTCTCCGGAAATGGACATCCCGACGCATTTCTTCCACCAGTGGGCCGCGCGTCAGCTGCTGGCTACCACCGAGTCGGTCTGAGGAGAGTCGTCATGTATCCGATAGCCTCTCACTGGCTCAACTACATCGACGGGCAATGGGTGGACAGCATCCAGCGCCTCACGGTCAACAACCCGGGCACCGCCGAGCCGCTGGCGACCATCGCCCAGGCCACCGTGGTCGACGCCGAGCGCGCCTTGCAGGCAGCCCGTCGCTGCGCCGACAGCGGCGAACTGACCCGCGCACGCCCCGCGCAACGGGTCACCTGGATGCTGCGCATCGCCGAGGAAATTCGTGCGGTGGCCGATGAAGGCGCCTGGGTGCTGTGCCAGGAAAACGGCAAGCGCCTGAGCGATGCCAAGGATGAGTTCATCGAAGCGGCGCGCTACTTCGAGTACTACGCCGGCATGGCGGACAAGATCGAGGGCACCTCGATCCCGCTGGGCAACGGCTACATGGACTTCACCCTGTACGACCCGATGGGCGTCTCGGCGCAGATCGTGCCGTGGAACTTCCCGGTGTCGATCTGTGCCCGTTCCCTTGCCCCGGCCCTGGCGGCCGGCAACGCGGTGGTGATCAAGTCGCCGGAACTGTCGCCGCTGGGCATGTGCGTGCTGATCCGCGCCATCGCCAAGGCCGGCCTGCCAGACGGTGCGGTCAACCTGATTTGCGGCCGTGGTCGCGAAGTGGGTTCGCACCTGGTCGGCCATCGCAGCGTCGACCAGATCGTCTTCACCGGCTCCGTGCCGACCGGCCAGTCGATCCTGCGTGATGCGGCGCAGCATGCGATTCCGAGCGTGATGGAGCTGGGTGGCAAGTCGGCGGCGATCGCTTTTGCCGATGCCAATCTCGAGCAACTGCTGTCCAGCGTGCAGTGGGGCATCTTCTTCAATGCCGGCCAAGTCTGTTCGGCGATGTCGCGACTGCTGGTGCAGCGCGACATCTACGAAGAAGTGGTCGCGGCCGTGGTCGCCATGGCCGAGGGCCTCAGTGTCGGCCTGGGCCAGGACAACGCCGACCTCACGCCGGTGGTCAGCGCCGGGCAACTGGCGGGCATCGAAGCCCTGTGCCGTCGCGCCACCGAAGACGGCGCGGTCGCGGTCACCGGGGGCGAAGCCTTCGCCGATCGCGCCGGACACTTCATGCGTCCGACCGTGTTCCGCGACGTCACGCCAGACATGTGCATCGCCCAGGAAGAGGTGTTCGGACCGGTGTTGGCAATCATGCCGTTCGACACCGAAGAAGAGGCCATCGCCATCGCCAACGGCACCGATTTCGGTCTGGTGGCCGGGGTGTTCACCCAAGACATCAGCCGCGCCATGCGCTGCACCCGCCGCCTGAAATCCGGTCAGGTATTCGTCAACGAATGGTACGCCGGCGGCATCGAAACGCCGTTCGGCGGGGTCGGGTTGTCGGGCTTCGGTCGCGAGAAAGGCCAGGAAGCGCTTTACAGCTATGTGCGCACCAAGAACGTGGCGATTCGGGTCGCCGGGGAGTGAACAGCATGTTCAAGACTTGGCTTTGCATCGTTTGCGGTCTGATTTACGACGAAGCGCTGGGCTGGCCCGAGGACGGGATTCTCGCCGGGACCCGTTGGGAAGATGTGCCCGAAGACTGGATCTGCCCTGAGTGTCACGTAGGCAAGGCTGATTTCGAGATGCTCGATATCAGCGAGTACAAAGAAGCGGTGACTGCCGTTGGCACGCCACCGGCAGCGGTTGCAGTACCTGTGATTGCACCTGTCACCGCGCCGGTTATCGCCGCCGCGCCACGTCAGCCCATCGTCATCATCGGCAGCGGTTATGCCGGTTATGGCCTGGCCCAGGCGTTGCGCAAGGCAGACGCGAAGGTCGAGATCCGCGTGCTGACCCAGGAATCCGGTCACCTGTATTCCAAGCCCGCACTGTCGATCGGTCTGTCCCAGGGCAAGACCGCCGAAGCGCTGTCCGGCGAGTCGCCGCTGGCCATCGAAAAACGCCTGAACATCCGCGTTTATCCGCACTGCACCGTGCAGTCCATCGACAGCTCGGCACGTGTGTTGCGCACCAGCTTTGGTGACATGGAGTACGGCCAGTTGGTGATCGCCAGCGGTGCACAACCGATCCGCCTGCCGATTCAGGGCGAGGCGGGGGCGATGGTCAGCGTCAACAACCTGCAGGACTACCACGGTTTCCGCGAGCGCCTGACCGGCGTGCGGCGGGTGGCGATTCTCGGTGACGGCCTGATCGGCTGCGAGTTCGCCAACGACCTGGCGCACAACGGTTTCGAAGTGGATGTCATTGGTCTCGGTCGCTGGCCGATGGAGCGTCTGTTGCCCGTCGAAGCAGGGGAGGTGCTGCAAGGAGCGTTGAGTGATCTGGGCGTGAAGTGGCACCTGCAGAACACCGTGAACGCCATTGAATCGAGCGGGCAGGGCTATGTGCTGAAGCTTGCTGGCGGTGAGACGCTGACGGCTGATCTGGTGCTGTCGGCGGTCGGGCTGCGTCCTGATCTGAGCCTGGCGCAGAGCGCTGGTCTGGCGGTCGGGCGGGGCATTCAAGTGAACGCCCAGCTGCAGACTTCGGCACCGGGCATCTACGCCCTGGGCGATTGCATCGAGATCGGCGGGCAGTTGCTGCCGTATCTGGCGCCGATCAACCAGGGCATCCAGGCACTGAGCAAAACCCTGCTCGGTCAGCCGACGGCGGTGGATTACCCGCTGATGCCGGTGACGGTGAAAACCCCGGCCGCGCCGCTGTGCCTGTTGGCCCCGGCCGTGGCGGGCGCAGGTGAATGGCGATGCACCCCGACTCAGGACGGCATGAGCGCAAGCTTCTTTGACACCGAAGGCAGGCTCAACGGCTTTGTCCTTCTGGGGCGTCAAGCGCAAACCCAGCGCAGCACATTGCTGCAGTCCTGTCAGAACACTCAGCAGGCTGTCGCCTGAGGCCGTACACATGAAAAATTCGATCAATTTGCCTTTCGACGATTCGAGCTGCGGCTGGTACGCAGCCTTGCCCGAACAACCGGCGTGCACACGCCTGTCCGGCGATCAGCGTGCCGACTACGCGGTGATCGGCGCAGGCTTTGCCGGCCTGGCTGCCGCCCGCCGACTGGCCCAGCATCACCCGCAGGCGCGGATTCTGTTGGTGGATGCGCAGCGGGTCGCCCATGGCGCTTCCGGTCGCAACTCGGGGTTCGTCATCGACCTGCCGCACAAATTTGCGCTGGAGCATCCGGACCCTGCGCACAAACAGCGCCTGCTGTCGCTCAACCGCTCGGCCATCGCCCAGCTAGAGGGGCTGGTGAAAGAGCACCGCATCGATTGCCAGTGGTCCCACGCCGGCAAATATCAGGGCGCGGTCGGCCCTCGAGGCATGGCTTACCTGGATCACTTCGAGCGGCTGATGACTGACCTGGGCGAACCGTTTCGCCGGGTCGGCACCGCCGAGCTGGCCGGTGTGTTGGGCACCCAACATTACAGCGGCGCGATCTACACCCCGGGCTGCTACCTGATGCAACCGGCGGCGCTGGTCACCGGCCTTGCCCGCTCGTTGCCGGAGAATGTCGAGTTGCTGCAGGAGTCGCCGATCCAGCGTCTGGAGCGCGACGGTCGTGGCGGCTGGATTCTGCATGGCACCAACGGCGTGATTCGCACGCCGCAGCTGCTGCTGGGCACCAGCATCTTCACTCAGGAGTTCGGCTACCTGCGTAACCGTCTGCTGCCGGTAATGACCTTCGCCAGCTGGACCCGTCCGCTGACCGATGCGGAACTGGCCACCTACGGCGGGCAACTGGACTGGGGGCTGACCCCGGCGGATCACGCCGGCACCACGGTGCGCATGACCCAGGATCGCCGTCTGATCATCCGCAACACCTACAAGCACGTGCCCAAGTACGGGCGCAGCACCAGCGATGCCATGCGCCTGCGGATTCGCGAGTCCCACCGCAAAGCCTTCCAGTCGCGCTTCCCGCAACTGGCCGACGTGCCGTTCAGCCACACCTGGGGCGGGGTTTACGCGATCTCGCGCAACTTCACCAACTTCTTCGGCGAGCTGGAACCGGGCGTTCACGCCTCTGCTTGCGACAACGGTGTGGGCGCGGCGTGGGGCACGATTTCCGGGACGATGCTGGCGGACCTGGCCGTGGGTGCCGATTCGGCGCAGTTGAATGACATCCGCGCGGTGACCGGCATGCCGTCGCTCAATCCGCCGGAGCCGTTCCTCGGCCTGGGCGTGCGCTCGCGCATTCATCTGGCGGCGTGGAACAGCCGGAGCGAGTTATGAGTGCGGCGGGTAAAGGTCGGGTTCTGCGTATCGATTACAAGGATCTGGATTTCACTTTCCGCGGCGGCCCACCCGGCGCCGCCTTCGTGGCCCGGGCTCTGAGCAATGAAATCTCGCCGAACATCGGCGTGGGTTTTGCGCGCTGGGAAGGGGCGCAAGTGGCCTGGACGGTGCTTTATGACGAGGTGATTTTCGTGATTGAGGGCTGCTTCGAGTTGCGGGTGGGGGAGGAGTTGTTTGAGGTCACTCCGGGTCAGTTGTTGTGGATTCCCGAAGGGACGGAGCTTGAGTATGGCGGGCATGCGTTGTTCGGTTATGTCGTGCATCCGGGGAACTGGAAAGAGCTTCACGGGTTGGCCTGAGATAACTGCCAGGTCTCACATTTCCTTCTTTTCGGAATCGGCATCGTGTTTGGACTGACGAAGACGTTCGGCGCGCTGTATCTGGCCAGCCTGATGATGCAGCTGGGATCGATGCTGCTGATGACCTTTCTGGCCTTGCGCCTGAATGTTCTGGGCGCATCGGAAACGGCGGGCGGCGCGTTGATGGCCGCCAATGCCCTGGGCATGGTGGTGGGCGGTTGGGTCGGTCGCAGCCTGATCGCGCAGGTGGGGCACATCCGCACCTACTCGGCCTGTGCCGGGATCATTGCGGCCGCGGTGTTGGCCCATGAATTCAGCACTGCGCTGCCGTTCTGGCTGGTGCTGCGCGGGTTGGTAGGGCTGGCGATGATGTGCCAGTTGATGGTGCTGGAAAGCTGGCTCAACGATCAGGCTAAAGCTGATCAGCGTGGCAGTGTCCTGGCGCTGTACATGGTCGCCAGTTACGTAGGAATGATGCTCGGCAATCTGGCTTTGAGCCTGGATGAAGGCTTGGGTATTCGAGCTTTGCTCGGGGTGGCGATGGTGTTCGCTTTGGGTTCGGTGCCAGTGGCGCTGACCCGCAGCATGCACCCGACGGCGGTGCCGGCGGCGTCCATCGATCTGCGTCTGTTCCTGCGCCGGATTCCCCAGTCGCTGGTGACCATTCTGATGTCGGGCATGCTCAACGGCGCTTTCTACGGGCTGGCCGCGATCTATGCAAGCAAGCAGGGGCTGACGACAGCTCAGGTCGGGCAATTCATGGCCTTGTCCATCGGGGCCGGGTTGTTGGCGCAATTGCCGCTGGGCTGGCTGTCGGATCGCTTGCCCCGCGCCAGCCTGATTCGCGCGGTGGCGGTGTTGTTGATCATCATCAGTCTGCCCCTGGCGTTCAACCAGAGCCCCTCGTTCGTCACCTTGCTGTTGTTCGGCGCCGGCGTGGGCTTTCTACAGTTTTGCCTGTATCCATTGGGCGTGGCGCTGGCCAACGACAACATGGAACCGGCATTGCGCGTATCGCTCTCGGGCATGCTGCTGATCACGTTCGGCGTCGGTGCCTGCTTCGGGCCGCTGATTGCGGGTGCGCTGATGGAGCATCTGGGGACGTCGAGTTTTTACTTCTTCTACGCCGGAAGTGCGTTGCTGCTCGCGGTGTTTGTGGGGCAGGCAAAAGTCACCGGCAAGCACCTGCAAAAGGACGCGCCATTGCAGCATCCGGTGACGCCCAACGGGATTGCCAGCTCTAACCTGGTGGCGGTGTGTGAGGTCGTGGCGCAGGGCAAGGATCAGCGTTGAACGAACGGATTCATTGATGCGTTTTTCTCATGAGTCGGTGACGAAATATGGTTTGAAGGAGTCTCTGGATTCAATCATCTTGGCCATGCTGCCAAAACCGAGTTAGACCGGAATTAACTGCAGTCAAATACCTGCATACAGTAATTACGCCCTTAAACAAAAACAAAAGGGGAAAACAATGCGTGCTCAATCCGGCATGTTGAAAGGCCTTAATCCGACTGTGACTGTGGCTTCCATCGTGGGAGTTATCATATTCGTATTATTTTGTGCATTTAAAGACCAACAGGCAGTCAAAGCGTTCGAAGCGGCTTCCGCGTTTATTCTGCATAACTTCAAGTGGTATTACCTGGCACTGATCAGTGGTGTGCTGGGTCTGCTGCTGTACATCTCCGTCAGCCGTTTCGGCAACCTCAAACTGGGCGGTGAACATGACCGGCCCGAGTTCAGTTTCGCTTCCTGGATCGCCATGCTGTTCAGCGCCGGCATGGGCATCGGCCTGATCTTCTGGTCGGTGGCCGAACCCATGCTGCATTACGCCGACAACCCGTTCTCCAAGGGCTTGACCGACGAATCGGCAACCATGGCGATGCGCATCACCCTGTTCCACTGGGGCCTGCACCCTTGGGCGATCTTCTCCATGATCGGCCTGAGCCTCGCTTACTTCGCCTATCGCAAAGGCTTGCCGCTGGCGCTGCGTTCGCTGCTGTATCCGCTGATTGGCGACCGCATTTATGGCTGGATCGGTCATGTGGTCGACATTATGGGCGTGATTATTACCGCCTTTGGTGTTTCCCAGTCTTTGGGTTTGGGCGTGGTTCAAATCAATACCGGTTTGCATAATGTTTTTGGTGTGCCGGTCAGTGTTGCGTTGCAGTTGTCCATTATTCTGTTTGTCAGTGTTGTGGCCTGTATTTCGCTGGTTGCCGGTTTGTCCAAAGGCATGAAGCGTATATCGACGCTTAATATGTATCTGTCGTTTATTTTGATGTTTGCGGTACTTGCTCTTGGGCCGACCCGTTACATTCTTAACTTGATGTTTGAGTCGACCGGGGACTATGTACAGAACATCGTCGGTTTGAGTTTCTGGATGGATGCTCAGAAGGACACCGAATGGCAGAACTGGTGGACGGCGTTCTACTGGCCGTGGTGGATGACCTGGGGTCCGTTCGTGGGGCTGTTCATTGCGCGTATCTCCAAGGGCCGGACTATCCGTGAATTGGTGATCGGTGCGCTGGTGGTGCCGACCATGGTGACCATTCTGTGGATGTCGGTGTTCGGTGGTGCGGCGTTGAAGAACGAGCAGCAGGATCGCCAGGCGTATCAGGCGTCCGTTGCGGCGCAGACCATGGTTGGGGAGCAGCCGAAGTTCGAAGGTGGCACCGTGTTGCTGGCTACCAAGAAAGAGACTACGGCGGCGATGTTCACGCTGTTGCAGAAGCTGGATGGCCAGACCATTGGTGCGGCGTTGTCGATCCTGGTGTGTGTATTGCTCGGGGTGCACTTCGTGACCACGGCGGATGCGGGGACCCAGGTGTTGTGCACCTTGTGCGCGCTGGGCAGCACCAATCCGCCGAACTGGATCAGGTTGTTGTGGTGCATTCTGGAAGGGGCGATTGCGGCGGGGTTGTTGCTGGCCGGTGGGTTGAAGGCGATTCAGATGGCGAGTATTGCGGCGGGGTTGCCGATTGCGATGCTGTTGCTGGTGATGTCGTATACGTTGCTGCATAGCCTGCGGCGGGAGATGCCTGCGTTGCCGGCTTGGACGCCTTCGATGGAGGTTGAGCCTGAGGTTGTTGTTGATCGTCGTGAGGTTGTTGCTGCTCGGGCTTACTGATCGGGTACATATCCGTTTCTTCGGTAACGGCTGCTTATGGTTCCGCCCTTACGGCGGGTTACTTGGAAGAGCGCCAAGTAACCAAGCGCTTTTATCCCCTGACGTACGGCCCTTCGCTTAGGCTCAGGGTTCCCTCCCTCCGGTCCTGCTCCGTGGGCCCGCCGCCATCGGCCATCCATGGCCGGGGGCGGCTAACCCGGCATCCATACCGGGTTGCCCACTGCGCAGAACCTCCACTCGGCCTTCCGACGGGGCACCTCAAAAGCGAGGCGGCCTACCGGCCGGCCTGATCGGGGTTGGTCCGTGTAGGAGCCGAGCTTGCTCGCGATGCATGCCAGGGCGCCGCGGGGCATCAGGTAGCCCGCGTCATCGTTGGCCACCATCGCGAACATGTTCGCTCCTACAGTGGTTTGGTGTGGATCACAGATCTGGTGTTCTCCACAGAACCTGTGGGAGCTGGCTTGCCAGCGATGGCAGCCTGACAGCCGACCTGATTTCCCGGGTGTACCCAAAAACCAAATGTGGGAGCGAGCCTGCTCGCGATAAATGTCCAGACACCGCAGGGTTTCAGGCAGCCCGCGTCATCGTTATCGACCATCGCGAGCAGGCTCGCTCCCACAGAGGTAACAGGCTCTTCTGTAGGAGCCGAGCTTGCTCGCGATGAACGAGAAAACACCGCGGGGCATCAGACAGCCAGCGTCATCGTTGACGACCATCGCGAGCATGCTCGCTCCTACAGATGCACGCGACATTCGCCCCCTCGTGAGGCCGAGTGGAGGTTCTGCGGAGTGGGCAACCCGGCATGGATGCCGGGTTAGCCGCCGCCGGCCATGGATGGCCGATGGCGGCGGGCCCACGGAGCAGGACCGGAAGGAGGGCATACCGAGCCACAGCGAGGCACCGTACGTCAGGGGCACGAGCGCTTTGGTTACTTGGCGCTTTTCGAAAGTGACCCGCTGTAAGAGCGGAACCAATAGCGGCCGTTACCAAAAAAACGGATATTCACCCCAACCAAAAACGTCCCACATTCCCACGCTTTTTGACAACAGTGAATGTCCCACACCCATCTGTTTCGCCCACCCCCAAACCCCTAGCATCGTCTCCAACAACCCAACCCAACGAGACGATACCACCATGAACATCTCAAAACTCGCAATCATCTTCGCCCTCGGTTGCCTCGGCACCCAAGCCTTCGCCGAAGAAAACAAATCCCCGGTCGAGACCTACAGCTATGGAGCAAACCTGGACATAAAAAAAGTCATCACCATCACCGACATCCCCAACAACATCTGCGGACCGGTGTCAGCGCAAATGACCTACGAAGACTCCAGCGGTCAACGCCACGTGATGCAATACCAGGTCATGGGCAACGGCTGTTCCAACGGTTGATCCGCGTGCGGAAGATGGAGGGTCGACACTCCATCCGGGCGCTGCGACTCACTTGAGCAACACCTTCTTTTTTGACGCACAGGCAATTTTTTCATCGGCAGCCAACAACCCGGGCACGTAGTCCTTCAGGAACTCCACCCAGGTTTTTATTTTTGCATCGACGAACTTTCGCGAAGGGTAGATGGCGAACAGGTTCAACTCTTCGAATTGATAGTGCGGCAACACCCGCACCAGGGCGCCGGACTTCAACCCCGCAACGGCAGACGCCACCGGCTGAATACCGATCCCCATGCCATGGATGAGGGCGATGGTCATGGCGTCGGCGGTGTTGATCTGAAAGGGTGATACCGGAACGCTGATAGTCTCCGCGCCTTGCGGCCCGTCGAACACCCAATGCTCCACCGGCATCGGCGTGTTCACCATTCTCAGGCAGTCGTGCTCGCGCAACGAAGCCGGCGTCTTGGGCATTCCGCGTTTTTCCAGATACTTGGGCGAAGCGCACAGAATGCTGTAGGTGGTGCCCAGCCGCTGGGCGACAAACCCCGAATCCGGCAGGTCACGGGCCAGCACGATCGACATGTCGAAACCTTCCTCCAGCAGATCGGGCAGCCGATTGGTCAGTGTCAGGTCAAACTGCACCGAAGGATGAGTCTCGCGGTATTTGGCGATGGCATCGATCACGTAATGATTGCCGATGGCCGACATCGAATGAATCTTCAGCCGCCCCACGGGGGTGATCTGCGCGGTTCCCGCTTCTTCCTCCGCCTCACGCAACTCTTCCAGAATCCTTTCGCAGCGCAGCAGATACCGCGTGCCGGCTTCGGTCAGGGCCAGGCGTCGGGTGGTGCGGTTGATCAGGCGCGTGCGCAGCCGGGTTTCCAGGCTCGAAACGGCCTTGGAGACGTTGGTCGTGGTGGTGTCCAGCATATTGGCCGCCGCCGTGAAGCTGCCGCTCTGGGCCACCGCCACGAAAAATCGCATGGTCTGGAACACATCCATGGTTTTCACCTCTTGAAGGACGCCGCAGATTATAGGATTTGGCGCGAACAATGATTCGCGAGGGCAAAAAAAGAGCGGCTGTTTCAAGAGCCGCTCCTAGGACAGGCATCAGTATGTGGGTGAAAGCAACAGGTGAACACCGTTGTCCACCGCCGAGTTGAAGCGTATCCGCGTGGTGATGTCCTGGCGGATCTCATGCATTGCCCGGTGGGGCAGGGTCGAGATGTCGATGTTCTGCTGGATATGGCTCAGGGACGTGGAGGTCGTAAGGAACGCCGTACCACGCTGCACCGCCCAGGCCAACGCCACCTGCGCCGGAGTCTTCTGCAGACGCCGGGCCATTTGATTCAGCACCAGGTTTTTCGCGATTTTCGGCTCAAGCCCATGGCCCAGTGGCGCATAGGCCTGAAACACGATGCCGTGTTGCTGGCAGAACTCCAGCAGCTCCCATTGCGGCAGATAAGGGTGGGCTTCCACCTGCACCACGGCGGGCTTGATCCGCGCCACAGCGAGCACTTCCTGCAAGGCCGGCAGGGTGATGTTGGACAGGCCGATGGACTTGCAGCGGCCTTTGTCCACTAGGCGCTCCATGGCCCGCCAGGTGTCAATCAGGGTCACGCCCGAGTCGTAGAGGACATGGCCAAAGGCGTCCATGGGGTACTGGTCGTCACCGGCCCGAAAGGCAAACGGCGTCTGGACCAGGTAGCAATCGAGGTAGTCGACCTGAAGCCGTTCGAGGCTGGCCTCGAAGGCCGGCAATACCCGCTGCGGATGATGATTGTTGTTCCACAGTTTGCCGATGATGAACAGCTCCTCGCGCCGCGCCTTTCCGGTTTCCAGGAAGGCCTTCAAAGCTTCGCCCACCTGGGCTTCATTGCCAAAACGCTCGGCACAGTCGAGCAGGCGAAACCCGCTTTGCAGCGCGTGGGTCACGGCCTCGGTGGTGATCCCGCGATCTTCGAACAGGGTGCCGAAACCCACGGCGGGCAAGGTGCCTGAGCCGTTGTTCAGGGCGTATCGGGTGATGGGCAGTTCATCAAAAAACGGTTCGTAGGACATATGTACTCCGGTTTTGCCGACCGCCATCGCCAATGCGACGGTGGCCTCTGTGGAATGAATTACTGATACGAGGGATGAGCCGTCTCGCGACTGGCAACCTTCTGGTCGAACACGCCGACGGCATTGCCGCCCAGCGCCACGTACAGCTGCACGGTGTCGAGGTACTGCGCGGTCTTGGCGCGGATGTGTCCGAGCAACGCCTGCTCGTAAGCCCGTTCCGCTTCGAGCACCTGAAGGATGCTGTTCTCGCCCTGGGCGTAAGCCTGCTGGTTCAGGTGAAAGCTGGTTTCGGCGGAGTGCAACGCGTCGTCCTGGGCGCGGAATTCCTCGGCGTCATGGTTGATGGCTTGCAGCGTGTCGGCGACCTGGCCAAACGAGCTGATCACGGTCTGCTGATAGCCGGCCAGGGTCGCGTTGTAGCCCTCGACCGCGGCCTGGCGCTCAGCCTTGAGCGTGCCGCCGTTGAAGATCGGCGCGGTGATCCCGGCGGCGAAACCCCAGAGCGCCGCGCCGCCATTGCCGGAAGCGGCCTGGAGCAGGGAGGCCGACAGCGTCACCTTCGGATAAAGGTTGGCGGTCGCCACGCCCACGGCGGCGCTGGCGATATGCAGTTGGGCCTCGGCCTGCTGGATGTCCGGCCGGTTGCGCGCCATCTCCGACGGCAGGCTGACCGGCAAATTGCCTGGCAGGGTGAACTCGGCCAGATCGAACTGCGGCGCGATCCAGTCCGCCGGGCCTTTGCCGGTCAGGATCGACAGCGCATGGGTGGCGGCATCACGCTGCTGGGCCAGCGGCGGCAACAGAGTGCGGTCCTGGGCCAGACGGGTTTCGGCCAGCGAAACATCGATCTGGGTGGTGGCGCCATTGAGATGTGCCGCGCGCACCAGTTCGAGGTTTTTCGTGTCGTTGGCCAGCAGCTTTTCCACGGCCTTGATCTGCTCGTTGGCCGAGGCCACCAGCAACGCCTGACTGGCGACGTCGGCAGTCAGGGTCAGATACGCGGCGTCGTAGCGACGTTTTTGCAGATCGGTGAACGCCTGCTGTTCTTCGACTTCGCGCTTGATGCCACCGAAGACATCCAGATCGAAACCGACCCGAGGCCCGATGGCATAGAAGTTGGAGATCGAAGGGTCCTTGGCGTTGTGCACCCGCTGGCGACCGGCGGTGGCGCCGAAGTCGACCTGCGGATACAGCGCGCCTTCCGAGGCGGCCACGGAGGCGGCGGCCTGACGAATGGTTGCGTCGGCGGCCACCAGTTCCAGGTTGCCTTCGATGGCCCGACGCATGACCTGATCGAGCTTGGGCGAGCGCAGGGCCGACCACCATTGTCCGGTGATCTGCTTGCCGTACTGGATGTTTTGGCCAAGGCTGTGCTCGGCCTGTTGGTCGAAGTGCTGCGAAGCGCTGTCGGCTGGGGCCTTGAAGTCGGGGCCGACAGTACAGGCCGAGAGGAAAACAATTACCGACAGCGCACTGAGTTTTGCCGGGATACGCGACTGGAACGAATGACTGGATTTCATTTGGCACACTCCACGAACTAGTTGGTCGCTGCGGGTTTGCGAAGAAAAATCACCAGCGGGCTCACCACGAGCATCGCCACCATCAAAATCTTGAACTGGTCGATCACCGCGATGAACGCGGCCTGGTGGGTCACCAAATGGTTGATCCCCTCAAGGGCCGGCAACGACATCGACGCGCCATGCGATGCGGCGGTGTAGGGCGTGATGTTGGCGCCCAATGCCTGGTGCATCGCCTGGGTGTTGTTGAAGAAGTAGATCTGCACGATGGCCACGCCCAGGGTGCTGCCGTAGGAACGCAGCAGGTTGAACAGGCCGGTGCCTTCCGGGCGCAGTTTCGGGTCCAGGGTGCTGAACGCCACCTTGGCCAGCGACGCCATCGACATGCCGATGCCGATCCCTTGCAAAGCACCGGCAATCGCCACTGGCGGCCAGTCCATCAGGGGCGAATAGGCGAGCATCAGCCAATTGGCGTAGATCACCAGGGCAACCCCTGCCGCTACGAAGAACCGTCGGTCGAAACGCTCGGGAAGACGCCCGGTCAACAGAAACGCCATGACCAGCCCGGCACCGCGCGGCAGGGTCAGGGCGCCCGTGGTGTCAGGCGGGTAACCGAGGATTTCGTCGAGCATCGGCGAGGTCAGGGCCATGGTCGACAGCAACACGAAACCGATGGCGAAGAAGATGATCGTCGACAGCACGAAGTTGCGATCGCCCAGCAGGCTCTTGTTGAAGAAATGCACCTTGCGGGTCAGCACGTGGACGAAGAACCAGTACGCGCCCAATGCACAGGCGATTGCCTCGATCCAGATTTCCGGCGAGTCGAACCAGTCCATGCGTTCGCCACGGTCGAGCAGCATCTGCAGGCTGATCATCGCCAGGGTGAAGCTGCCGAAGCCTGTGAAGTCGAAGGTCGGCGCCTTCTCGGCTTTTTTCTCGGCGAGCAACAGGGCGATCACCATGAAGATGTACGCCGACAGCGGCAGGCTGATGTAGAAGATCGGCCGCCAGTCGAAATGCTCGGCGATCCAGCCGCCGATGCTCGGACCGGTGGCGATGCCCAGCAGCACGATGGCGGTCCAGGTCGCGCCGAACTTCATGCGCTTCTCCGGTGCCAGGGTTTCCAGGGCGATCGCCATCGACAGCGGCGCCAATACACCGCTGGCCAGACCCTGGATGATCCGCGCGCCGATGAATTCCAGCGGCGTGTCGGATACTGTCGTGAGCAGCGTACCCAGTGCGAAGACGACCAAGGCAGTCTGGTAAACCCGCTTCACGCCAAAGCGGCCGGCGAGCCACTGGGCAATCGGCATGGTGATCGCGCTGGCGGCCAGGTAGGCGGTGAAAATCCAGCCCGCCTGATCGTCGGTCATCGACAGGCTGCCCTGAATCAACCGGAGCACCGCGTTCGGAAGCGGCAGGTTCGCCGACTGCATGTAAGTCGTGAGCAACACGGCGAACCTGAGCGAACCGGCGGCGCGGCTGCCCGCGCTCCCACTCGCATTGGCGTTCATCAGAAGTTACCTGCGGTCAGCAACGACTTGAGCGGGCTCCACCACGGCGTGCGGTGGCCGGTGTCGACTTTCACGGTGGCGCTGGTGCCCGAGAACAGCGGCAGGGCAGGGTCGATTTCATCCAGTTCGAGGCGAACCGGAACCCGCTGAACCACCTTCACCCAGTTGCCGGTGGCGTTTTCCGGCGGCAGCAGGGAGAAGTCCGAACCGGCGCCGGGGCTCATGCTGGTGACGTGGGCCTTGAACACGCGATCCGGGTAGGTGTCGATGCTGATGGTCGCTTCCTGGCCCGGGCGCATGTGGGTGACCTGGGTTTCGCGGAAGTTGGCCTCGACCCAGATCTCGTGATCGGAAATCAGCGCAAAGGCTGCCGCGCCGTTGTTCAGGTAGTTGCCCACCTGCAAGTCATCGACCTTGGCGACGATGCCGTCAGCCGGTGCATAAACGGTGGCGTAGGACATATACAGCTGCGCTTCATCGAGCTGCGCCTTGGCTTCGCGCACCGTCGGGTGGTTGTCTGCGTCGATGTTCGGGTTGCCATTCAGAGCGACTACGGTGCTGGCGATCTGTTGTTCGATCGAGTTGATGCGCTGGCGGGAAATCTTCAGGTCGGTTTCGGAACGCTCATAGATGGACTTGGACACGAACTCGGTCGCGACCAGGGCCTTTTTGCGGGCGAATTCCTTTTGGTCGAAGTCGGCGGATTCCTTGGCCGACTGCAGGTCCGCCTGTTGCTGGCGATAGCTGGCCTTCAGGCCGTCGATGCGCAGCCGCGCAACATTGAGCTGCGCTTGGGCGCGGTCAATGGCGATCTGCAGGGGCTTGGGGTCGATGCGAAACAGCACCTGGCCCTTGTGCACCTGCTGGTTGTCCTCGACGGCGATTTCCACCACCTGTCCGGAAATTCGCGCATTGATCGAAGCCTTGGCCACCCGGGCGTAAGCGTTGTCGGTGGTGACGAAGGGTTCGCCGGCGACGTATTTACCGTAGCCGATGACGGCGGCCAGGGCCGGCACGCCGAACATCAGCCAGGGGCGCAGTTTTTCCTTGAACGGTTTCTTGATCCGCTGCGGCTGCTCGAAGTTCTGCGAAGCGGGGATGTCGAACTGTTGGGTCATGATCGATACACCTCAAAACGAATAATTGCTGTGAGAAAGCAAACCCGTGCGCGGTGGGGAGGGTTGCTCCGCCGCACTCGTTTCGTCGCCGCTATAGCCGTTTTGAGCTGCGCTTCAACAAACGTTCAATTGAAGGAACTTCTGGTTCCTTAATTTTGTGCGATGGTGTAAGAATATCCCTGCATTCACCCTTCCACAAGGATTTTGTACGACATGGCACAAAATAAAACTTCCGAAGGCAAAGGCCGTGGCCGGCCCCGCGCCTACGACCCCGAGACAGCGCTGCAGCAAGCGCTTGGTGTGTTCTGGAATACCGGTTATTCCGGGGCATCCCTGGACAGCATCGCCCACGCCGCCGGCATGAACCGGCCGAGCCTGTATGCAGCGTTCGGCGATAAACACGCGCTGTACCTCAAGGCGCTGGAGCAGTACTGGGCAGTCGCCCACGCCGACATGCACCAGGCGCTGGCGGACGACGAGCTGTCGTTGCGTGAGGCACTGACGCGCTTTTATGAAGGGCAGCTGTCGATCTATTACTCCGGCGAGGGTCAGGCCCGGGGCTGCTTCGCCATCGGCACCGCGACCACCGAAGCGGTGGAGGACCCGGAAATCCGCGAAGTGCTGTCCGACAGGCTCAGTCGTCTCGACGCCGATCTGGAAGTACGGCTGCGCAAGGCCGTCGAGTCCGGCGAATTGAAGGACGATGTGGATGTCGGCGCTCTGGCGGTTCTCGCTTCATCGTTGCTGCACAGCATTTCGATCCGCGCCCGGGCCGGCAAACCCCGTGAAGAACTGAGCGAGCTGGCGCGCAACGCGGTCAACCTGATCTGTGGCGGGTGAGGGCATGAACCCGGGGCTCGAGGACATTCTGAGCGAGGGGCTGGCGGTGGTGTTCTGCGGGATTAATCCCGGCCTGCTCGCCGCCGCCCAGGGCCATCATTTTGCCGGGCGCGGCAATCGCTTCTGGCGCACCTTGCATCTGGCCGGGTTTACGCCTGAGGAGGTGCGCCCGGAAAACGACCGGTCGATCCTGCAATATCAATGCGGTCTGACCGCCGTGGTCGAGCGACCGACGGCCCGGGCCGATCAATTGTCGAATCAGGAGTTTCTGGAATCGGCGGTACGTTTTGAAAGGAAGATCGCCCGCTATGCGCCGCGTTGCGTGGCGTTTCTGGGCAAGGCGGCGTATTCGGCGTTATCGGGGCAGCGGAAGGTGGCGTGGGGGCTGCAGCCCCGGACCTTCGGCAATGCGGCGGTGTGGATATTGCCCAACCCGAGCGGCCGGAATCTCGCGTTCAGCCAGGCTCAGCTCGTGGACGCCTATTGCGCGCTCAGGCAGGCGACGATCGGTGGCGATCAGTAATTCATGCCGTCGTCGATGGCGATGCCTTGGGCACGCATGTCCTTGATCAGCTCGCCTCGGGTGCCCGGCAGGTTGAGCATGGTCTCGGCGCGCAATGCGGCGACTTCATCGGCGGTGTAGGGTTGGTAGTGCTCGGGCACGCTCTTGCCCGCCATGCCGTCTTCGCGCATCAGCCAGTTGAGCAGGTCCGCCAGTTGCGCATTGTTCAGCGCCGACTGCGACATGCCTGGCACACGCACCAGGAATTCGCGGCCACCGGGGACTTTCAGGAAGTTGCCGACAAAGCCTTTCATGCGCGGCGTGTCGTTGGCGGCCGAACCCGTGCCGTCGCCCAGATGGCAACCGGCACATTGCAGCTGGTAATTCACGCCCACGCTGTAGCCGGCCTGGCTGATGGGCGTCTGCGGAGATTCGTTGCCCGGTGCGTGGCCTTGATTCGGGTTGGGAATGGCCCGGGCGTGAGCGAGCGGGGCGATGAAAAGGCAGGCCAGGCTGAGGATTAACAGATGACGCATGACAAACCCTTCTTGTTGTTATGCCCTGAACCTGTAGGAGCGAGCTTGCTCGCGATGGACGCCAGAACACCGCGGGGCGTCAGGATGCCAGCGTTATCGTTGACGACCATCGCGAGCAAGCTCGCTCCTACAGTTGTAAGAAGGCCGGCTACCGAGGTAACCGGCGGTGAATCGCTTAAACCGCCACACCCCGAATGATCGAAACGGTGCAGTGGTAGATGTGCGATTTGGCGGCCAGGCACCAGTTCACGTCGTTGTTGTTGAACGGGCGGTAGGCCGGTTCTTCACTGTCGTTGCGGGTACAGGCGCACTGGGCGCAGCTCTGCTTACCGCAGCAGTCGTTGTACGAAATGATGTAGTCCTTGCCGTCGGCCGGGTTGCGGCAGGTGCCGATCCAGGTCACTTGCGAGGCCTCGGTGCCCGGAGGGCAGGAGGTCACCGAACCACCGCAGCAGCTGCACAGAAAGCCGTCGATGGAGCAGTAGCGCCAGTAGTCGCAGCTGTTCGGATCACCTGGATCACCGGCTTTCGGATCGGTGGCCGCCAGGGCCTTGCTGGTACGGTCCAGCGGCAGCAGCAGGGGCAGGGCGGCACCGGCCACCATCAGCGAGCCCATGCGCGACAGCAGTTTGCGGCGCGAAGTAGTGTCGGCAACACGGCGCGAGGAGCGCTCGAACAACAGATCCAGCAGTTTCATGAAGGTCTCCCTGCCTTATCAGTGGCTATGGCCGTGGCTGTGGTCGTGGGCGTGGTCATGCTCGCGTGGCTGAGCATTCAGGTACTGCTGCAAAGTGGCGTGCTTGAGGTGTTCCACTTCGAACAGGCTGTCCAGGTGTTCGCGGGAGTTCACCAGGCCCTTGGCGCGCAGGGTGCCGGCCTTGTCGATCAGGGCGGCGTAAGGCAGCTTGCCGATCTGGTAGGTCATGCCCACTTCCGGACCAACCACATAGGTGGCGTCTTCGAGTTTGTGTTCACGGATCAGCGCTTGCTGGGCGTCCATGTCGCCATCGCTGACGAACACCACGTCCAGGCTGTTTGCCTGTTCCTTGGCGATGGATTTGATCGCCGGCAGCAGCGATTTGCAGATCGGGCAGGTCGGCGAGAGGAAGAACAGCAGTTGCGATTTCTCGCCGGCATAGCCGAAGTTCACCGGACGACCCTTGCGGTCCGAAGCGGTGATTTGCGGAGCCGGTTCGTTGACCGCCACGCCCTTGTCGACCATCAGCGCGCCGGCCGGTGCCAGGCGACCGTGCAATACGCCGATCTGACGAACCAGGCCCATGACGACGAACGCCACGGCCACCAGCAATACCCAGAGCAGAACGTTGGAAACTATCAAGCCTTCCATTTTGATTACCTACCAATCAATTTGAGCAGAAGAGGGGAGTTCGCCAGCAGGCCATCGGCC
This sequence comes from Pseudomonas sp. REP124, assembly GCF_020164475.1. Classification (GTDB taxonomy): domain Bacteria; phylum Pseudomonadota; class Gammaproteobacteria; order Pseudomonadales; family Pseudomonadaceae; genus Aquipseudomonas. The sequence continues at coordinate 14,915 of NZ_JAIQWX010000025.1, read as the reverse complement.
GCGGCGTAGATGAGCAGGGCGACGGCGGCGGAGGCCAGCGTCACGAAGCCATCGAACACAGTCATGTCGCGAAGCACCGGCGCCACGCTGGCCAGCAGCGCCACGGCCACCAGCACGCTGTTGCGCAGCAGCAGGACCGGGCGCAGCGGTTGCGCCTGGTCGGGACCTGCACAGCCGCAGTCGATGTCGCGACGACCGCGCCACAGGTTGATGCCGATGGCGGCGGCGTACAGCGCCAGCAGGCTCGCCGCGCTCAGCGCTGCCCAATGCCGGCTGACCGGCACCAGCAAAGCGAAGGCAATGGCCAGTTCCAGGAACGGCACCAGGCGTGCGACAGGGCGCACCAGTCCCTGAGGCAGCAGCTGATAATCAGCCAACTGACTGGCGAAGCGCGCCGGTGCCCGCACCTTGTGAGTCGCGGCACTGGCCAGCAGCACCGCGATGGCGATGGCGCTGGCAATGATGAAGATCGGATCTGATTGCATGGCCGAACCTCTTAGTAGCTCATGACCTGAGTCGCGGTTTTCGCGACCTTGGCCATGGCACCGGTGTGCTGGTTGGTCTTGAGGTCGAAAATCTGCAAGCCACCTTCGACGTCAGTACCCAGCAGCAATGGTTTGTCGTCGCCGGTGGCCTGCATGCTCCAGATCGGAGCCGGGGCTTCCAGGGTGGCGATTTTCTTGCCGGTCTTGAGGTCGAAGGCCCAGATCAACGGGCTTGGGTCTTCCCATTTCATTGCTTCGTGGGCGTCATGCATCAGCACGTACAGGCGATTGAGCTTCGGCGCGACCGCCATCAGCTGCCAGCCGCCCGGCGCCCAGCCGGCTTTCTTTTCCTCGTCGGTGGTCAGCGACCAGCTCGGCAGGATCTTCGGTGCATCGCCACTGAAATCCACGGCGCGGATGGTGCCGGTGGTCGTGGTGAAGTAGTAGGTGTCGCCGACGTTGACTGCGCGCTCCACCAGTTTCTCCGCGTTCGGATCAAAGAACGGCGTGCGGCTGCGCGCAGTCTCCTGGCCCTGATCGTTGAGGGTCACCACTTGCAGGCTGCCGTCGCCGCACAGCGAGGCGAAGCGGCGCTTGCCGATCGGGTAGTTGAGCACGCAGCCAGGGATCGCGATTTCGGTGGCGACGGCCTTGGTCTGGGTATCGACCACGGTCACCGAGGTCGACGGGGTGAAGTTGTAGATGTAGACGAAACGGTCATCGCCGCTGGTCTTCAAGCCGTAGCGCTGGGTCAGCGACTCGGCGCGCTTGTTCGGAATCAGCACTTCCCAGGCCGGCGACAGGGTCGAAGTGTCCCAGGCGGTCAGCACGTCGGTGCGGGTGCCACGGGTACCGCGGGAGTACCAGATGTCAGCGGCGTAAATGGTCTTCTTGTCATGGCTCAGGGCCGAAGGCGCGGCAAAACCGGTCGGCACCATGCCCAGCACGCGTTTCTGGTCAGGGTCGACCACGGTGACACGACCGGCGACGAAGCTTTCGAACTCCACATCCACGACAAACGCGCGGTGCGGCTCGGCCGGGAAAGCCAGGGTGGTCTGGCCGATACCAGTGTCTGCGGGCAAATCCGCACGGGCACTGTTCAAACCGAGTACAAGCAGGCTCAGGCCTAGCGCTGACTGTACGGAGATCCTGTTTGTTCGCATAAGGGGAACTTCCTGAATTGTTGGTAACGCGGATCGCGGGTGAGTGGGCAGATTTTGACGATTGAATAGTGCCTCGCCCGGCAATCGGGGGAATTGCGCTGCCTGCCAAGAGATTGTGTATGTGTGCCAGTGTCATGAAACTTGTGGTGGGGGGTGGTAAGGCGGGGATTTCGGAGGTGGCGGAGGCAGTGCCGTATATCTGGAAGATATACGGCGTGTAGACATTAGCTACACAAGCGTCGTAGAGTCGATGGCACTACCTTCGGGAGAATTCACGATTTCCAGCGTTTGAAACGTGTTTTGAAAATCAGGCCCGAGACTCTCCAGCATTCTTGGGGAGTCATAAAATGAAAAGTAATCGCATGGTTGATGCGTTAGCTCCTTAGCGGATCCATGCTAAAAATCTGCGCCCTCAGATGGGAAAAGAATCATGTCCGCTACAACCGAACGTCTTGAAAAGTCCAAACCCGTTCCAATCAACATGAGGACGGACGAAAAGAAACGCAGCCTGATCGATCTGGCCGCTGCCATGTCCGGTCGTGATCGAACCAGCTTCATTCTGGAAGCGGCTTGTCAGAAAGCAGAAGAAGTCATTCTGGAAAAACGTTTGTTCCTGCTCGACGACGATGCATTTGACGCATTTGAACAGGCCATTGAGGCGAATCCGCTCCGAGGTAACGAATGTCTTCACCAACTTCTCGAACGTCCAAAACGGTGGAGTTGAGTGCTCCGGAAAGACTCAACGACCGGCACCTCTTCGAAGGGTTCGACTCGGGCGAACCCTCCATCAATGAATACCTTCTGAAGCAGGCACGCAAGGCGCAAGCCGCCAAACACGCGGTTGTCTACGTTTGTCGCCGCAAAGGAACACAGATCGTCGCGGCTTACTACACCTTGTCGAGCGGGTCCGTTGCACGCGCCAACGTCGTTCCGAAAAATCATCAACGCAACTCACCCAGCGTTCATCCGGTCACTCTGCTGGGCCGCATGGGAATAACGCTGGAAGCTCAGGGGCAAGGTTTTGCTATCGACTTGCTGCAAGACGCCATCGAGCGGGTCATTTCAGCATCTCAATCCATCGGGTCCAGCGCACTTATTGTTCATCCGCTCAATGAACGCCTCTCGAATTTCTACATCAAGTACGCAGGGTTCATACCTTGTCCGGGAATCACGCCCATCACATTGATGTTGCCGCTTCGGTAGCTCTGTATTGCGCACAGCATTTTTCCAGGGGCTGCACCTTCAACATCAATGTCGCCTGACACTCCGCCTTCGCGGGCAAGCCCGCTCCCACAGGTTCGTGGGTGTACGCAAATTCTGCGACCAACCAGGATCACTGTGGGAGCGGGCTTGCTCGCGAAGAGGCCGTTACATTCAGCGCAGATGTTGAATGTGCCGCCGCCATCGTGAGCAGGCTCGCTCCCACAATGGACAGCATTTCCTCTGTAGGAACTGTCGAGTGAAACGAGGCTGCGATCTTTTGCCTTAAGGCTCAGGCGACAGGGGCAAGGTAAAGCCGAACACCGCCCCGCAAGGCTCAAGATTCTGCGCCCAGATATCACCCCGATGCCGGCCGATGATGTTTTTGCACAGCGCCAACCCGATTCCGTTGCCGCTGACTTTGGACGAGAAGAAGCCGTCGAACAGTTTTTCCTGGGCTTGGGCCTGGATGCCGCGGCCGCGGTCTTCGATGCGGACCAGGGCCATGCCGTCGTCGGTGCTGGCGTGGATGCGCAGCACGCGGCGTTCGATGGGCAGGTCGGCCATTTCTTCGATGGCGTTGAAGGCCAGGTTGAGGATCACCTGACCGATCAGCACTTTCTCGCAACTCACCAGCAGCGGCCCGGGAGCGGTGATGACGTCCACCTTCACCAGGCTCGGGTCGGCGCGCAGGCTGATGAAGTAACGGGTTTCGCGCAGCAGTTCGTTGAGGTCGATCAGCTCTTCGCTCTGCTCCAGCTTGACCACGTATTCGCGCACGCTCTTGATGATCACCGAGGCGTGCTCGATCTGCCGCACGGCGCTCTGCAAGCCCCAGGTGACACCCTCGTCGACACCACTCGCATTGCCCAGGCGAATCACCGCGCCCTCGATGAAATTGCGTGTCGCCGCAAGCGGCTGGCTCAGTTCGTGGGCAATCGCCACGGCCATCTCGCCCATGGCGTTATAACGCGCCAGGTACTCGAGCTTCTGCTCGCTCACCCGCCGCGCCTCTTCAGCCTGCACCTGCTCGGTGACGTCACGGAACAGCAGCAGATGCCCGTTCAGATCATCCTCGATTTCGATAGAACGGCAGGTCGCGTCATGCCAGCGCCACTCGCCGTCGCGCCGCTGCACCTTGTAATGCACGCTGAACGGTAAGTGCTCGGGTGTCTCGGTAGACAGCTGCTGCAACAGTCGCTGGCGCGAAGACTCGTCGCACCAGGCGAGGAAGTTCTTGCCGATCAGCGTGTGTTCTTCGCTATTGAGCAGGTTCGCGCCGGAGTCGCTGATAAACCGGATCTCACCCTCCGGCCCCAGCACCGCCACGCCCTCGGCCAGATCCTGCATGAACGCCTTGAGCCGACTTTCGAAGCGCTTGAGGTCGCGTTTGACCTTGTCTTCCTTGGAAATGTCGCGGAACTGCACCATCAGTACATCGCGATCCTTGAGGTGCACCAGGGTCGCCACGGCCTCGGACAGAATCTCCACCCCTTGTTTGGAGCGATAGCACCACTCGATGGCGCGCTGCCCCGTGCGCGCCGCGCCCTCCAGCCAGCGCAAGCCCACCGAACGCCGGTACTTGGGGGCATCGCGGGTCATGTCCGGAGCCTTGAGCGGCGTCAGTTCCTCAAGGGTAAAGCCCAGCGCCGACAGGGCCGCGGCGTTGGCCCAGAGGATCTCCTTGCTGTGGGCATCGTGAAGAATGATGCACAGCGGCATGGCTTCGATCAGGGTGAAAAAGTCGTTCTGTTCAGGCAAGTACATCGCACAGCCCTTGGCGGCAGGGGTCGGGGACCGGTGGAACCGGAAGTATGGCTTTTTATACCGGCTCGCGCGAAGGGACGCGCTCAGAGGTAACCGGGGGCGGACTAGGGGTTTTCTTTAGGTGGGGGGCTGCACGCACCAATAGTTGCGTGCCGATGGCGTTTTTACACTGGGCTCCAATGCAGGGAGATCCACCCGACCCCTGTAGGAGCGAGCACGCTCGCGATGGTCGTCAACGATAACGCTGGCTGCCTGACACCCCGCGGTGCTCAGGCGTTCATCGCGAGCATGCTCGCTCCTACAGGGGTTCAGCGGTCGCCCCAACAACAATAAGCAAAACGGAGAAAGCCCATGCTGCGTTCAGCGGTCGCGCAACAAGACGCTCTGATCGGCGTTGACGACAATGGCGTCGACAGCCTCGCCTTCGCCCAGGTACTGGAAGAAGTGCGTCAGCGTCGCGACGAATTCGACAGCCGCTCCCATGTGCCACGGGACATGATCGAGCGCTTCAAGCAGGTGGGCATCTACCGTGCCGCCACGCCGAAATGCTATGGCGGCGACGCCCTGGCGCCGGCGCGTTTTCTGGAGATGATCGAACGCATTTCCGAAGCCGACGGTTCCGCCGGCTGGGTCGCCAGTTTCGGTAGCGCCGGTGTCTATCTCGCCGCCTTGCCGCCAGAAACCCTGGCCGAACTGTACGCTGACAGCCCTGACCTGGTGTTCGCCGGCGGCCTGTTCCCGCTGCAACCGGCCGAAGCGGTGGACGGCGGCTGGCAGGTCAACGGCACCTGGAAATTCGCCAGCGGCTGCAAGGGCGCCGACCTGCTCGGTGTCGGCATCGGCGCGGCGGGCGGCAAGCCTCGCACCGCGGTGTTTCGTCCAGAGCAGGTGGAAATCATCGAAAACTGGGACGTGGTCGGCCTCAAGGGCACCGGTAGTCACGACCTGCGCGTGACCAACAAGCACATCGACGAGCGCTGGACCTTCATCCGTGGCGGTGCCGCGACCATCGACGAACCGCTGTTCCGCTACCCGTCGATCGCCTACGCCGCGCAAGTGCTGGCTGTCGTGAACCTCGGTCTGGCCCGTGCAGCCCTCGACGAAATCAGCCGCATGGCCAACGGCGGTGGCATCACCGGTGCGCCGAAACTGTCGGACCGCGCTTACGTACGCATCGAAATCGCCAAGGCCGAGGCCAAACTCGCCGCCGCCCGCAGCTTCTTCTACAGCACCACCGAGCAGGTCTGGGAATCGATCCTCGCCGGCAACCCGGTCACCCCGGAGCAGACCAGCCAGCTGCGTCTGTCGGCAATTCACGTCTCCCAGGCCGGCGCCGCCGTGGTGCAGAGCGCCTACAGCCTGGCCGGCACCACTGCCATTTACCTGCGCCATCCGCTGCAACGCTACCTGCGCGACTCGATGGTGGTGACCCAGCACGCCTTCCTCAGCGAAGGCCTGTACGACGGCGCGGGCTCGGTGTTCCTCGGCGTGCCGCCGTTCCCTGGCTACATCTGATCACCTATTCAAAGCCACTTATTCAAGGATTCACCTCATGACCCAAGCTACCCAGGAACCGTTGCGCGTCGTCTTCTGCATCGGCATCACCCAGAACTTCTTCGACCTGCCGACCGGCGAAGGCCTGAGCGTTTGGAAAGGCTTCAGCAAGATGATGGCCGACCTTGGTGCCATGCCCGGCATCAACGTGCTCGGCGCGATGGATGACGACCGCCTGATGGTCGGCCCATCCACTACCTCGCCATGGACCGTATACATCATGGCCGACGTCGACTGCCACCAGTCGGTGATCGACGCCTGCAACCTGTTCCGCACCACCCCGGTGAACGAGTACAGCCTGTGGCGCTACGCCAAGGTCGAAGCGCGCATCGGTCGTCCGCTGACCATCCCTGATGCGGCCAAGGTGTAAGCCATGAACGAGGCCTTGCTGCAGCGTCTGGCGACGCTCGAAGGAGAAAGCGCGGTGCGTCGCCTGATGGCGCGCTACATGGACCTGTGCGATGTGCCGAGGGCGCAGGCCCTGGTCAGCGAACTGGCCGAGCTGTTCTGCATCGACGCGATCTGGGAAGGCATCGGCACCCAGACCGCGCAGACCTTCGGTCAACACCGTGGGCGCGAGGCCGTGGCCGCGTTCGTCGGCGGCTACCTGCCGCCGTCGGATCACTTCCGGCTGAACCTGCATTACCTCACCAGCGAGTCGATTCGGGTCGACGGCCAGAGCGCGCAGGGGCAGTGGATCATGCAGCAGATTTCCACCTACGCCGATGGCCGCAGCGAGTTGTTCGGCACCCGCCTGAACATCGATTTCCGCTGCGTCGACGGCACCTGGCTGATCGCGCATTTCCGTACGCAACGCCTCTTCAATACGGAGCTGAACGCATGAGCACCTTCATCAGCGAATTCCTCCTCGGCGGCAGCGGCAAGCGCGTTGCCATCAAGGACTCCATCGACATCGCCGGCTACCCGACCCGTTCCGGCAGCCGCGCTTTCGCCGATGCTGCGGCGGCGACGAAAAACGCCGATGTCGTGGACGCGATTCTCGAAGCCGGATGGCAGATCGTCGGCAAGACCAACCTGCACGAGCTGGCGTTCGGCGTCACCGGCATCAACGACTGGACCGGCACCCCGATCAACCCGCAGGCCCCTGACCGGGTGCCGGGCGGTTCCTCCAGCGGTTCGGCGTCGGCCGTGGCCGCAGGCCTGGCGGACATCGCCATCGGCACCGACACTGGTGGTTCGGTGCGCGTACCGGCAGCCTGCTGCGGTATCGCCGGGCTCAAACCGACTTATGGCCGGGTCAGCCGCGTCGGTGCGCATCCACTGGAATCGAGCCTGGATTGCGTTGGACCGTTCGCCAGGACCATGGACGATCTGATCGCCACCATGCAGGTCATCTGCCCGGGCTTCAACGTCCAGGGCCTGCCAGGTGAAGGCGCCAAAGTCGGCTTCCTCGACGTGCCCTGCGACGCGCATTTGCAAGCCAGCCTCGGTGCCGCTGCCGACCGCGCCGGCTGGCGTCGCAGCCACCTGCAACTGAGCGAATTCGAAGCCGCGTTCGTTGCCGGGCTGACCGTCATCAATTTCGAAAACTGGGCCGCGTTCGGTCACCTGACCGGCAAGGGCCTGATCGGCGCCGACGTGGAAACCCGTCTGCTGGCGGCTGCCCGTACCACCCGTGAAGAACTCGCCGAAGCCGAAGCCGTGCGCCGCCGCTTCACCCATCAGGTAGACGCCGCGCTGGAAGACTTCGCCGTGCTGCTGTTGCCGACCCTGCCAACGCTGCCGCCGACCCTCAGCGAGGCCCGCGCCGGCAGCAAGGCGGTGGCCGGCATGACGCCGCTGGTGCGTCCGTTCAACTTGAGCGGCCATCCGGCGCTGACGGTGCCGGTGGAACTCGATTGCGGCGGGCTGAAAGTCGGCCTGCAGATCGTCGGTCGCAAAGGTCAGGACGAAGTGGTCTGCGCCTTCGGTGCGCAGCTGCAACAGAGCATGGTCGGTTAGCCCCCGGCTCCATAACCCAATCATAAAAAGAAGCCATGAGGAGAACCGCATGAGCACTCATGAATACCGGCTGATCGCGACGTCGAAAAGCCCCGAAGAGCTGGTCCAGCACGACCGCGTCGACGTCTCGCTGTACAACGATCCGGCGCTGTTCGAAGCCGAGCTTGAAAAGATTTTCTACCGCACCTGGGTGTGGGTTGCCCACGAAAGCGAAGTGCGCAACAGCGGCGACTTCAAGACCGCCATGGTCGGCCGTCGTCCGGTGATCGTCGTGCGCGACAAGAAGAACAACATCAACGTCCTGGAAAACCGTTGCCGCCACCGTGGCGCCACCGTGTGCGAAAAGCACAAGGGCAACGCCACCGGTTTCACCTGCCCGTACCACAGCTGGTCCTACGGCCTGGACGGCAAGCTGCGCGCGCTGCCGTACCCGGACGGTTATGAAGGCATCCTGGAAAAATCCGAGCTGCCACTGACCAGCCTGCGCGTCGAAAGCTACGCCGGCATGATCTTCGCCAGCTACAACGACGACATCGAACCGCTGGAAGACTTCCTAGGCGGCGCCAGGCACTGGATGGACCTGTTCATGAAGCAGGGCGCCGGCTACCCGATCAAGACCCAGGGCGAACACAAGTTCAGCTTCAAGGGCAACTGGAAGATCCAGCTGGAAAACACCACCGACGGTTACCACTTCCCGATCGTGCACAAGTCGTTCATGTCGTCGGTGGATGAAGAGACCTCGGAAATGCTCTCGTTCATGACCGACGAGCAGGCCGTGACCCACTCCCTCGGCAACGGCCACAGCGTGATGGTGATGGTGCCGGAGCACGTCGACCTGGATCACGACGACGGCACCGAGCAGTTGCAGGAACGCTTCGCCCACGTCACCGAAGAGCTGTCCAAAACCATGCCGCCGGAGCAGGTGCGCCGCATCGTGCGCTCGCTGCACGGCGCCGGGTTCAACCTGAACCTGTTCCCCAACATCGCCATGTCGATGTCGTTCTTCCGCGTGCTGCGTCCGGTGTCGGTCACCGAAACCGAGATCCGTCACGTGGCCCTGGGCATGGACGGCGGCCCGGAAATCGCCAACCGCGAGCGCATGCGCATTCACGAACACTTCCAGGGCCCGTTCGGCTTCGGCAGCCCCGACGATGCCGAGGCCTGGGACCGCGTGCAGCGCGGCTCCTATGCCGGCGTCGACGCGCCGATTCTGGTCAACCGCGGCCTGAACCGCGAAATCACCGCTGAAAACGGCGACAAAGTCAGCCACGCCACCGACGAAGGCGGCATGCGCGGTGCCTACGACATGTGGAAAAGGATGATGAGCCAATGAGCAATCACGACACCCTGAACGGTTTTTCCGGCCCGCTAGCCCAGGCCATCGAATTCATCTGGCGCGAAGCCGAGCTGCTGGACCACAAGAACTACGCCGAGTGGGCGACCCTGTGGAGCGAGAGCGGCAAGTACATCGTGCCGATCGATCCGGACACCGAAGACTTCGAGGCCACCCTCAACTACGCCTACGACGACGCGCGCATGCGAGACCTGCGTATCGAACGCCTGACTGCCGGCTACTCGCCGTCGGCGGTGGACGCGGCGAAAACCATTCGCACCGTCTCGCGTTTCCGTCTGGTGGAAGCGGCCGGCGATATCGTCGAAGTCAACTCGGCGCAGTTGCTGTACGCCTACAAGCGCGGCGTGCACACGCCGTTCGTGGCCGACCTGAACCACCGCATTCGCTTCACCGACGGCGTGCCGAGCCTGGAGCGAAAAGTGGTGCGCCTGATCAACTCTACCGACAGCCTGAGCGCGCTCGGCTTCCTTTTGTGAGGGCAACAACATGAGCCGAGTAGCCCTTGTAACAGGTGCCTCGCGCGGACTGGGCGAGTGCATCGCCCGCCGTCTGCATGCGGCGGGTTATCGCGTCGGCCTGTCCGACGTGCAGATCGAAGGCGTGCAACGCCTGGCGCTGGAGCTCGACAGCACCGGCGCCAGCGCCATGGCCATCGAGTTGGATGTGCGCAGCAAGGCGGATTTCCAGCGTGCCCGCGACCTGCTCACCGAGCGTTGGGGCGGCAGCGACATCCTGGTGAACAACGCCGGGGTGTCGAAAGTCGCGGCGCTGATGGACATCACGCCGGAAGAGTTCGATGAGTCGATGGCGATCAACCTGCGCGGCACGTTCGTGGCCTGCCAGGTGTTCGGCGCGCACTTTGCCGAGCGCGGCTTTGGCCGCATCGTCAACATCGCCTCCCTGGCCGGGCAGAACGGCGGCACCGCCACCGGCGCGCATTACGCGGCGGCCAAGGGCGGCGTGGCGACCCTGACCAAGGTCTTCGCCCGTGAACTGTCGCCACAAGGGGTGACGGTCAACAGCATCTCGCCGGGTCCGCAGGACTTGCCGGTGGTGCGCGAGTCCGTGGCGCCGGAGCGTCTGGAGCAAATCCTCAAGATGATCCCGACCGGCAGCCTGGGCGACCCGACGTATGTCGCCGACACCGTCCTGCTGCTGATCGCCGAAAACGCCGGCTCCGTCACGGGGGCGTGCTGGGACATCAATGGCGGGTTGTTCATGCGCTGAAAGGAGATCTGTGGTGGATGGGATTACTTGTGGCGAGGGGGCTTGCCCCCGCTGGGCTGCGAAGCAGCCCCAAAACCATCCGCCGCAGTCCTTCAGATACACCGCGTGGAAAGGATTTACGACTGCTGCGCAGCCGAACGGGGGCAAGCCCCCTCGCCACAGGAACCCACCCATTCTTGGGACCGTGGCTGACTCAAGACTTAACCGAAACAACAGAATTCAGGTGATGCAATGATGAAGGTGAAGATCGAAAGGATCGTCGACGAAGCGCTGGATATCCGTTCCTTTCGCCTCGTGCGCAGTGACGGCCAGCCGCTCGACACCTATGAGCCGGGCGCCCACGTGGACCTCACGGGGCCGACCGGTGTAACCCGCCAATATTCCCTGTGCAGCCCGCCCGAAGATCGCCGCGCCTACCTGGTGGCGGTGAAGAAGGAAGCGCAGTCCCGTGGCGGCTCACTGGCGCTGCATGAGCAGGTGGAAGAGGGCATGGAGCTGGAAATGGGGGCGCCGCGCAACCTGTTCCGCCTCGATGCCGGTGCCACTGAACACGTACTGTTCGCCGCCGGTATCGGCGTCACGCCGCTGCTGAGCATGGCCTATCGCCTGGCCGAGAGCGGTCAGCCGTACCGCCTGCATTACTTCGCCCGCGCGGCGCAGTACGCGGCCTTTACCGAACTGCTGTCGACCCGATTCGCCGACAACGTGGAATTCCACTACGGCGTCGAACCTTCGGACCTGGACGGCGCCCTGAGCGAATGCCTGGCCCGCGCCGGCGGAGATGCCCACGTCTACACCTGCGGCCCGGCGCCGTTCATGAACAAGGTGGTTGAAGTCGCGTCGCGCAGCCGTTCCGATGACGCCATCCACCTTGAGCACTTCGCCGCTGACCCGGCCGCCAACAGCGCGCCGACCGGTAGTTTCGAAGTGGAACTGGCCAGTTCCGGCGTCGTACTCCACGTGCCAGCCGAAAGCAGCCTGGTGGATGTATTGCAGGCCCACGGTTGCGACATCGACACCGAGTGCCGCGAAGGCATTTGCGGTACCTGCATCGTCGAAGTGCTGGACGGCTTGCCGGAGCACCGCGACAACTGCCTGTCGAACAAGGAAAAGGCGTCCAACAAGCAGATTTGCGCCTGCGTATCCCGGGCACTTTCCGCTCGTCTGGTATTGGACATCTAAGCGCTTTCAAGGCTGGAAAGCCGACGCCGGAGCCTGTTGAATGGGCGCCGGCGGCTGTCGAGGGAAGAGACGGCGTCTGTCGAGGGAGGAGACGGCTGGAATACGAAGCATTTTTATCGAACCGCTCGACGAAGCGGTCGAAAAATAACAACAAAGACACGTGAGGCTCTGCGGACATGATTACGGCATCGACAGTGCGCAATGAGGCATTCGAAAGCTGGCTCAGCCAGGTCAACCAGGCCTGCGGGCGTTTCGACGCCCGCGCGCTGGACACCGATTTTTATGGCGAGCTGGCGGAATTCCGCAGCGGCGCCATCAAACTCAGTGTGGTCGACATGGCGCACGTGCACCTGTATCGCTCCGACAAGGACGTCAGCGTCAGCAGCGACGGCCATTACTACGCGGTGTTCCAGATGCGCGGCAGTTCGCAGCTCGAGCAGGGTGACAACCGTGCGCAACTGGGCTGCGGCGACATCGCCCTGATCGACGCCAGCCGCCCCAGCGACATGACCTACAACCACGATTCGCGCCAGCTGTCGCTGATCCTGCCACGGCAGGTGGTGGAGCGTGGTTCGCATTTCTCGGCGGTCAATTGCGCCACCCGTATCGGCGCAAACAACCCGCTGGCGGCCATGGCCAACAAGCTGGTGCTGGAAACCCGCCAGCAGGAAGGCTTGGACATGCAGGAAAGCGAAGCGGTGCTCGACGCCCTGGTCAGTCTGCTGCTGCCCGGCGTAAGCGCCCGCGACATCGCCGGCGATGCCCATGAACGGCAATTCCGCAAGATCATCGCCTTCATCGACGAACACATCAGCAACGAAGAACTCTGCCCCGAGCTGATCGCCCGTGAGGTGGGGGTTTCGGTGCGCGGGCTGTACCGGATGTTCTCCAAGCGCGGGCTGGTGGTGGCGCAATACATCAAACACCGGCGCCTGGATTTCTGCGCGGAAAACCTGCGCCGCTCGGATGTGGAGCAGAAGCTGTCGGCACTGTGTTATGCCTGGGGTTTCTCCGACTCCAGCTACTTCTCCTCGGCGTTCAAATCACGCTTCGGCGTATCCCCGGGCGCCTACCGCAAGCGCTATAGCCAGAACTGACACCGCGTCATCGTTCATCGCGAGCAGGCTCGCTCCCACAGTGGATCTGTTGTGAACACAAAATCCGTGTCCAACACCGATCACCTGTAGGAGCCGAGCTTGCTCGCGATGGCGTAGTGTCAGTCGCCATAAATACTGGATCTGCCGGCCTCATCGCGGGCAAGCCCGCTCCCACATTAGTTCTGCTGTGAACACAAAATCAGTGCACGACAGCGGACCACTGTGGGAGCGGGCTTGCTCGCGAAGGCGGTCTTGCAGCCACCGCAATGGTCAGGGCAAGGTGAGCCTCAATGCCTCACCGGCTCCTCACCTGGCAAATGCAGCACCTCGCGCACCAGCATGGCAATGCTGCTCACGCCCATCTTCTCCTTGATCTTGGTGCGATGCACATCAACGGTCTTGACGCTGATGTTCAGCTCCCGGGCAATCACCTTGCTGGCCTTGCCATCGATCACCAGCATCAGCACCTCGCGCTCGCGGCTGGTCAGCAGGGCGAGCTTGCCTTGCAGGTTCTGGCGCTGCTGCTGGTCGGCCTGGGCGTGCACGGCGGCCTTCAGCGCGGCCTGGATGCGGTCGATCATCTGCTGGGGGTTGTAAGGCTTCTCGACGAAGTCCAGGGCGCCGTTCTTCATCGCCGTGACCGACATCGGAATATCGCCATGGGCCGAGACGAAGATCGTCGGCAGGGTGCTGCCGCGCTGGTTGAGGATCTCCTGCAACTGAAAGCCGCTGGTTTCCGGCATGCGCACGTCCAGCACCAGGCAGGCGGGCTGCTGGGGATCGTACTGGCTGAGGAACTCATCGGCGCCGGCAAAGCACTGCGCCTGGACACTGACGGACTCCAGCAACCACGCCAGCGAGGTGCGCAGGTCCTTGTCGTCGTCAACGATGTAAACAATCGGTTTGCGGGTTTCCATCAGGGCTGCCACGAAATTCTAGTTATTGTTCTCGCACGCGAACGCGCGGCACGCATCGGCTCTTCTTTTTGGAGCCAGTGAGCAGGATAGCCATTGTGACCAGCCCTTGCGATAAAGAAACCACCTAGTCGACTAGCGGAAAGCCTACCTCGGTGTGGGGATCGTCAGAATGGTTGCGCGCGGACTCGAGCCTTAGTCTTGTTCCATCACCTACGGGCCGCAAACCAGCGGTCCTCCTGAAGGAAGGGGCACCGACATGGCCGACCTGAGCCAGCAGCAAATCGACTTTCGCAACGCCATGGCGCAGTTGCCGGCGGCAGTGAACATCATCACCACCAATGGCCCTGGCGGTCGTTGCGGCATCACCGCCAGCGCGGTGTGCTCGGTGACCGATTCGCCACCCACCGTGCTGGTGTGCGTCAACCGCAACAGCACCACCCACGACGTGTTCCGCACCAACGGCCATCTGTGCGTGAACGTGCTGTGCGGTGAACAGGAGGAACTGGCCAAGCACTTCGCCGGCATGACCAAAGTGCCGATGGAAGAACGTTTCGCCTGGGACCTGTGGGACGACGGCGCCGCCGAAGTGCCGGTACTGCGCGATGCGCTGGTGCAGCTGGAAGGGCGGATCAGCGAGTGCAAGGAAGTGGGTTCGCACTCGGTGATGTTCGTGGAGCTTACCAAGGTCGGCGTGCGTGAGCCGCGGGATAGCCTGGTTTACTTCAACCGCCTGTTCCATCGTCTGGATCATGCGGCGGCGGCCTGCTGAAGACCGCGTTATCGTTCATCGCGGGCAAGCCCGCTCCCACAGTGATCTTCAGTGAACGCGGAATTTGTGTTCGAAGGAGATTCTTGTGGGAGCGGGCTTGCCCGCGATGGCGTTGGATCAGTCGCCATCCATTTTGAATTTTCCGGCCTCATCGCGAGCAGGCTCGCTCCCACATGGGATCTGGTATGGGCACAAATTCTGTGTTCGACGCAGAACTAAATGTGGGAGCGGGCTTGCT
>NZ_JAIQWX010000249.1 GCF_020164475.1 Pseudomonas sp. REP124 | reverse complement strand
CCGGCAAGCCGTGCTCCTACAGGGCGGGGTTTATGCGCGAGGTACCAGGTCCAGGCACACCGAGTTGATGCAATACCGCAGGCCGGTCGGCGGCGGGCCATCGGGGAACACATGGCCCAGGTGCGCGTCACATTTGCTGCAGACCACTTCGGTGCGGATCATGCCGTGGCTGACATCACGGATTTCGGTCATGGCGCTGTCGCCGATCGGCGCATAGAAACTCGGCCAGCCGCAGCCGGAATCGAACTTGGTCTTCGAATCGAACAACGGCTCGTTGCAGCAGATGCAGTGGTAGATCCCGTCGACCTTGCTGTCGTTGTATTTGCCGGAGAACGGCCGCTCGGTGCCCTTGAGGCGGCACACGTTGTACTGCTCCGGGTCGAGCATGGCTTTCCATTCTTCCAGGGTTTTTTCCAACTTTTCCATCGTCACACCTCGGTAGCTGAAAAAGCCCGATCTGTACCTTTTCCACGGATCGGGCGGCACGTATGATTGCGCCTCGTCAAAACGCCAGTCTGGCAGCCGGACCACGCGCATTCAAACGGATTTACGGGTGCAGCCTCACAAGGCGTCAGGCCTGTGAGATTACGCAGGATTCCCAGTACGGTTGTTCACTCGCCGCCTGGATCGTTCATTTTCAGGAACACATCGCCATGCAGGTCAGCAAATCGAACAAGCTCGCCAACGTCTGCTACGACATTCGCGGCCCGGTGCTCAAGCACGCCAAACGCCTGGAAGAGGAAGGCCATCGCATCCTCAAGCTGAACATCGGTAACCCGGCGCCGTTTGGTTTCGAAGCGCCGGACGAAATCCTCCAGGACGTGATCCGCAACCTGCCGACCGCCCAGGGCTACAGCGATTCCAAGGGCCTGTTCAGTGCGCGCAAGGCCGTGATGCAGTACTACCAGCAAAAGCAGGTCGAAGGCGTCGGCATTGAAGACATCTACCTGGGCAACGGCGTTTCCGAGCTGATCGTGATGTCGATGCAGGCCCTGCTCAACAACGGCGACGAAGTGCTGGTGCCGGCCCCTGACTATCCGCTGTGGACCGCGGCCGTGAGCCTGTCGGGCGGCAATCCGGTGCACTACCTGTGCGACGAGCAGGCCAACTGGTGGCCGGACCTGGAAGACATCAAGGCCAAGATCACCCCGAACACCAAGGCCCTGGTGATCATCAACCCGAACAACCCGACGGGTGCGGTGTACTCCAAGGAAGTGCTGCTGGGCATGCTGGAACTGGCCCGCCAGCACAACCTGGTGGTGTTCTCCGACGAGATCTACGACAAGATCCTGTACGACGATGCCGTGCACATCTGCACCGCGTCCCTGGCGCCGGACCTGCTGTGCCTGACCTTCAACGGTCTGTCCAAATCCTATCGCGTCGCCGGTTTCCGCTCCGGCTGGATCGCCATCTCCGGGCCGAAACACCACGCCCAGAGCTACATCGAAGGCATCGACATGCTGGCCAACATGCGCCTGTGCGCCAACGTGCCGAGCCAGCACGCGATCCAGACCGCGCTGGGTGGCTATCAGAGCATCAATGATCTGGTGCTGCCGCCAGGACGTCTGCTCGAGCAGCGCAACCGCACCTGGGAGCTGCTCAACGACATTCCCGGCGTCAGCTGCGTCAAGCCGATGGGCGCGCTGTACGCGTTCCCGCGCATCGATCCGAAGGTCTGCCCGATCCACAACGACGAGAAGTTCGTCCTCGACCTGCTGCTCTCCGAAAAGCTGCTGATCGTGCAAGGAACGGCGTTCAACTGGCCGTGGCCGGATCACTTCCGCGTCGTGACCCTGCCTCGCGTCGATGACCTGGAAATGGCCATCGGCCGAATCGGCAACTTCCTCAAGTCCTACCGCCAGTAAGCGAGCTGTCACCGTGCGATGTCCACGCGCCATCGCACGGTGATTCATTCAGCAACATATGCTTGCGTCAGGCTTCCCTCCCCCTCGACAAACAACCCACTGCCTGCTTGCGTCCAACAACTACAGGGCCTGGGACCTGCATCGCCTCGAAAACCCTTCTCGCCTTGGCCTCGGAAATATCCTGCAAGCAGCTAAGCTATTGCCGTAGGACACAGTTTGAAATAGTCACCCGGTTGAATACCCCGGTGCATCACCTTATATACCCCGCATCACGCTACATCTTTAGCAAAAGGAGATTTCTACAACCATGATGCGCATCCTGCTGTTCTTGGCCACTAACCTGGCGGTCGTGCTGATTGCCAGCATCACCCTGAGCCTTTTCGGCTTTAACGGGTTCATGGCGGCCAATGGGGTTGATCTCAACCTCAATCAGCTGCTGATTTTCTGTGCGGTCTTTGGTTTCGCCGGTTCCCTGTTCTCGCTGTTCATCTCCAAGTGGATGGCGAAGATGAGCACCAGCACCCAGATCATCACCCAGCCACGTACCCGTCACGAGCAGTGGCTGCTGCAAACCGTCGAGCAACTGTCCCGGGAAGCCGGGATCAAGATGCCGGAAGTCGGGATTTTCCCGGCCTACGAGGCGAACGCCTTCGCCACCGGCTGGAACAAGAACGATGCACTGGTTGCCGTCAGCCAGGGCTTGCTCGAACGTTTCTCGCCGGATGAAGTGAAAGCCGTTCTGGCCCACGAGATCGGTCACGTGGCCAATGGCGACATGGTGACCCTGGCGCTGATCCAGGGTGTGGTGAACACCTTCGTGATGTTCTTTGCGCGGATCATCGGCAACTTCGTCGACAAGGTGATCTTCAAGAACGAAGAAGGCCAGGGCATTGCCTACTACGTGGCGACCATCTTCGCCGAACTGGTCCTGGGTATCCTGGCCAGCTCCATCGTCATGTGGTTCTCGCGCAAACGGGAATTCCGTGCCGACGAAGCCGGAGCCAACCTGGCCGGCACCGCCGCAATGATTGGTGCCTTGCAGCGCCTGCGTGCGGAACAGGGCCTGCCGGTGCACATGCCCGACACCCTGAACGCCTTCGGCATCAACGGTGGCATCAAACAAGGGTTCGCGCGCATGTTCATGAGCCACCCGCCGCTGGAAGAGCGTATCGATGCACTGGCTCGCCGCCGGGGCTAAGAAGCTCTGAAACAAACAAGAAGGCCCGCAGCGATGCGGGCCTTTTTTTATGTCTGCTGCTGGGAGGGCGATCCCTCCTGAGCCTTCGCGAGCAAGCCCGCTCCCACCCTTGACCCGGTTCCTACAGAAGTAACGCGGTCGACTGTGGGAGCGGGCTTGCTCGCGAAGAGGCCAGAACAGTCACTCCAACTACCGACTGGAAACCCGATAAACCCGCTCCTCAAGCCGCGTTACACCGGCCTCCAGAAACTTCCCGCTCTCGCTCAGCACATCCTGATCCTCCAGGATCTTCAACGCCCACGAAACCCCGAACAAACGCTGCACTTCCTCATCGAGCACAGCAAATGGTGGCCCGGACATCTGTTCCTGATCGTAATCCAGCGTGATCAACAGCCCGAGAGACTCCCTGGGCAATATCCGCTTCAGATGCTCCGCATAGCGCTCGCGCATCGCTGGCGGCAGAGCAATCAGCGCGGCACGGTCATAAAGCGCGGAGCAATCAGCCACATCCCCAGCTGTCAGCGCGAAGAAATCGCCGCACCACAGCTCGATCGAACCCGCCCGATAGACCTTGAACGGCCCCTGCTCACTGACGGCAGGATCGAAGCCGTGTTCGGCGAAGAAATCCTCCACGGCTTTCTCCGACAACTCGACCCCAAGGACTTCATGCCCTTGGTGCGCCAGCCACAGCAGATCCAGGCTCTTGCCACACAGCGGCACCAGCACCCGCGCACCGTCTTCAAGATCCAACTGTTGCCAGAACCGCCGCAGATAGGGGTTCACCTGCGGCAGGTGAAAGCCGATCTGATTCGACGCCCATTTCTTGTGCCAAAATTCCGGCTGCATAAATAACCCCGAAAATTCGATCAAAACACCCTAAAACTTATATTAGATTTAGATCAATGATCTGATTGAAGATGGAGCATCTTAACTCTCAGGAGCTCATTCATGTTCCCCAGCCTGTACATATCCCATGGCTCCCCGATGCTGGCCCTGGAACCCGGCGCCAGTGGCCCGGCACTCGAGCGCCTTGCGGCGCAGATGCCCAGGCCCAAAGCCATCGTGATTGTTTCCGCACACTGGGAAAGCCATGAACTGCTGGTCAGCGCCAATCCACAGCCGGAAACCTGGCACGACTTCGGTGGCTTTCCGAGGGCGCTGTTCGAAGTGCAATACCCTGCCCCCGGCCTGCCGCAATTGGCAGCAGAGGTTGTCGAGCTGCTGAAGGCCGCGGATCTTCCCGCGCGGGTCGACACTCAACGGCCTTTCGACCATGGCGTCTGGGTGCCGCTGAAATTGATGTATCCGCAAGCGGATATTCCGATCGTTCAGGTGTCCCTGCCCACTCGCGGCGGCCCAGCCCTGCAAAGCCGCGTCGGCAAAGCCCTGGCCAGCCTGCGCGGGCAGGACGTTCTGTTGATCGGTTCCGGGAGCATTACCCACAACCTGCGGGAACTGGATTGGCACGCGGGGCCTGAAAGCGTCGAGCCCTGGGCTCAGGTGTTCCGCGACTGGATGATCGAGAAGCTGGCGGCCAACGATGAAGCGGCCCTGCACGATTACCGTCAGCAGGCGCCGAACGCCGTACGTAACCATCCCAGTGATGAGCACTTGCTGCCGCTGTACTTTGCCCGCAGCGCGGGGGGTGATTTCAGCATTGCCCACCAGGGATTCACCATGGGGGCGTTGGGCATGGACATTTATCGGTTTGGTTGACCGTTGAACCGAGTCGCGCCCTTCGCGAGCAAGCCCGCTCCCACATTGGAA
>NZ_JAIQWX010000248.1 GCF_020164475.1 Pseudomonas sp. REP124 | reverse complement strand
GACTGATACACCATCGCGAGCAGGCTCGCTCCCACAGTTTTCAAGGGTATGACCAGAAGTCATACCCCCATGATTTTTTATGGTTACAGCCCCGCAAACCCCCAGTGTTAAAAAATCGCAAACCAGCTCATCAACGACAAAAAAGAGCGTTTGCAACCATGACTAATCATCACTGCCGCGTCCCCGCCAGCTCCCTGCTGCGCTCTTCGAATCCCGACTTCTGCCACGCCGTGCCCCTGGCCCGCGTGCGCTTCTGATCACCCAAACAAATCCCTCTGCGTCCTGACAAGAGTAACGACACATGAAAGAACTCGACCTGTACATCGGTGAAGGTTTCGAAGGCCCAGGCGTGAACGCCGCGCACATCAACATCCTGATCGGCCCGCGCAACGGCCCGGCAGGTCAGGCGTTCGCCAACAGCCTGGCTTCGCCAAGCCAGGGTCACTGCCCGTTCATGGTGATCGCCCAGCCGAACATCCCGGTCAAGCCGATGACCCTGTACGTCAACAAGGCCGCCATCACCAGCGACCTGCACGGCAACGCCACCTGGGGCGCGTCCCAGGCCGGTATCGCCAAGGCCGTTCTGGAAGCGCTGCTGGACGGCACCCTGCCGCCGGAAGCCGAAGACGAGTGGGCCATCGTCACCGCCAACTGGGTCAACCCGTCCTGCGACGACCTGGATGCGGTGTACCTGAACAACTACAACGCCTGCCGCACCGCGATCCGCGCCGCCCTGACCGGCAAGCCGGAAACCGCGCAGCTCAAGGATGTGGTCAACCACATCGCCAACCCTTTCTACACGCCAAAAGCCTGAGGTCCGCGCCATGCAATACATCCGTTTGGGCAACTCCGGCCTGGAAGTCTCCCGCCTGTGCCTGGGCACCATGAACATGGGCACCCCGGACTGGAAACCGTGGATCTTCGATGAGAAGAAAAGCGAGCCGATCGTCAAGCACGCGCTGGACAACGGCGTGAACTTCATCGACCTGGCGGACTTCTATTCCGCAGGCGTCGGCGAGGAAGTGGTAGGGCGCATCGTCAAGCGCCTGGCCCGTCGCGAAGACCTGGTGATCACCACCAAGGTCGGCTACGGCACCCGCACTGGCATCAACGCCAGCGGCCACTCGCGCAAGCACATCATGGACAGCATCGACGCCTCGCTCAAACGCCTGGACATGGATTACGTCGACGTCTTCATGCTGCATTACTTCGACGTGAACACGCCGGTCGAAGAGACCATGAGCGCGATGAACGACATCGTGCGTTCCGGCAAGGCCCGCTACATCGGCGTGTCGACCATGCTCACCGGCCAACTGGCGAAGATCCTCATGGCCTGCGAGCGCAATGGTTGGGTCAAACCGATCAACATGCAGCTGCAACTGAACTGCGCCTACCGCGAAGAAGAACGCGAAATGATCCCGTTCTGCCGCGATCAGGGCCTCGGTGTTTCGGTGTTCAGTCCACTGGCCCGTGGCCTGCTGACCGGTGACGTGCAGTCGACCCGCAACCAGACCGACTTCTTCACCCAGCAGATGTACAGCGACGAAGCCTCGTTCGAAATCGCCCGTTCGGTGCAGCGCGTGGCCCGTGCCCGTGGCGTCTCCAACGCGCAGATCGCCCAGGCCTGGGTCGCCAATCATCCTGGCGTGGATTGCATGCTGGTCGGCGCCGACACCACCGAGCAGTTCGACAGCGCCCTGGCGGCTCTGGAAACCAAATTCGACGCCGAAGAACTGTACGAACTGGAGCGCAACTACACCCCGTGCGACGTGATCAACGATTACACCGCCGGCAAACGCATCCTGCGTTCGGCCCGTCCGGGCACCGAGCGTTTCAACCTGACCGAGGCGGTGGCATGAGCGATTTGATCCGTCACGGCAATTTCATCGATGGACAATGGTCTGGCAGCAACGGGGCGACGTACCCGGTGCTTAACCCGGCCACCGGTGAGCTGATTGCCGACGTGCAAAAGGCCGGCGCCGAAGAAACCAATCTGGCGATCGAAGCCGCCAACCGTGCCTTGCCGGCCTGGCGCAAGCTGACCGCCAAGGAACGCAGCCAGCGCATCAAGCGCTGGGGCGAGCTGATGCTGAGCAACCAGAAGGACCTGGCCACCTTGCTCAGCCGCGAGCAGGGCAAGCCGCTGGCCGAAGCCATGGGCGAAGTGGTCTATGCCGCCAGCTTTCTGGAGTGGTTCGCCGAAGAAGCCAAGCGCGCCTATGGCGACGTGATCCCGAGCCACAAGGCCGATGCGCGCATCGTCGTGGTCAAGGAAGCCATCGGTGTGGTCGCGGCGATTACGCCGTGGAATTTCCCGCTGGCCATGGTCACCCGCAAGGTCGGCCCGGCACTGGCGGCCGGTTGCACGATGATTCTCAAACCGTCGGAAGAAACCCCGCTGTCGGCCTTCGCCCTGGCGGTGCTGGCCGAGCAGGCCGGCATTCCGGCCGGTGTGTTCAACGTGGTCTCCGGTGACGCGGTGGCGATCGGCGGCGCGCTGCAAGCGTCCGGCATCGTGCGCAAGCTGTCGTTCACCGGTTCCACGCGCACCGGCAAATTGCTGATGCGTCAGGCGGCCGACACGCTGAAAAAGATCTCGCTGGAACTGGGGGGCAACGCGCCGTTCATTGTCTTCGACGACGCCGACATCGACGCCGCCGTCAAAGGCGCGATGGCCTCGAAATTCCGCAACACCGGCCAGACCTGCGTCTGCGTGAATCGCTTCTTCATCCAGGACGGCGTGTACGAAGCCTTCACTGGCAAGCTCGCCGAAGCGGTTGCGGCCATGCGCGTCGGCAATGCCCTGGAAGGCGAAACCGAGCAGGGCCCGCTGATCAACGCAGCCGCGTTGGCCAAGGTCGAGTCCCACGTCAGCGACGCGGTAGGGAAGGGCGCCAAGGTCCTGTGCGGCGGTCGCCGTCACGCTTTGGGCGGTACTTTCTACGAGCCGACGATTCTCGCCGAAGCCAGCAGCGACATGCTGATCGCCCAGGACGAAACCTTCGGCCCGGTGGCGGCGTGCTTCCGTTTCAAGGACGAAGCCGAAGTGCTGCAACGCGCCAACGACACGCCGTACGGCTTGTCGGCCTACTTCTACAGCCGCGACATCGGCCGCGTCTGGCGCATGGCCGAAGGCCTGGAAGCGGGCATGGTCGGCATCAACGAAGGGATTATTTCCACGGAAGTGGC
Organism: Pseudomonas sp. REP124; assembly: GCF_020164475.1. GTDB lineage: Bacteria > Pseudomonadota > Gammaproteobacteria > Pseudomonadales > Pseudomonadaceae > Aquipseudomonas. The sequence goes on along the minus strand of NZ_JAIQWX010000248.1, from coordinate 1,681 downwards.
GCCCTTCGGCGGCATCAAGGAATCGGGCCTCGGTCGCGAAGGCTCCAAGTACGGTCTGGATGACTACCTGGAAATCAAATACCTGTTGATGGGTGGCCTCTAAGCTCACCCACCCCCTGTAGGAGCGAGCACGCTCGCGATGGTCGTCAACGATAACGCGGGGCATCTGATGCCCAGCGGTGTTCTGGAGTCCATCGCGAGCATGCTCGCTCCTACAGGGATTTACTCGGTTTCATTTCTCCGTCAATAACAAAAATTGGAGACTTACATGTCCGTACAACCGGTAAAAATCGACGACCTGCCCATCGGCCGTTTCCACATCAAAATCGCCGGCCTGACCTTCGGCGCCCACTTCACCGACGGCTATATCCTGGGCCTGATCGGTATCGCTTTCACTCTGCTGAGCCCGCAGATGCAGCTCGATGCATTCTGGCAGGGCCTGATCGGCGCTTCGGCATTGATCGGCCTGTTCCTCGGCAGCCTGTTCTTCGGCTGGATTTCCGACAAGGTCGGCCGGCAGAAAATCTTCCTCGTCAGCTTCGTGCTGATCACCATTGCCTCGGTGATGCAGTTCTACGTCGAATCGGCGATGGCCCTGTTCTTGTGCAGGGTGCTGATCGGCATCGGCCTGGGCGGTGACTTCAGTGTCGGCCACGCCATGCTCGCCGAGTTCGCGCCGAAGAAGCACCGGGGGGTGCTGCTCGGTTCCTTCAGCGTGATCTGGACCTTCGGTTACGTCGCCGCGACCTTCGTCGGCACCGCCATGCTCAGCCTGGGCGACGATGCCTGGCGCTGGATGCTGGCTTCGTCGGCGATCCCGGCTGCGCTGATTCTGATTGCCCGTATCGGCACTCCGGAATCGCCGCGCTGGCTGGTCAATCAGGGACGCGTCGCGGAGGCCCGTGCCATCGTCAAGAAGTTCCTGGGCGAGCACGTCGAGCTGGACGAAACCCGCTCCACCGAAACCCGCTCCGGCTACGCCGTGCTGTTCAGTCCCGAGTACCGTAAGCGCACCGCGTTCAACTGCCTGTTCTTCGTCTGCATCGTGATGCCGTACTTCGCCATCTACACCTTCCTGCCGTCGATTCTGCAGAAGATGGGTCTGGCCGAAGGCTTCGGCACGGAGCTGATGCTCAACATGCTGCTGATCCTCGGCGCGCTGATCGGCATCTGGTGCACCATCAAGTTCACCCGTCGTGGGTTCCTGATCAACTCGTTCATCATCCTCGCCATCGCCCTGTTCCTGCTGGCGGTATTGCCGAGCAGTGCTGCGGCGCTGATGGTGCTGGTGTTCGGCCTGTTCACCCTGGTGCTGTCGGCGGTGAGTAACCTGGTGGGCGTGTTCCCGGCCGAGAGCTTCCCGACCGAAGTTCGCGCCAGCGGCATTGGCCTGGCTACGGCGGTGAGCCGCCTGGGTTCGGCTGTCAGCACCTTCCTGCTGCCGGTGAGCGTGGCGGGCATCGGTCTGAGCCCGACCATGGGCATCCTCGCGGCGATCCTGGCGATCGGTGCGCTGCTGTCCTGGGCCTGGGCGCCGGAGACCAAGTCGCTGACCTTGAGTCAGGCATGCAAGGCGCAGAGTCCGGTGGAGAGTGGTTCGGCGGTGTCGGCTAAAGCGGCTGCATCGATCTGAAGAACCCCATAGATCCAAATGTGGGAGCGGGCTTGCTCGCGAAAGCGG
>NZ_JAIQWX010000247.1 GCF_020164475.1 Pseudomonas sp. REP124 | reverse complement strand
CTCAAGGACGCCTTCGCGGGCAAGCCTCGCTCCTACAAAGGGCGGTCCGTATTCAATCAGATGAGAGGAACCACCCATGACCCGTCTCACCGCCAAAGACTTCGCCCCCGAACTGCTGGAGCTCTACGACTACTACGCCCACGGCTTGATCAACCGCCGCGAATTCCTCGACCGCGCGGCGCTGTTCACCCTCGGCGGTTTGACCGCCAGTGCGCTGCTGGCCTCGCTGAGCCCCAACTATGCCCTGGCCGAGCAGGTCGAATTCACCGACCCGGACATTCTCGCCGAGTACATCACCTACCCGTCTCCCAAAGGCAACGGCCAGGTGCGCGGCTATCTGGTGCGCCCGGCCAAGGCCACCGGCAAGGTGGGGTCAGTGGTGGTCGTGCATGAAAACCGTGGGCTCAACCCGTACATAGAAGACGTCGCCCGGCGCCTGGGGAAGGCCGGATTCATCGCCCTGGCCCCGGACGGCCTGACGTCGGTCGGCGGCTATCCAGGCAACGACGAAAAGGGCCGCGAGCTTCAGGAAAAGGTCGATCCGACCAAGCTGATGAACGACTTCTTCGCCGCCGTCGAATGGATGATGAAACACCCCGAAGGCAGCGGCAAAGTCGGCATCACCGGTTTCTGTTATGGCGGTGGTGTGACCAACGCGGCGGCTGTGGCCTATCCGGAACTGGGGGCGGCGGTGTCGTTCTACGGGCGCCAGGCGGATGCCAAGGACGTGCCACGGATCAAGGCGCCGCTGATGCTGCATTACGGGGAACTGGATACGCGGATCAACGAGGGCTGGCCGGCGTTTGAAAAGGCGCTGAAGGCTGATGGCAAGACGTACGAGGCGTTTATCTATCCGGGTGCCAATCACGGGTTTCACAACGACTCGACGCCCAGGTATGACAAGGCGGCGGCCGATCTGGCGTGGGAGCGGACGTTGGGGTGGTTTCGCAAATATCTGGTCTGATGGGTTGGCAGGACTGACCCCATCGCGAGCAGGCTCGCTCCCACAGAGGATCTTCGTTGGACACACAATCCGTGTCGATGGAGATCTACTGTGGGAGCGAGCCTGCTCGCGATGACGATATCAGGACCAATGATTACTTCGGCTGAGCCACAGTCCGCAAATAAGGCTTCAGAGTCTTGAACCCATCCGGATATTTCTTCTTCGCATCCTCATCCGACACCGACGTAGGGATGATCACATCCTCTCCCGGACGCCAGTTCACCGGTGTGGCCACGGTGTGCTTGGCATTGAGCTGCAGCGAATCGAGCAACCGCAGCACTTCATCGAAATTGCGCCCGGCGCTCATCGGATAGATCAGCATCGCCTTGATCTTCTTGTCCGGGCCCACCAGGAACACCGAACGCACGGTCGCGTTGTCCACCGCCGTGCGCGAACCGCCGCTGGCGTTGGGGTGGATCATGTCATAGAGCTTGGCCACCACCAGGTTTTCGTCGCCGATCAGCGGATAGTTGACCGCATTGCCCTGGGTTTCCTCGATGTCGCCGACCCACTTCTCGTGATCGCTGACCGGGTCGATGCTCAGACCCAGGATCTTGGTGTTGCGCTTGTCGAATTCCGGTTTCAGCTTGGCCAGATAGCCCAGTTCAGTGGTGCAGACCGGGGTGAAGTCCTTGGGATGGGAAAACAGGATGGCCCAGCCATTACCGATCCATTCGTGGAAATTGAGCTTGCCTTCGGTGGTGTCGGCGGTGAAATCCGGTGCTTCGTCGCCAATACGAATTGCCATATTTCGATCTCCTTGCAGTAGTGGACAGGGATGCTGAGCCAGCCAGCGCGGACAGTATAGAAGAGCTTTCAAGACACGCTGACGAGCGCTCGAAGCTACGGGAAAACGGCCTATTCCACCAGCGCAATCAACTGATAACGCTGGGCGTCGGTCAGCGCCGGACCAAAGCCCGCCCCGGCGTTTTCCGCCATGTAGCGCGGGTTGCCGGTGCCGGGAATCACGCAGGTCACTGCCGTATGCGACAGAAGGAACTTGAGCGCCATCTGCGGCCAGGTCTTGACCCCGACCTGCGCCGCCCAGCCCGGCAGCGGCTTGCCATTGAGCCTGCCGAGCAGCCCGCCACCACCGAACGGCCGGTTGCAGATCACCGCCACGCCACGCTCCCTGCACAGCGGCAGGATGCGCTTCTCGACGTCGCGATCATCCAGCGCGTAGTTGATTTGCAGGAAATCCAGCTGTTCGGCCTTGAGCACCGCTTCCACTTCCTCATAGGCCGAGGAGGTGTAATGGGTGATGCCGATGTAGCGAATGCGCCCCTGCTCCTTCATGTGGCGCAAGGTCGGCAGGTGAATCTGCCAATCCAGCAGGTTGTGGATCTGCATCAGATCGATACGGTCGGTCTGCAGCAATTTGAAGGATTGCTCCATCTGCGCGATGCCTTCCTCGCGGCCACGGGTCCACACCTTGGTCGCCAGGAAAGCCGGCGAGCGTGGCTCGTGGATCGACAGCAACTCGCCGGTGTTTTCCTCCGCGCGCCCGTACATCGGCGAGCTGTCGATCACCGTCCCGCCCTTCTCGAACAACGCACGCAGCACCCCGGGCAACGGTTTGTAGGCCGCGTCCTCAGGGGACACGTCAAAACCGCGATAGGTGCCCAGCCCGACCACCGGCAGTGGCTCGTTGCTCGAAGGAATGGCGCGGGTCTGCATGGTCTTGCCTCCTGTTCCCGTCGCCAGCACGGTTTGCGCAACCGATGGAGCGAACGTGAAGACCGCCGAAACACCGGCAGCCAGCGTGAGTATTTCCCTGCGGGTGAAACCGTCCGCATGGCTCATGACATCTCCCTCTCCCGTGATTGCGCTTCGGCCTGTCGGGCCTGTTGCCTGGCCAGCCACAGACAGGTCCAGCCCCACACCCCGGCGAATGGCACGATCAGCACCGCCACCAGGCCAAAGCCTGCGCCCAGCGCGGTCAGCCCGGCGGACAACCAGCCACTGGCCGCGTCGCCGCCGCGATAGACAAGGGTCTCGATCACGTTCTTGGCCTTGTACTTCTCCTCGCGGCTGACCACCGTCCACAGCACCTCGCGGGCCGGCCGCACGAGGGCGAACTCCACCGCCCGTCGCAGGCCCTGGGCCAGCGCCACCGTGGTCGGCACCGGCGCCAGCGCCATGGCGGCAAACGCGACAATGGTCGCCAGGGGCATCGCCACCAGCGCCCCGCCGATGCCGACCAGGCGGATCAACGGCGCGGTCAGCAGCAACTGCAAGGTCAGGGTCAGCGCCGAGACGATCAGATCGACCACGGCGAAGAATTGCGTCCTGCTGCCAGTATCAGCGTAGCTGCCAGCGACGATCCGTCCCTGCTCGAAGTACAACAAGGTCGCGGCACTGGTGTGCAACAGCATGAACAGCACCAGTCCCAACAGGTAGGGAGACCGCAGAATCAGGGTGATGCCGGCGAGTATGCTGCCACCCATGCGCCGTTCGTCGATTAGCGAACTGCCGGACTGCGATTGCGTGCGCGCCAGTAGCCCCCGGTAGCAACGCACCGCCACTTCCAGCAACAGCGCCGCCGCCAGCGTCAGGGCCATCGGCCCCAGCCGGGTAGCCATGGTCGCGGCCAGCAATGGCCCGATGAACGTACCCAGGGTGCCGCCCGCAGCGATGCAGCCGAACAGTCGCCGGCCCTGTTCGCTGGAAAAGCGGTCGACCAGCACGCTCCAGAAAATCGAGACGATGAACAGGTTGTAGATGCTGATCCAGACGAAAAACACCCGCCCGACCGTCACCGGGGCGATGTGGTTGGCGATCAGCAGGCCGAACACCAGCATCGACACCGCGATCAGGCGATAGATCAGCGGCACGAAGCGCGTGGCCGGCAGGCGCGACGCCAGGGCGCCGAAGACCGGCACCATCAACAGCATGACCACGAAGGTCGCGGTGAACAGCCACTGCAACTTGTCGGCGCCGCCTTCCAGGCCCAAAGCATCGCGTAGCGGGCGCACCAGGTAATAGCTGGCCAGCACGCAGAAATGGAACGCGAAGCCCAGGATCAGGGCCGAACGTTCAGAGGGTCGTACGTCGAGCCATCGAGGCATGTTGGGCATCGGTGCCCTCCTTTACCGCCAACTACACTCTGACAGCATCCGGAGCCGCCGATGCCGCCCACTAACGTTAGCCGAATGTCCCGAACCCTGGTGTTACTCGTCGTTCTGCCCGTTGCGCTGTATCTGGCGCTCTGCGCGGCGCTGTTCGTGTTTCAGCGGGCGCTGATCTATTACCCGCAGGCGCGAAGTGATGCGTCGGCGCCGTTGCTGAGCCTGGCGGTGGATGACGTGCAGGTAAACGTGTCGACCCGTCCGTACAACGGTCCAAAGGCGCTGATTTATTTTGGCGGCAATGCCGAGGACGTCTCGCGCAGCCTGCCATCGTTCGCCAAGGCCTTCCCTGATCATGCGCTGTATTTCATACATTACCGGGGTTATGGCGGCAGCGGCGGCTCGCCCTCCGAAGAAGCCATCGCCCGGGATGCCATGGCCCTGTTCGACAAGGTGTATGCCGAGCATCCGCAGATTCTTGTGGTGGGCCGCAGCCTTGGATCCGGCGTTGCCGTGCGGTTGGCCAGTGTGCGGCCGGTGACGGAGTTGCTGCTGGTCACGCCCTACAACAGCATCGAGGAACTGGCGGCCCGGCGATTCCGCCTGTTCCCGGTGCACTGGTTGTTGACCGACAAATTCGAATCCTGGCGCTACGCCGAACACATCGGCGTGCCAACCCGGCTCATCGCTGCCGAAAACGACGAAGTCATCCCCGCCGCCAGCACCCAGCGCCTTTACCACCATTTCCCCAAAGGGGTGGCGACACTGCGGGTGATACCGGGGACCGGGCACAACTCCATCAGCGAAAGTCCGGAGTACCTCAAAGCCTTGGCTGCGCCAGATTGATGGATGATTTGCCACAGGTAACCTCCCGAACCACAGATAACAAAGTCCTCTGTAGGAGCAAGG
>NZ_JAIQWX010000246.1 GCF_020164475.1 Pseudomonas sp. REP124 | reverse complement strand
ACACATCGAGAGGAGGTGCAGCGAAGCAAACCGGAGGCGATGCCCCCGGATGAATGCCGGAGCGAAGGAACCCCGAGCTCCAGCGAGGGGCCGAACGTTGGGGCAAGACCTTTTGGTTACTTTTGGGGCGTTTGCCAAAAGTGACCCGACCGTCAGGGCGGAACAGACAGCAGCCGCGCCCGCAGCAATGGATATGTATCCAACCAAAAGAGCATCGCCACAAAGCCAATAAAAAGGCCCCGCATTCAGCGAGGCCTTTTTTGTTGGCTTCAATCATTCCAAACCCTAGGGTTTCAATCCCTGCGACATCCCAAACACAAACAACAACAAATCATGATCCGGCTGACTCGCCGATACCGCTTTGACCACCCGCGGCAATGGACAACTTTCACCATTAACCGAACTGAGAACTTGCGTGCGGGGCTGCTCCCAGGCAGCCACCGCCAGTGAAGCAACTGCCAAGGCTCCTACTAGAAACAAACCTCGCGCAACTTCGAGTTTCATCGCTATAAACCTTTGATAGCGCTGCCAAACGCCGTCTTGTAAAAGTAGACGAGCTTTCCCCAATCCGCCGGATTGAACGACGAGTGGCGACGCAGCTGCTTCATGTCATGAGCCGCCGCTTGCCCCGCGGTCATCCGCTGCCGGCACTTCTCCAGATCGATCAGCGCCACCTCGACCTTGGCCGCCTCACCTTCGCCCGTCACACGCAAAAACACATGCTTGATATACAAGCAACTGTGCTGCCAACGCCCCTTGTGCATGCGCGCCAGGTTCTCGGCAAGATCCTTCAGCACGCGATCGTGCACCACCTCGCCGTAACGCTCCCGGCCACCTGCCGCGTACCAGTTTTCGATTTCATCGAAACCATCCAGGGATTTGGTGACCAGCAATGCGCGCCATTTGTGCACCGGGTCGCGCTGTGCGCCGCAGTAAACGATCTGCGGCACACGAACACCGAGCTTGCTCACACCATTGAGGGCGTCACGCTCACGCAGAACCGTCGGCCGGCCGAACGGGTGCAGCAGCGAGCGATGGATATGCCCGGTCTGGCGCTTCACATAAAGCAGCTGACCATCACTGCCCATGACCCGTTGCACGCCACTTTCTCCACCACGACGGACATTGGGCTCTTCTACCCAGTCACCGCGCTGATTCCAGAAATAGTCGAAACGGTCCTCGGAACCCATACCCGATCCCTCTGCATACTGCACTGCCATCCTGTTACCTCTTGCGTAATACGTAAACTCGCCACATGGCATAGAGCGGTATAAAGTCCAGACGTTCCTGAATTCGGAACCCAGCCTGCTCAAATTCCTTCTCCACCGTAGCAGCAGGTAACACAAATCGATTTTGGTAACCTTCCTGCCCACGGGTTTTCTCTGCGCGCTTGCGTTTCCAGGCCTTGAAATTGCCATCCACCCACAGCGAGAGGATCACGCTGTCACGGCTGACGCGCTCGAATTCGCGCAAAATAGCCAGCCGATGCTCGGCCTCACCGATGTGATGAAGCAAACGCATACAGAATATGCTGTCGACGGCGTTATCTGGTAAGCCGATGTCGAATGCAGACGTGTGCAAGGGTTGTACCCGTTTTACCACTTCGGCCGGTTGCGACTGGGTGGCGATCTTGATCATGGACTCGGAGTTGTCGGCGCCGATGATCACGCGGTTGGGTTTTTCCGCCAGCATCGGCCAGAAGCGTCCCGCGCCGCAGGGCAGATCAAGTACCAGGCCCGGCTCACCGACCGCTGTCAGGGCCTTTCGGGCCATCTGAACATCACGCCAGTGCGACAGCCGGCGGCCCAGACCATCCTTGTGCTTGCGCAGATAACGCTTGGCATGTTCGTCGTCATATTTCTGGGAAAAATCAAGTTTGATCGGGCCGGCCATCACAAAGGTCTCCTGTACTTTCGAATGGCAACTACCTTAGGCAGCCCAATGTCGGCGTCAGGTCATGCGATTGTGAAAAATTTGTCATGTAAAACCTCGAAGTATTTCGAGGTTTTACAGGGCCTGCCGCCTGTCAGGATTACTCGTGTTTCAGCCTTTCTGGTCAGGCGTGAGCAGATCCACCTGAAAACGACAACCATTGGGTTCCATGGTGGTCAGGCCGACCGTCCAACCTTGGTTTTCACAGATTCGCTGTACCAGCGAAAGCCCAAGCCCCAACCCGTCGCCGCGCTTTTCCGTGCCCCGCACGAACGGCTCGAACATCGCTTCGCGTTTTTCCTCGGGGATGCCGACGCCGCTGTCTTCCACAATGAAACCGTTGTCAGTCAGCGTCAGGCGAATGAAGCCCTGCTCGGTGTAATGCAAGGCGTTGCGCAACAGGTTGCCCATCACCGCGTGCAGTAGTGTCGCGTTGTAACGCGCGTCCTGCGGCTCGCCAGGTTCAAAAATGAGCCGCAAACCCTTGGCTTCGATCGGCTCGCGCCACAGATTGAGCAGACCATCGGCCACCTGAGCGAGCGACTGATGCGGCGACATGCCGGCATCTTCGCGCTTGGCACGGGCCAACATCAAAAAGGTTTGCACCAATTCACGCATTTCTTCACTGGCACGGGCAATTCGTTCGACCTGAGCCCGGCCGCGCTGATCGATCCCGGGGTTTTCCAGCAGCAGTTCACAGGAACTGGCGAGTACCATCAAAGGCGTACGCAGTTCGTGGCTGACGTCGCTGGTGAACAAGCGCTCGCGGGTCAACGCCTGGCGCAGGCGTCCAAGGGTTGCGTCGAAAGCTACCGCCAGTTCACCGACCTCGTCCGCCGCATAGTCCGGAGCCAAGGGCGGCGCCAGCCCCAGCAACTGATCGCGGTGACGCACCTGGCGGGCCAGTCGCACGACCGGCGCCATGACCTTGCGCGCCAGGACCCAGCCGAGGAAAACCGCCAGCGCCAGGCTCAGCACGAAACCCACCAGCACCACGGCGAACAGCACCCGCTCACGCTCCTCGAAGTCGCTCTGATCCTGCAGCAACACATAGCGCCTTCCGTCGACGATCTCGACCATCGCGTGATAAGACAACTGCTCGCGAAACACTTCGTGGAAGCCCGAATCCAGGTGCTTCAAATCCTTGGGCAGCTCGAAATCTCCGGGTCCGCCACTGAAATAGAACAGCTGGTCCGGTTCGGGGCGATGGCTCCAGTCGGAGACGTTATCCATCAACAACAGGCGCTGAAGGTCGCCGCCCAGCCCCGCCGAGATCAGCTTTTCTTCCACCAGGTGCACCGTCGCCACGATGCCCATGGCAAAGGCGCCGGCCACCAGTGCGCTCATCAGCGCAAAGGCGATGATGATCCGCTGGGCAAGGCTCTGTTTAAACTCCATCACGCCCCTCTGCCAGGCGATAACCCACACCGTGCACGGTATGCAGCAGGGGTTTGGCAAAGGGTTTGTCGATCACCTGGCGCAATTGATGGACATGGCTGCGCAGGCTGTCGCTGTCCGGGCAGTCATCGCCCCAGAGGGCTTCTTCGAGAATTTCCCGGCGCAGAACGTGTGGGCTTTTCTGCATCAACACCGCCAGCAGCTTCAGGCCGACGGGGTTGAGTTTGAGCAAGCGGCCTTCGCGGCTGACTTCCAGGGTGTCCAGGTCATAGCTCAGGTCGGCAACCTGCAGGGTGCGGCGACCGCCGCCCTGGGAGCGACGCATGACTGCTTCGACCCGCGCCGCCAGTTCCGACAGGGCGAATGGTTTGATCAGATAATCGTCGGCACCGGACTTGAAGCCCTGAAGGCGGTCGTCCAGTTGATCGCGAGCGGTCAGCATGATCACCGGGGTGTCCCGACGGGCATCTTCGCGCAGGCGTTTGCACAGGGTGTAGCCGTCGATGCCGGGCAGCATGATGTCGAGCACGATCAAATCGTAGTGCTCGGTGGCCGCCAGATGCAGGCCCGACAGACCGTCCTGAGCGCAATCCACGGTGTAGCCTTTGAGCCCCAGATAATCAGCCAGATTGGCCAGGATATCGCGGTTGTCTTCAACCAAAAGAATTCGCATGGGTATCTCTCCGTACACAGTAACGGCCGTCTTGGCCCGCGCAGCTTACGGCCAAGTCTGGCTCGCTACCAGACTTGCGTGCAGTTGCCGATCTTGTGCGAAAAAAGGGGGGACCTTAACGATTTTTTCACTATCGATTCACAAGCAGACCACGGGATCGGGTTCATAATCCGCGCGGTTGCGCTTCTCAGATCACTTCACCGCCCCAGGAACTGCCATGGTTTCGACCGTTACTCGCCCCGCCTCACGCCCGCTCAATTTCTGGATCTGCCTAGGGATTCCCGCCGTCACCGCGATCATTCTGGTGTTGCTCGAATTGACTTCACTCGACATGAACCTGGCCAATCTGTTCTACGATCCGGTCGCCGGCGACTTCATCGGCCGGCACAGTTACTTCCTCGAAGACATCCTGCATGACCGCGCCAAGCAGGTGGTCATCGGCTTCTCGGTATTGGCCATCTTCGGCTACATGGGCTCATTTTTTGTCGAGCGGCTTAAACCCTACAAGCGTGAATTGGGCTGCCTGGTGCTTTCCCTGGGGCTGGCGACTTCCTTTGTCACGCCGATGAAGGCGGTGACGGCGGTGCAGTGCCCATGGAGTCTTGAGCAATTCGGCGGTCATGAAAAATACAGCGAATTGCTGAGCCCTCGTCCGCAGACCGAAAAACCCGGGCGGTGCTGGCCAGGAGGTCATGCCGCCACAGGGTTCACGCTGTTCGCGCTGTTCTTCGTGCTGCGCGACCGTCGACCACGGCTGGCCCGCGCGGCGCTTGTCTTCGCTTTTGCTTTGGGGTCGGTATTTTCCATCGGGCGGATGATGCAGGGTGCGCACTTTTTCTCGCACAACGTTTGGACGGCGGTGTTTTGCTGGCTGATTTGTCTGGGGTCTTATTACTGGCTGCTGTATCGGCCGGCGTCCACGGCTGAGAAGGTGAGCAAGGTCGAACCTGTCGGCGCCTGATCTGACGCCTTCGCGGGCAAGCCTCGCTC
>NZ_JAIQWX010000245.1 GCF_020164475.1 Pseudomonas sp. REP124 | reverse complement strand
GCTCGCGAAGGCCACACCACCAATACACCTGATTCACACCCACAAAAAACCCCGAAGGGCTCCTGCCTTTCGGGGTTGCATGTATGGCATGCGATCACAACTTCGCGATCGACACCTCGGTGGATTTCACGAACGCGATCACTTCGCTGCCGACCGCCAGTTCCAGCTCTTTCACCGAACGAGTGGTGATCACCGAGGTGACAATGCCGGACGCGGTTTGCACGTCGATTTCCGACAGCACGTCGCCCAAAACGATTTCCTTGATGGTGCCCTTGAACTGGTTGCGTACGTTGATGGCTTTGATAGTCATGATGTTGATTCCTGTCGTTGGATAAAGTTTGAGTTACTGCGCCCAACGCAACTGCGTAGGCAAAGGTGAAACAGGTTCCGGTTCCGGCGGTTGACCCGGCAGGGACAGCACGCGGTTGAGGACTTCGGTTTCCAGCGCCGCCAGCCGGTGGGAGCCGCGAACTCGAGGGCGCGGTAATTCCACATGGAGGTCGAGGCCGATTTCGCCGTCTTCGATCAGGATCACCCGATCGGCAATCGCCACCGCTTCGCTGACGTCATGGGTCACCAGCAAGACCGTGAAGCCGTGCTGTTGCCAGAGTCGTTCGATCAGTTGCTGCATCTCGATGCGGGTCAGGGCGTCCAGCGCGCCCAGCGGCTCGTCGAGCAACAGCAGGCGCGGTTGGTGAATGAGCGCGCGGGCCAGTGCCACACGCTGCTTCTGCCCACCAGACAAGGCCGCCGGCCACTCGTTGGCGCGGTCCGCCAGGCCGACCGCTTCCAGGGCCTGCAACGCCTGTGGCCGCCAGTCGCCCTTGAGCCCGAGGCCCACGTTGTCGATGATCCGTTTCCAGGGCAGCAAGCGCGCTTCCTGAAACATCAATCGGGTGTCTTCCCGCGCCTCGCTCAGCGCCGCGGAACCGGCCAGCAACTGCCCGCCCGTGGGCTGGTCGAGACCGGCCAGCAAACGTAGCAAGGTGCTTTTGCCGCAGCCGCTACGACCGACTACCGCGACGAACTGACCGGCCGGAATGTGCAGGTCGATCTCGCGCAGCACCTGCCGCGCGCCGAAGGTTTTTTGCAGCTTGCGCACCGCCAGCGGAATCCCGCGCAGCAGGCGTGGAGGTTGTTGAGCAGTCATGCGGCACCTCCCTTGGCAACCTGATAGGCCGGATGCCAGCGCAGCCAGACACGTTCAAGTCCACGGGCCGCGAGGTCGGCCAGCTTGCCGAGCACCGCGTACATCAGGATCGCCAGCACCACCACGTCGGTCTGCAAAAACTCCCGGGCATTCATCGCCAGGTAGCCGATGCCGGAGCTGGCGGAGATGGTCTCGGCAACGATCAGCGTCAGCCACATGAAGCCCAGGGCAAAGCGCACACCGACCAGAATCGAAGGCAGCGCGCCCGGCAGAATCACCTGACGAAACAGGCTGAAACCGGACAAGCCGTAGCTGCGAGACATCTCCACCAATGCCGGATCGACGTTGCGAATACCGTGATAGGTGTTGAGGTAGATCGGGAACAAGGTGCCCAGCGCCACCAGGAAAATCTTCGCCGACTCGTCGATGCCGAACCACAGGATCACCAGTGGAATCAGCGCCAGATGCGGCACGTTGCGGATCATCTGCACCGAGCTGTCGAGCAGGCGCTCGCCCCATTTCGACAGGCCGGTGATGAAGCCAAGGACCAGGCCGATGCTGCCGCCGATGGCAAAGCCCAGCGCTGCGCGCCAGCCGCTGATCGCCAGATGCGTCCAGATCTCGCCGCTGCGCACCAGACTGATTCCGGCTTCGATCACCGCGACCGGTGCCGGCAGGATCCGCGTCGACAACCAGCCCGCCGACACCGACAACTGCCACACCGCCAGCAGCAACACCGGCAACGCCCAGGGCGCAAGGCTGTGGATGATTTTCTTCATGGCGCGCCTCAGCTCTGGGACGCGGCTTTGGGAAGAATGTCGTTGGCCACCATCTCGCCGAACGGGCTGACGTAACCGGCGCTTTTCGGCAGCTCAGGACGCTCGACATCCAGGTGCGGGAACAGCAGCTCGGCGACGCGGTACGACTCTTCCAGGTGTGGATAACCGGAGAAGATGAAGGTATCGATGCCCAGGTCCGCGTATTCCTTCACGCGAGCGGCCACGGTCGGACCGTCACCCACCAGCGCCGTGCCGGCACCACCACGCACCAGGCCGACACCGGCCCACAGGTTGGGGCTGACTTCCAGATTGTCGCGACTGCCGCCGTGCAACGCGGCCATGCGTTGCTGGCCCACCGAATCGAAGCGCGCGAGAGAGGCCTGGGCGCGAGCGATGGTGTCGTCGTCCAGGTGCGAAATCAGGCGATCCGCCGCCTGCCAGGCCTCGGCATTGGTTTCCCGCACGATCACATGCAGACGGATGCCGAAGCGTACGGTGCGACCGAGCTTGGCGGCCTTGGCCCGCACTTGGGCGATTTTTTCGGCGACCGCGGCCGGCGGCTCGCCCCAGGTCAGAACCATTTCCACCTGCTCTGCCGCCAGGTCCTGCGCGGCTTCCGACGAACCACCAAAGTACAGCGGCGGACGCGGTTGCTGGATCGGCGGATAGAGCAGCTTGGCGCCCTTCACGCTGATGTGCTGGCCGTCGTAGTCGACGGTTTCGCCTTCCAGCACCCGACGCCAGATGCGGGTGAATTCCACCGAGGCCTGATAGCGCTCTTCGTGAGTCAGAAACAGACCGTCGCCGGCCAACTCTTCCGGATCACCGCCAGTCACCAGGTTGAACAGCGCACGCCCACCGGACAGACGATCCAGGGTCGCCGCCTGACGCGCCGCCACCGTCGGGGAAATGATCCCGGGGCGCAGGGCGACCAGAAACTTCAGGCGCTGGGTCACCGGAATCAGCGACGCCGCCACCAGCCACGAGTCTTCGCAGGAGCGACCGGTGGGGATCAGCACCCCGCCAAAACCCAGGCGATCGGCCGCTTGCGCGACTTGTTGCAGGTAACCGTGGTCGACGGCGCGGGCGCCTTCGGCGGTGCCAAGGTAATGGCCGTCGCCGTGGGTTGGCAGGAACCAGAAGATATTGAGGCTCATGGAGTGGTCTCCTTGGGGAATCGAATGCTGGGTTATTGGGCTTTGGCAACGGCCGCCGGTGGCGTCCAGATCACATCCTTGATGCTCAAGGGCTTGGGAATCAGCTTGAGCTGATAGAAGCTGTCGGCGATTTTCTGCTGCGCGGCGACCACTTCCGGCGTGAGGAACAGCGCGCCGTAGCCCTGGCGTTTAACCGAGGTCAGGGTGATGTCTGCCGGCAGGCCGAGCAGCGGCGCGACCTGTTGCGTCACGTCCTGCGGATTGGCCTTGGACCACTCGCCCACACCACGCACTTCCTCAACAAGGGTCTTGATCACCTCGGGATTCTTTTGCGCGTAAGGCTTGGTCGCCAGGTAGAACTGATGGTTGTCGACAATGCCCTGGCCATCGCGCAGGGTGCGCGCTTGCAGTTGCTGTTCGGCGGCAGCCTGGTACGGATCCCAGATCACCCAGGCGTCGACACTGCCGCGCTCGAACGCGGCGCGGGCATCGGCAGGTGGCAGGAATACGGTCTGGATATCGGAGTATTTGAGGCCGGCATCTTCCAGCGCGCGGACCAGCAGGTAGTGCACGTTGGAGCCTTTGTTCAGGGCGACTTTCTTGCCCTTGAGTTCGGCCACCGATTTGATCGACGAATCTTTCGGCACCAGGATCGCTTCGCTGTGAGGCGCTGGTGGTTCGTAGGCGACGTAGAGCAGATCGGCGCCGGCTGCTTGAGCGAATACGGGTGGGGTTTCACCGGTCACACCGAAGTCGATGGAGCCGACGTTCAGGCCTTCGAGCAGTTGCGGGCCGCCGGGGAATTCAGTCCATTGCACGTCCACGCCTTGGGCGGCGAGGCGTTTTTCCAGAGTGCCTTTGGCTTTGAGCAGCACCAGGGTGCCGTATTTCTGATAGCCGATACGCAGTGTTTCAGCTTGAGCTTGGGTAATGGCGCCGAAGGTAACAGCCGCAGCAAACAGAGCGACCAGACCACGACGCAAAATGACAGGGCGCATGGCGCTCTCCTTTTTGCAGTTGGGTTTTGGCTGCACCTGCTTGCCCGTTGGCGGGCGAGTAAGGCCAGTACTTCAGTGTTCGAAAGGGGGTCAAATGCTCCAGCGAGCACTCAACAAACGATCATTCAACAGACTCGGATCGAGCGGCCTTGGCCGTCGTGCCATGGCGCTGAAAAACAACTCCAGCGACTCGTTCAAACGTCGTTCCAGCTCCGGTGCCAACTGCGCCGCCACACTGCCTTCGCCGTAGGCGATCTGGCTGTCGACCGCGAAAATCCCCTGGAGCAGTTCATCGGCCTTCAACGCCGACAACACCGGCTTGAGCGCGTAATCCACCGCCAGCATATGGGCGATGCTGCCGCCGGTAGCCATCGGCAGCACCACCTTGTGCGCCAGTGCGCGCTCGGGCAGCAGGTCCAGCACGGTTTTCAACGCACCGGAGAACGATGCCTTGTACACCGGGGTGGCGATCAGCAGACCGTCGGCATTTTCAATCTGTTGCAACAGGTCGAGCACCTTCGGACTGTCGAAGCGTGCATGCAGCAAGTCTTCGGCCGGGAAGTCCCGTACCTGGTAACTCACCACTTCAACGCCCTGCCCTTGCAACCAGTTTTTGGAGCGCTCCAGCAGCACCCCGGAACGGGAGCGCTGGCTGGGGCTGCCACCGAGTGAGACGACCAGCATTCAGACAATTCCTTGATCGTGTTGGCGATTCGCGGTTTGCGATCTCGCTTCGATGGGAGTGACCTTAACAGCTGATTCATATATCCATAAATCATATTTATTCATTTGGTTATTCGATATGGAGATATACGGATGCACGACTTCCAGGCATAAAAAAAGGCCGTCGAAACGGCCTGAAGTCCCCCTGCATTGTGGATCTGTACACCTCCCCTTCAATTCCCCCTCACTACCCCTGTGGGAGCGAGCCTGCTCGCGATGGTCGCAAGGGCGCCGCGTTACATCAGGACGCCCGCGTAATCGTTAACGTCC
>NZ_JAIQWX010000244.1 GCF_020164475.1 Pseudomonas sp. REP124 | reverse complement strand
CTGTAGGAGCGAGGCTTGCCCGCGAAGAGGCCATCAAGGTCTACATCAAACCAAATCAGGTCGCATCCGCATGACTGACCAACCCCTTGATCACCACCGCCGCCGTCGCCAGCGCCGCCGGAATCACCAGCGCCGTCAGCACCTGTTCGAAGTTCCAACCCAGCCCCAGCAGCGTCGCGCCCATCCAGGCCCCTAGGATCGCGCCGAAACGGCCGATCCCGAGCATCCACGACACACCCGTGGCACGCCCCTGGGTCGGATAGAACCGCGCGGCCAGCGACGGCATCGCCGATTGCGCGCCGTTGACGCACATCCCGGCGATCAGCACCAGGGTCGCCAGCAGCGTGATGCTGCCCAGGCTCTGCCCCACCGCGTAGGCAAACACCCCGGCCAACAGGTAGAACGTGCCGATGACCTTGTGCGGATTGAAGCGGTCCATGGCCCAACCTACACCCACCGCGCTCAACACGCCGCCGAACTGGAATAGCGCGCCGATGAACGCGGCCTGCTCCATGCTCGCGCCGCTGTCGCGCATCAGGGTCGGCAGCCAGCTGGTCAGCAGATAAACGATCACCAGGCCCATGAAGTAGGTCAGCCACAGCAGCAAAGTGCCCATGCTGTAGGTGCCGGAGAAGATCACGGCGAAAACATTGCGCGCCTTCACGGTTTTCTGTTCCGGCACGCTGAAGCTCGCGGCCTGGGCGACGACCGTCGGGTCGATGGGTGCCAGGGTCTTGCGCACTTTGTCGGTGCCACGGTTACGCACCACGAGGTAGCGCGCCGACTCCGGCAGCCAGAACAACAGCACCACGGCCAGGATCAGCGGCAGAATCCCGCCAATCAGCAGCAGGCTGTGCCAGCCGAACGCCGGGATCAGCTTGGCCGAGATAAAGCCACCGCCGGCCATGCCCAGGTTGAAGCCGCAGAACATGCTGGTCACCAGCAGGGATTTCTTGCGCTCCGGGGTGTACTCCGACAGCAGCGTGGTGGCGTTGGGCATGCCCGCCCCCAGCCCCAGGCCGGTGAGGAAGCGCAGCACCAGCAACTGCTCGACATTGGTGCTGTAGGCCGAGGCCAGGCTGAACGCGCCGAACAGCAGCACGGCGCCAACCAGCACGACTTTGCGCCCGAAACGGTCGGCCAGAGGACCAGAGCCCAGTGCGCCGAAGACCATGCCGATCAGCGCCGCGCTCATTACCGGGCCCAGGCTGGCGCGGTCGATGCCCCAGTCCTGGGACAGCGCCGGGGCGATGAAGCCCATGGCCGCGGTGTCGAGACCATCGAGGAAAACAATCAGGAAACACAGGATGACTACGCGCCACTGGTAGCGCGAAATCGGTTGAGCATTGATGAAGGACTGCACATCGAGGCAGTTCCCTACAGCAGACTGAGGCTGGTTCATTATTTTTATTCCAAGCGGTACGCAATCGAACGGTGCCAGCCAAAGCCGGCGCAGCCGCGACATTAATGACCCGCAGGAAACAGCGTCAATTCAGCGAAAACGACTCCGTGCGATTACCGAACAGCTTAGGCAAACAGCTGAGCACTGAGGTCGCGACTGGCGCTCAGCAGTCCTGGCAGAAAACGCTGTTCCAGTTCGTTGCGACTGACCCGCCCGGCATGGGTGCTGACATTGAGAGCCGCGACTACTTGACCGGAGGCGTCATAGACCGGCACGGCAATCGAACGCAGGCCCTGCTCCAGTTCCTGATCAACGATGCACCAGCCCTGGCGCCGCACTTCCTGCAGACATTCGAGCAAGGCTTCGGGGGTGTGCAGGGTGCGACTGGTCTTGGCCTGCAGGTCGGCGTGGTCGAGGTATTCGTGCAGCGAACTGTCATCCAGGGCCGCCAGCAGAATCCGGCCCATCGATGTGCAATAGGCCGGCAAGCGCCCGCCCACCGAGAGATCGACCGAGATCAGGCGCTGGGTGGTCGCGGAACGGGCGATGTAGAGGATGTCGTCGCCCTCGAGAGTGGCCATGTTGCAGGCTTCGTGCAGTTGCTCGCTCATACGGTCCAGGTAGGGCTGGGCCGATACCGCCAGCGGCGTCGAGGAGACGTAGGCATGGCCGAGAGTCAGCACTTTGGGCAGCAGAGAATACGTGCGGCCATCGGTGGTGGCGTAGCCGAGTTTGATCAGGGTATGCAGGCAACGTCTTACGGCGGCGCGGGGAATTTCCGTGCGATGGCTGATCTGGGCAATGGTCAGGTGCCGTTTGCGCTCCTGGAATGCCTGCACCACCGCAAGCCCCCGCGCCAGAGAGGTCATGAAATCCGGATCGCCGGTCAGCGCCTGAATCCGCTTGGCGGGCGACGCCACGATCGGTGGCGCTACGGAAGCGAAGGAGTTGCGCAGTTGATCATTCATTTAGGGACCTTTGCTGTACGGATCAGCGACTATTACAGGTGTCATGGGCCCCGCAGACAAGCCCGACCAGGCAACATTGGGCGATTATCGAACGCTCGACCGGTAATCGCAACCGCCTGACGCCATCCCGGCTGATGCGCCCTCCTCTCTATAAGTACGCGAGGAAGGTTGAAGTTGATTTAAGGTGGATAAAGTTGAACAAGTTGTTCGACTTAATGGCGCCAGAAATGCATCGTTGCACACCCCCTAAACGCTAGTTGGCAGTAAAACTTGCAAGCAACAAAACATTCACGCCGCAATATCCACTTTCAAGTTTTTGGAGATAGTGTTCTCTGAATCGCTCGCTATAATGCAAATCAGTAGCCCGGCGTTTTATCATTCGCCGATGCCGCTACTCGGCGGCGCGTAACTGCATAGCCAGCACGCTCGCCAAAACTGGAAACTGATGCTACGTCAGCAATTTATCTCTGGTGCCGTGGCCGCCTGCAACATGGACGTATTGATCGCCCTGCCGTAAACGATGCCTGCATGGGCCTTGTCCTGTCGTCATGTGTGATCAATACATTGAGCGCAGCGCGTATCACCAGAATTTATCTCAACTCAATCAGGTAGCACTGTGACGAAAGACGAACTGCGCGCGGAACTTGAGCGCCAGGAACAACGTTACAAGGATGTTTACGGCGGGGAAGTCACCACCTACGCCGCCCAACCCGAACCGGAACGCAAACCCTGGCGTAAACGCGCCACCGTTCAGGATCAGGTTTTCAAGCAGGAACTGGAAAAAATGGAAAAGGAACTCAAAGCCGAGGAGCCATGACTGCTTCGGCCTGATTCCTTCCAGGGTCTTCATTTACACCCGTTAAAAGCGGGAAGTATTGATGTTGCCTCATGCGCCCGCCATGAGCGGGCAGCAGCTACCTTGCCCCATCTGACAGGGTACGAGGCTCATATCTGACCCTCCTTTCAGAAATTTCATACAAGCATCTGGCCCGTTGCTTCGGGCAGGCGCAACCCTTACGCCATCAGCGTTTGCGAAGGAATTCAATGACTTGCAGCCCCCGAAAAATCATCGGGAGCGAGGGTGCAACCGCAAAAAAATTCATTGAAGAATGTTACCGACGAGCAGCTAGTGCATCGATTCACTGTCTTTTCTGGCATAATCGCGCCCCCTTATGACCGGGTCAGAAAACCTTCATGATCGATTTATTCAGCGGACTGGATGCTTGGGTGCTTGTGAGCCTCTTGCTCGCCCTGGCTTTTGTGCTCGCCTTCGAGTTCATCAATGGATTTCATGACACCGCTAACGCGGTAGCCACTGTTATCTACACCAAAGCAATGCCGCCGCACCTGGCGGTGTTCTTTTCCGGGGTGTTCAACTTCCTCGGCGTGCTGCTGGGTGGCGTTGGCGTGGCGTATGCCATCGTTCACCTGCTGCCGGTGGAACTGCTGATCAACGTCAATACCGGCCACGGTCTGGCCATGGTCTTCTCGTTGCTCGCCGCAGCCATCGCCTGGAACCTGGGCACCTGGTACTTCGGTATCCCGGCTTCCAGCTCCCACACGCTGATCGGCTCGATCCTCGGAGTAGGCCTGGCCAACGCCCTGATCAACGATATTCCGCTGGCTGACGGAGTGAACTGGCAGAAGGCGATCGACATCGCCGCCTCGCTGGTGTTCTCGCCAATGGCAGGTTTCCTGATCGCCGCACTGGTGCTGATCGGTCTTAAATGGTGGCGCCCTCTGTCGAAGATGCACAAGACGCCGGAACAGCGCCGCAGTATCGACGACAAGAAACACCCGCCGTTCTGGAACCGCCTGGTGCTGGTGATCTCGGCCATGGCCGTGAGCTTCGTGCACGGTTCCAACGATGGCCAGAAAGGTATCGGCCTGATCATGCTGGTGCTGATCGGTATCGTCCCGGCGCAGTTCGTACTCGACCTGAACAGCACCACCTACCAGATCGAACGTACCCGCGACGCGACCCTGCACTTGAGCCAGTTCTACAAGCGCAATGCCGACTCCCTGGGCGAATTCCTGGCCCTGGGCAAAAGCGTCGAAGGCGACCTGCCGGAGAAATTCCGCTGCGATCCGAAGCAGACCGAGCCGACCATCAATGCTCTGCTGGGCACACTCAAGGGTGTAGCCGACTACCACTCGCTGCCGTCGGATAGCCGCATCGAAGTGCGTCGCTACCTGCTCTGCCTGGATGACACCGCGAAGAAGGTTGCCAAGCTGCCAGGCCTCGCTGCCCGTGAAAAGGCTGACCTGGACAAGCTGCGCAAGGACCTGACCACCACCACCGAATACGCCCCGTTCTGGGTGATTCTGGCGGTGGCCCTGGCTCTGGGCCTAGGCACCATGGTTGGCTGGAAACGTGTGGTACTGACCATTGGCGAGAAGATCGGCAAGCAGGGCATGACCTACGCTCAGGGCATGTCGGCGCAGATCACTGCGGCGTGCATGATCGGCATGGCCAACGTGTTCAGCCTGCCCGTTTCCACCACTCACGTTCTGTCTTCCGGCGTGGCCGGGACCATGGTTGCGAACAAGAGCGGCCTGCAAGGGGGGACTGTTCGGACCATTCTGCTGGCTTGGGTTCTGACGTTGCCGGCTACCGTGGCGTTGTCGGCTGGGTTGTTCTGGTTGGCTTCGAAGGCGTTGGGTAGCTGATTTTTCGGTCTGATATGAAGAAGGCGCGATCTTTTGGGATCGCGCCTTTTTTTGTTTTTGGGGGCGGAGTACATATCCGTTTCTTCGGTCACGGCG
>NZ_JAIQWX010000243.1 GCF_020164475.1 Pseudomonas sp. REP124 | reverse complement strand
CGTTTTTCCCAGAGAGTTCGTGGTGCGAAAAGGCCATGCCAGCGATGTTGGAGGCTGTTTAACCGGCCAATCCCCTGATTCTGCGCGGTGAAGGTTACATAACAGTGGTAGGCATTTTTACCGGTTAATTGGTGCCGGAGTGGCCGAAACCGCCGGTGCCGCGTTGGGTCTCGACGAACTCCTCGACCATCTCGAAATGCGCCTGGACCACGGGCACAAGCACCAGTTGCGCCAGGCGCTCGCCGACGGCCATGGTGAAGTCGGTCTGGCCGCGGTTCCAGCAGGAAACCATCAGCGGGCCCTGGTAGTCCGAGTCGATCAGGCCGACCAGGTTGCCCAGCACGATGCCGTGCTTATGGCCCAGGCCGGAGCGCGGCAGGATCAGCGCGGCCCGGCTCGGATCGCCGATGTAGACCGACAGCCCGGTGGGGATCAGCACGGTTTCGCCCGGCTTGATCACGATGTCTTGTTCCAGCATGGCGCGCAGATCGAGGCCAGCGGAGCCTGGGGTGGCGTATTGCGGCAGCGGGAATTCGGTACCGATGCGTGGGTCGAGGATCTTGGCTTGCAAAGCGTGCATGTAAATTAAACCTGGTTCAGTCGTTCAGCGATGAAGGTGATCAGCTGGCGAGCAATCTTGCTCTTGCTGGTCTGGGCGAAAAGTGTGGCGTGGAGGTCGCGGTCGATCACGCTGCAGGCGTTCTCTTCGCTGTTGAAGCCGATGCTCGGGTTGGCGACGTCGTTGGCGACGATCAAATCGAGGTTCTTGTCCTTCAACTTGCGGGCAGCGTAGTCGAGCAGGTGTTCGGTTTCAGCGGCGAAACCGACACTGAATGGACGGTCGGGACGGGTGGCGATGCTGGCCAGGATATCCGGGTTACGGACCATTTGTAGTAACAGGCCGTCGCCGTTCGTAGGATCTTTCTTGAGTTTCTGTGGCGCGATGACTTCCGGACGGTAATCCGCAACTGCTGCCGACGCGATGAACAGGTCGCAAGGGATCGCGGCTTCGCAGGCGGCGAGCATGTCCCGGGCGCTGACCACGTCGATGCGGGTGACGCGATCCGGGGTCGGCAGGTGCACGGGGCCGGTGATCAGGGTCACGCGGGCGCCGGCTTCCACCGCGGCTTCGGCCAGGGCAAAGCCCATCTTTCCGGAGCTGTGGTTGGTGATGTAGCGCACCGGGTCGATGTTTTCCTGGGTCGGGCCGGCGGTGATCAGCACGTGTTTGCCGGTCAGCGCCTGGCGCTTGAAGCAATCGGCGGCGAGCTGGGCCAGGTCGGTGGCCTCGAGCATGCGGCCCAGGCCGACATCGCCGCAGGCCTGGCTGCCGGACGCCGGGCCGAAGACCTTCAGGTCACGGCTTTCAAGGGTTTGCAGGTTGGCCTGGGTGGCCGGGTCGCGCCACATGGCCTGGTTCATCGCCGGAGCAACCGCGACCACCGCGTCGGTGGCCAGCACCAGGGTGGTCAGCAGGTCGTCGGCAATGCCTTGGGCCAGACGGGCAATCAGGTCGGCGGTGGCCGGGGCGATCAGCACCAGATCGGCCCATTTGGCCAGCTCGATGTGCCCCATCGCCGCTTCGGCGGCCGGGTCCAGCAGATCCAGGTGCACAGGGTGCCCGGACAGGGCCTGCATGGTCAGCGGGGTGATGAACTCGGCTCCGCCACGGGTCATGACCACGCGCACTTCCGCGCCCTGGTCCATCAGGCGGCGAACCAGGTCGGCGCTCTTGTAGGCGGCAATGCCGCCGCCGACGCCCAGAACAATGCGTTTACGATACAGCCGCTGCATAGGCCTGCCTTTCAATTCGTTGGTGACAAACGTAGCGAAACCCCCTCCCCAGGGTGAATTCGCCCGCAAAAAAGATGGGCTACGATATCACAGCGACCGCTACGGAACAGCGGCGCCCACAGACAGGGAGGTGCTATGAGTATTCGCGATTGGCCGGCGGCGGAACGGCCGCGGGAGAAGCTGCTGGAACAGGGTTCGGCAAGTCTTTCGGACGCAGAATTGCTGGCCATCTTTTTACGAACCGGGGTGTCAGGCAAAAGCGCGGTGGATCTGGCGCGCCATCTGCTGAGCCGATTTGGCAGTTTGCGCAATCTGCTGGAGGCGGATCTGCAAGCCTTCAGAGAGGAGCTCGGGCTGGGACCGGCCAAGTTTGCCCAGCTGCAGGCGGTGCTGGAGATGGGCAGGCGGCATCTGGCGGAGCGACTGCGCAACCGGTCGGTCCTGGAGAATCCCCAGGCTGTGCGGGAATACCTCAAGGCGATGCTGCGCCACGAGCCTCACGAGGTGTTCGGCTGCCTGTTTCTGGACTCGAAACACCAGGTGCTGACCTTTGAGGCGCTGTTTCGCGGTTCCATCGACAACACCAGCGTGCATCCGCGGGAAGTGGTCAAGCGTGCGCTGGCCCACAACGCCGCAGCGCTAATCCTGTGCCATAACCATCCGTCGGGCAATTCCACGCCCAGTCAGGCTGATCGAAAGTTGACCAAGCGTTTGCAGGAAGCGCTGGGGCTGATTGATGTGCGGGTGCTGGATCACTTCATCATTGGCGATGGTGATCCGCTGTCGATGGCGGAGTATGGGTGGATGTAGAGGCAACCCTGACCCTGTAGGAGCCTAGCTTGCTCGCGATGGTCGTCAACGATAACGCTGGATGTCTGACACCCAGCGGCGTTCTTTAGTCCATCGCGAGCAAGCTCGGCTCCTACAGGGTTTGTGGTGCGGTCGTTATTTGATGTTCACCTTCGAATAATCCTGCCGCCCAAACGGGCTCACCGCGTAACCCTCGACATCTTTGCGCGTCAGGGCAAAGGCGGTCGGGTGGGCCAGGGGCAGCCATAGCGCCTGTTGCTGGATCTGCGCCTGGGCCTGTTCGTAGAGCTTGGTGCGCACGCCTTGCTCGCCGGTGGTCTTGCCGGCGCTGATCAGCTTGTCCAGGTCCTGATTGCAGTAGCGGGCGAAGTTGGTGCCGGACTTGACCGCGGCGCAGGAAAACTGCGGCGTGAGGAAGTTGTCCGGGTCGCCGTTGTCACCGGCCCAGCCCATGAACAGCAGATCGTGTTCGCCGGCTTTGGCGCGGCGGATCAGTTCGCCCCATTCGATCACGCGAATCTCGGCCTGAATGCCGATTTCCGCCAGGTCCGACTGCAGCATTTGCGCACTGAGGCTCGGGTTCGGGTTCAGCAGGCTGCCCGACGGACGCGTCCAGATGGTGGTCTGGAAGCCATCCTTCAAGCCGGCCTTGGTCATCAATGCTTTGGCTTTCGCCACGTCGTGGGGATACCCGGGCAGGTTTTTCGCGTAACTCCAGGTATTCGGCGGGTAAGGACCGTTGGCCGGTTCCGCGGTGTCTTCAAACACGGCTTTGACGTAGTTGGCCTTGTCGAAGGCAAGGTTGATCGCCTGGCGCACTTCGGGCTTGTCCAACGGAGGGTGCTGGCTGTTGATGGCGACGAACGCGGTCATGAAGGCGTCGGTCTTTTCGACTTTCAGTGTCGGCTCTTTCAGAGCGGCCTGTACGTCCAGCGGTTTGGGCGACAGGGCGATCTGGCATTCGTTACGACGCA
Source organism: Pseudomonas sp. REP124 (assembly GCF_020164475.1). Taxonomy (GTDB): domain Bacteria; phylum Pseudomonadota; class Gammaproteobacteria; order Pseudomonadales; family Pseudomonadaceae; genus Aquipseudomonas. Next base: position 1,670 of record NZ_JAIQWX010000243.1, on the reverse strand, counting down.
ATTTCTGCAGGCGTACGTTGGCGTCTGGGGTAATGGCGAAGATCAGCGGGTCCACTGACGGCTTGCCGCGGAAGTAGTCCGGGTTGGCCTTGTAGCGAACCGAGGCGTCCTTCTGGAAACGCGTGAACACGAACGGCCCGGTGCCGATTGGCTGGCTGTTGAGCTTCTCTGTCGCGCCGGCCTTCAACAGTTTGTCGGCGTACTCGGCCGAATAGATCGAGGCGAAGCCCATGCTCAGGGTCGGCAGGAAGGTCGAATCGGCGTGATCGAGGGTGAAGCGCACGGTCAGCGGGTCGAGGGCGTCGATTTTCTTGATCAGCGCTGGCAATTGCATCGATTGCGCGTGGGGGAAGCCGCTCTGGGCGACCTTGTGCCACGGGTTGGCCGGATCGAGCATGCGATCGAAGCTGAACTTCACGTCTTCGGCGGTCAGCTCGCGGGTTGGGCTGAAGTAGTCGGTGCGGTGGAATTTCACCTGCGGGTGCAGCTTGAACACATACGTCAGGCCGTCAGGGCTGACTTCCCAGCTGTCGGCCAGGCTCGGGACCACTTTGCCGCTGGCGGTGTCGAAATCCACCAGACGGTTCATCAGCACGTCCGCCGAGGCGTTGGTGGTGGTCAGCGAGTTGTACTGCACCACGTCGAATCCTTCCGGACTGGCCTCGGTGCAGACACTCAGGGCCGCTGCCTGAGCCAGGGGGCTCAGCAGAAGAGGGGCGAGCAACAGGGGTAGAGCAGCGAGGCGCATGGTCGGATTCCTTTACAGATCGAAGGCCCATCTGCAAGTGCAGTCTGGAAAAGGCTTACCCTAGTGGGCTGCCTTGCAAATGACTATCCCCTTTTTCATTTTGAGTGGACTATAGCTGCCGGTTTTTGCCGGGCGCGGACAAAAATGCCGGGCTTTGGCCGGCCGAGCGGATTTTCTGCGACGAGTGGTCAAAATCGTCCATAGCCTTTATCCAAAGCGCTTGAGGCGTAAAAAAAGGGCTTTTTGTCCATTCAATGCGCAGCGAATGTTGTTGCACCCTAGTCTTTCTGGTATAAAGCAGCGCTCTTTTCTAGGGGCCCGGTTCCTTCACTGTAGGTGTAGCCGGTAAGACCTCTAAAGAATCGCGGCGCCTGGCGCCACAATGACTAGAGATTAAGCGGCCAACCCATGCCGGGTTGGGCATGTGGTTTTAGAGGGCTGAGGCATGTCTAGAGTATGTCAAGTTACCGGTAAGGGTCCGGTGACTGGGAACAACATTTCCCACGCAAACAACAAAACCCGTCGTCGTTTCCTGCCGAACCTGCAGCATCACCGCTTCTGGGTTGAAGAAGAGAAACGTTTCGTGCGTCTGCGCGTATCTGCCAAAGGCATGCGTATCATCGACAAGCGCGGCATCACTGTCGTTCTGGCCGAACTGCGCAAAGCTGGCAAGGTTTAAGGGAGCTAATCATGCGTGAATTGATTCGTTTGATCTCGAGCGCCGGTACTGGTCACTTCTACACTACCGACAAGAACAAGCGCACTACTCCGGACAAAATCGAGATCAAGAAATATGATCCGGTTGTTCGCAAGCACGTGATGTACAAGGAAGGCAAAATCAAGTAATTGATTTTTCCTCCTTACGAAAAAGGCCCGTATCGCGAGATACGGGCCTTTTTTGTTGCCTTGGGTTTTGTGCTGC
>NZ_JAIQWX010000242.1 GCF_020164475.1 Pseudomonas sp. REP124 | reverse complement strand
AGCGAGGCTTGCCCGCGAAGGCGATGTATCAGGCAAAGAAATCTTTCAGAAGGTATGGAACAGCATCAATCCACCCTCGGCATCCGGGCTGGCATCGGAAAACCCCTTGACCGCATACAGCTGGACTTTCCACTCATGATTGAGCCTGTGGGTGAGGAACAGGGTCAGTTCCTGAATCTGCGAACCGGTGGAGACAACCCTATCCCGCCAGTCATAGGAAAGCCCCGCCGATGTGCGGGTGGCCACGGGCATGGCAAAACCCAGAGTGGCAAAGAACGGGTCGTCGAAATCGGTACCCGTCGGGTCACCGTACTTCTTCCAGCCCAAAGTGGCGAAGCCGGTCACCCGGCCGAAGCCCTTGGCCACGTCGACCTGGGCGGTGTAGTCGGTCTTGCCGGTGCCCAGGCACTGGTCTTCATCGGCGGTGGGAAACTTGACCTTGCCGATCAGATCCACCAGCAGCCCGCCTTCACTGCCATCGAGCACCGCGTAATCGACGCTGGTGACGGTATCGCCCATGCCGCTTTCAACGTCCCTGCAACCACCGGGCAACGGATCGCCATCGGGGCCGACTTCGGGGTTGGTGATGCGCAGCCAAGGGACGGTGACCTTGTAGATCATGGGGCCGGTTTCGTACTTGGCCACGACCGGCACGTACCAGATTTCCGAGGTGGTGCCCGTGCCATAGTCGCCGCTGGAGTAATCGACGCCGATGGCGGTGCTGAAGGTATCGGCCAGAGCCGGTACCGAAAGACTTGCCAGCACACTGGCAAAAAGGGAAAGCATGGGTCTCATCTTCACCTCAAGTCCTGTCGAGAACTGTGATCGGACTTACCCAGCCTAGTTGCTTATTGACCGGTTGTAGAAATGACTGCGCCGCTCACTGGCGGCCTGATCGATCCGGACGTTCTGCCTTCTCGGTTTTCTCGACTTTCTCTACCTTCTCGGGCTTTTCGATCTTCTCCACTGTTTCGGGTCGTTCGACTTTCTCAACGCGCTCCGGGAGTTCTACTTTTTCCACCTTCTCGACCTTTTCCGGTCGCTCTACTTTCTCTACTTTTTCGACCTTCTCCGGTCGCTCCACTTTCTCTACTTTTTCAACTTTTTCCGGTCGTTCCACCTTCTCGACCTTTTCCACTCTTTCTACTTTTTCGACCTTCTCGACCTTCTCGACTTTCTCTACCTTTTCGACTTTTTCAACCTTCTCTACCCTCTCGACCCTGTCAGACGGCCCGCTATTGTCGATTCTCTCGACTTTTTCAATCTTGTCGGACGGTCCGCTGTTGTCGATCCTTTCAGGCTGCTCAACCTTCTCACCGCGCTCGGACTTGCCTGACTTGTCCACCGATTCGGACTTGCCGCTTTCACTGCGGTCGACGTGATCGCTGCCGCTACCCTTGCCACTGCGATCATCGAGGCTTTCATTGCGATCCCTTGAGTCGCCGCTTCCATGACCGCTACTGCTGCGATCATCTGCGTTATTGGAGCCGCGCGAATCATCGGAGCCATGCCCCGAATCCTGCCCGGTGCCACGCTCCATCCGACCGCGCCCCGAGTTATCGATGCGTTCATTGTTGAACTCGACACGGGTTGCCCGCACTTCTCGACCACCACTGAACACCCCGCTCACCCGCACCCGTTGATCCACGGCCAATGCTGCGGAGCCCTCGCCGACAAACACGGTGTCGCGACCCAGTTTCACGTTGAAGCCGCCCACCACCACGCGACCATCCTGCTTGCTCTGCACAAGCCCTTCGATGACGGCTTCGCGCACCCGACCGGCAAACGGCAGGCTCGGATCGGGACGGCTTTGCGCCACTTCCAGCTGGCGACCGGACCACTGGCCACGCACCAGCACTTCCTGAGACGGGGCCACACGAGTGCCCAGTTTCAGCCCTTGCAGCGTGCCGGTGCGATCGACTGTACCGATGGCGCTGGCTTCCTTGAGGCCCGGCGCCCGTTCGATGCGGCTGGCCACCACTTGACCCTGGGCATCACGCAAACCGCTGACCCGCACCGGATCGCCCGGCCGCAGCCCTTCGGCAACCCGGGCGCCTGCCGCCAGGCGCACCGGTTGTCCCATGACCCGCAGCGGCGCCCTGGCATTGGGCAGCGCCGTCAGCGGGCCTTCATAGACGTTGATGATCGAAATGCGCCCGGCCTGCAGGCCGCGCTTGGTCGGGAAGGCTTCCACGGCCACCACCTGACCGATCGCCAGATGCTCGCTGCTGGCGGCGACGCCGTTTTCGCTGACGGGCACGTCCTTGCCGAAATGCACTTCCATGCCATTGACGCAGATCGAGGCGAAGCCGGTGATGGTGCCGACGATACCGGTGCCGCCGGTACCACCCGGACTGAAGATCGGTGCGCCGGTGCCGCCCACGCCACCGTTGTCACGATGAATGGCGGGACCGTCCACGCCGGCCGCCACCGCGCCGGTGCCACCGGTGCCGCCAGGACGCTGCCGGGTAACAGGCGCGCCGGCGCCGTTGCCCATGCCGCTGGTTTCGCTGCTGACGCCGGTTCCGCCGGTGCCACCCGGAAACTGCATGCCGGTTGCACCGGCCATGCCCACTTCATCGCGGCTCACACACGCCGGCGCTGCGTCCACCCACGCCGAAGTCACCGGGTTCAAACCCAGCACCAGGACGAGCGTGACGGCACTGAAGCAGCGCTTGAGGGAAATCATGGTGCGGGTTTCACCGGCGAATGGGGCTCTGTGGGCTCAGTGTAGAAATAAAGTCCGATGGTGATGCGCTGGCGTTTGTCGATCGCAGGCGTATCCGCGTTTTCCAGATCCGCGGCGAGCCGGCTGAACTCCAGCAGCGTCTGCATGCCCTCGCTGGCCACGGCCTCGCGCAGTTTCTCGACGCTGACCGCACTCAGAGAATCATAGTGCACGCTACGTTCGAAGAGCGGTTCGCCGTCGCCGCTCAGGTTATGCACCGCGGCGCTGGCATGGTCGTGCAGGTTGTGGCCCAGATACGCGGCCTTTTCATCGAAGCCCTTCTGCGGCACGAAGGCCTGGGCTTCAAGGTGCACGCAATCCTGTTCGTCGAGCCGCACCACGCCCAGACGCAACCACTCGTCGAGCACCACCCGTGCGCGGATGTCGGTACTGATTTTCGCCACCAGGGCATCGAAGGAGCAGTCACCACCGGCGCTGGCCAGTCGAGGCAACGGCAATGCGTGACCGGAACGTTTGCAGAATGGCTGGCAGGTGGTCCAGGCGTTGACCAACTGCGCGCCCAGGGTGATGTTTTCCGGCAGGGTCGAGACCGACGCTTCGCTTTCGCTGCGCAGCCGCCGGACATCCTTGCGATGAACCCCGGTCAGCAGGCTGATGCGGCTGTCGCTCGGGGCCTTGTCGTCCAGGCGGAATTCCCGATCGGCCACATCGACGAAGACTTCCTTGAGCAGATCGGCGAACACCGTGTAAGTGACCCCTTTGCGCAGCATCAGGCGCACCAGCGGGCGCATGACCCGGCGCAGGGCACTTATCAGAGAGGGAGGGAGTGTTGGCGATTGCATTCAGCGAATTCCTTGACAGTTGACCCCAGTATAACGACGCGGGAAAAAATCCCATACGAGCTTGTTGCCTTCTTTATCCGGGACAGCTGCAAGGTTTCGCAACGCATGCATTGAATGGGGCGTATTGAATCAGGTTGCATCTCATACAAAACCCGCCCCCGAGGTTTTGTATGAGATCTCATTTATGCGAGTCAGCTGCGACTATTGTCATCCCCCGCTTCGCCCCCGACGTGAACGCCGCGGTCATCACCCGGTTCGCCACCCACATGGTTGCCACGATTATCACCAGGCTCGCCGCCAACATGATTGCCATGGTCGTCGCCAGGCTCGCCCCCAACATGATTGCCATGATCGTCCCCGGGCTCACCGCCCACATGATTGCCATGATCATCGCCAGGCTCTCCACCAGCGTGATTGCCGTGATCGTCACCGGCTTCAGCATGATTGCCGTTGCGTCCGGAATTCGAGTTCCCAGCGTGGTCCGAGCCCGCCGAGCCGTGACCGCTGCCACTGTGGCCGCCACTATCGCCACCATGACCGCCGCCGTTACCGCCACCTCCGCTACCGCCGCCATTTCCACCATGGCCGCCTCCGTTTCCGCCGCCGCCACCGTGACCACCGCCGTTACCGCCACCACCACCGCCTCCGTTACCTCCTCCGCCTCCACCGCCGTGACCACCACCGCCACCGCCGCCTCCTCCACCACCCCCGCCGCCATGTCCGCCACCTTCTTTGGCGTAAGCGCTGGAGTCGTGGGAAATCGAATCAGGAATCAAAACAATGGACGCCGACAGCACACCACCGATGGCCATCGCCAATAGAGCCCGTTTGAACACTGCTTGAACTTGCATATTCCGCCTCCTGGTCATTACCGCGAGAAACGTCGAATCAAGTCGGGAATGGTCTTAATTTTTGTTGGAATTCTGTGCGTGGGATATTTTCCCACATCGAAAAACTAGACCCGTTTGGACGCACGTTCAAGGGGCGCAGGGAAAAGCCGACCGGTGGTTGGTCGGGTTGCCGCTGGCTGCCTGATACCCCGAGGTGTTCTGGCGTTCATCGCGAGCAGGCTCGCTCCCACAGGTTTTGTGGTGGATGCAAAACCTGTGGTCGACCCTGAATTTCTGTAGGAGCTGTCGAGTGAAACGAGGCTGCGATCTTTCAGGATCAAAAGATCGCAGCCTGCGGCAGCTCCTACAGGGGTTGTTGTTTGATCATTTGATCAAATGAAAAATCTGGATGAATGTTTTGATGATTCGAACCCCCCGAAAACCGGCTCAACGCCCGTGAATCCGGGGCGATTTTCATGGCGCGGTTTGTGCGTAGCCACTGTCAGGACTCCCGACAAAAGCGCAGCCGGCCATGAACACCTTCCTTCACACCGCTTCACCCTGGGTCGACCTGAACGGGTCGTCATTGGTCGACGCAGCGCCCGGCAGTCACCTGATCACCTCCCGTAACGGCTATACCCACCACGGCATCTATCTGGGAGAAGGCAAGGTCATCCATTACGCCGGCATGTGCGGCGGTTTTCAGACCGGTCCGATCGAGATCATTTCCCTGAGCCGCTTCGCCAATGGCAGGCAAGTCAGCGTAAGAAGCCACGCCAAAGCCGGCTTCGCAGCGGCGCAGGTGCTGGAGCGCGCGCTCTCCAGAGTTGGCGAGGCCCGCTACCGGCTGCTGACCAACAATTGCGAGCACTTCTGCTACTGGTGCCTGTTCGGGAAAAGCCAGAGCCCGCAGGTGCGCGAAGGCCTGCGTCATCCGCTCAAGGCTCTCAAGCTGCTCATGCAGGTCCGGTTCTGGTGGAATTGCGCAGGTGCCGTGTAGGAGCTGCCGCAGGCTGCGATCTTTTGA
>NZ_JAIQWX010000241.1 GCF_020164475.1 Pseudomonas sp. REP124 | reverse complement strand
TTGCCCGCGAAGATGGCGCCTCGGTCTCAAGCCGAATGGCGAACCATATCGACATGAGGAATCCCTGCTTCCAGGAATTCCTCGCTGACCATGCTGAAACCCAGGCGCTCATAGAACGCCGTGGCCTGGACCTGGGCGCTGAGCATTTGCTGCTTCAGCCCGCGCTTCTCGGCCTCGTCGATCACCGCATGCATCAGCGCATCACCGACTTTCAGGCCACGCCAGTCCTTGAGCACTGACACTCGACCTACGTGACCATCAGGCAGCAGGCGAGCCGTGCCGATGGGAAAATCGCCTTCGAGGGCGAGGAAATGCACGGCCGTCATGTCGTCGGCATCCCATTCCAGTTCAGGCGGAACGGATTGCTCGGCGACGAACACCGCTTCACGAATGCGCCGGATCTCGGCGTTGTCCTTTTGCCAGTCTGCGACACGTACGTGAATCTTATTCATCGGCAAACCCCAGGCTTCCTTGCTTGACCAGTTCACACAGCAGGCCGCGGCCATCATCGTCGCTCAGCCAGGCGCCGAGGTTGTCGACGTGCAGGGCGTCGGCGGCGCAGATCATCTTCAGCAGCTCGCGCAGTTTGCCCGGTAGATAACGGCTCTGGCCGCTGGCGAACAGCAGCAGGTCGTCATCCACTTCCGACCAGGCCAGGCGTGCGCTTGGATTGCGGATCAGCACCGCACCATCTTCCAGTGCGCTGAGGAAGTCCTCTTCTTCGACTTCCTCCGGACCAGCCACCAGTTCCGGGTAGCGCGGTTCGGTCATGAACTGGCCGAACCAGGTCAGCAGCAGGCGCTCGTCGCTCATGTGCTCGGCCAGCAGGCTCTTCAGGCGATCGAGGGCGTCGCGCTGGATTTGATGCGGGTCGGACACCGGCTGAGCGTCGGCATCGGTGTAGCGCTCTTCGTCCGACAGGAACTGGCTGAGGAAGTCGGTGAAGTGAGTCAGTACTTCCGAGGCGCTCGGTGCGCGGAAGCCCACGGAGTAGGTCAGGCAGTCGTCTACGGCGACGCCCCAGTGCGCCAGGCGTGGCGGCAGGTAGAGCATGTCGCCCGGTTCCAGAACCCATTCATCGGTGCCTTCGAATTCGGCGAGGATGCGCAGGTCGGCGTGTTGCAGCAGTGGGCTTTCGGTGTTGCACATCTGGCCGATTTTCCAGCTGCGCTTGCCGTGGCCTTGCAGCAGGAACACGTCGTAGTTGTCGAAGTGCGGACCGACGCTGCCGCCCGGTGCGGCGTAGCTGATCATCACGTCATCGATGCGCCAGCTCGGCAGGAAGCGGAAGTTTTCCAGCAGTTCGCTGACTTCCGGCACGAACTGGTCGACCGCCTGAACCAGCAGGGTCCACTCGCGCTCCGGCAGTTTGCTGAACTCGTCTTCGGCGAACGGGCCGCGACGCAATTCCCATGGACGCTCGCCGTTCTCGATGACCAGACGCGATTCGACTTCTTCTTCCAGTGCCAGGCCGGCCAGTTCGTCGGCGTCGATCGGGCTTTCGAAATCAGGAATCGCCTGACGGATCAGCAGCGGTTTTTTCTGCCAGTAGTCGCGCAGGAACTCCCGTGCCGTGATGCCGCCCAGAAGTTGAAGAGGGATGTCAGGATTCATGTGTAACCTATTGAAAAAAAGCGCTTTTCATACGGGAATAAAAACGCCCGGCGCGGCCGGGCGTCTTTTGAATGGTCCAGCGGTGAATCAGATGCGTTTGGCTTGCGCCACGGCGTTGCCGATGTAGTTCGCCGGGGTGAGCAGTTTCAGCTCGGCCTTGGCGGCTTCAGGCATTTCGAGGCCGTCGATGAAAGTCTGCAGTGCTTCAGGGCTGATGCCCTTGCCGCGAGTCAGTTCTTTCAGCTTCTCGTACGGGTTCTCGATGTTGTAGCGGCGCATCACGGTCTGGATCGGCTCGGCCAGAACTTCCCAGCACGCGTCCAGATCAGCGGCGATTTTCTGCTCGTTGAGCTCCAGCTTGCTGATGCCTTTGAGGCTGGCTTCGTAAGCAATCACGCTGTGGGCGAAGCCGACACCGAGGTTACGCAGTACGGTGGAGTCGGTCAGGTCGCGCTGCCAGCGGGAGATTGGCAGCTTGCTCGCCAGGTGCTGGAACAGTGCGTTGGCGATGCCCAGGTTGCCTTCGGAGTTTTCGAAGTCGATCGGGTTGACCTTGTGCGGCATGGTCGAGGAACCGATTTCGCCAGCGATGGTGCGCTGTTTGAAATAGCCCAGGGAGATGTAGCCCCAGATGTCGCGGTCGAAGTCGATCAGGATGGTGTTGAAGCGGGCGATCGCGTCGAACAGCTCGGCAATGTAGTCGTGCGGTTCGATCTGCGTGGTGTACGGGTTGAAACCCAGGCCCAGCTCGTCTTCGATGAAGGCGCGGGCGTTGGCTTCCCAGTCGATTTCCGGGTAGGCCGACAGGTGTGCGTTGTAGTTGCCCACGGCACCGTTGATCTTGCCCAGCAGTGGAACGGCGGCGACCTGAGCGATCTGGCGCTCCAGGCGGTAAACCACGTTGGCCAGTTCCTTGCCCAGGGTGGTCGGCGAAGCCGGTTGACCGTGGGTGCGCGACAGCATTGGCACGTCAGCGAAACGCTGGGCCAGTTCGCGGATGGCGTTGGCGGTCTGGCGCATCAGCGGCAGCATCACGTCATCACGGCCTTCGCGCAGCATCAGGGCGTGGGACAGGTTGTTGATGTCCTCGCTGGTGCAGGCAAAGTGGATGAATTCGCTGACCTTGGCCAGTTCCGGCAGCTTGGCCGCTTGCTCTTTGAGCAGGTACTCGATGGCTTTGACGTCGTGGTTGGTGGTGCGCTCGATCTCTTTGACGCGCTCGGCGTGCTCCAGAGAGAAGTTGTCCGCCAAGGTGTTCAGTACAGCGTTGGCCTCGGCGGAGAACGCCGGCACTTCGCTGATGGCAGGGTGAGCGGCCAGGCGCTGGAGCCAGCGCACTTCAACCAGGACGCGGGCACGGATCAGGCCGTACTCGCTGAAAATTGGGCGCAGGGCCTGGGTTTTGCCGGCGTAGCGGCCGTCAACAGGGGAAACCGCAGTGAGCGAAGAGAGCTGCATGGGGTGTTCTCGGACAGTCGGGCAACGAAATGGGGCGCGTATCATACATGAAAAAATCCGCTGGTCCGTTGCCAACTGACCAGCGTATTACGCGTTACAGACTACAAAAGGGTGTCGCCGGTGCGTTTCAGCTGCTGCGCATCAGCGGATAAAGCTCTTTGAGCAATTTGCGCCGGCTGATCACCAGCTGCCAGCGATGGCCGCCCAGTTGACGCCACAGGCGTGCCGAACGGATGCCGGCCAGCAACAGGGCGCGGATCTTCGAGGCGTTGCTTGGCTGCTGCAGGTTGCGCATGTCGCCGTGAACCTGAATGCGTTGGCGCAGGGTGCTCAGGGTGTCCTGATACAGCGCGCCGCAGGCGGCGACAACGTTTTCGTGGGCCGGGCCGAAATGATCGACCTGGGACTGAATCTGCGGCAGGCGCTTGCCGATGATGTCGAGCATGTCGTCGCGCTTGGACAGTTGCCGCTCAAGGCCGAGCATCGACAGTGCGTAACGCAACGGTTCGCGCTGCAGGGCGCTCGGATCGCGTTCGAGGGCGCCGACCAGGGCGCGGTAGCCTTCACGCAGATTGATGTCGTCGCCGCCGTAGACTTCAAGGGTGTCCTTGGGGTCGCGGATCAGCAGGCTGCCGAGCATGCAGGTCAGGCCGGCCTCGTTGGTCTGGCCGGTTTTGGCGATCCTGTCCACCAGCACTGCGGCGAGAAAGACGCCGCCCAGTGCCGTCAGTTGCTCCTGAATGGGGCTCATTGCTGTTCGCCTTTGAGTGCGCCCTTGCTGGTCCATGGCTCCGCCACTTCGATCACGCCGCCGCCCAGGCAGATTTCGCCGTCGTAAAACACCACGGACTGACCCGGGGTGACTGCGCGTTGCGGGTCATCGAAGGTCGCACGATAGCCGGTAGCGGTCTTTTCCAGGGTGCAGGACTGGTCGCTCTGACGATAGCGGACCTTGGCGGTCAGTTTGCGCGGCTGGCTCAGGTCGATCGGGTTGACCCAATAGATGTCCGAGGCGAGCAGGGCGCGTGCGAACAGGTACGGATGATCATTGCCCTGGCCAACGATCAGCTCGTTGTGCTCCAGGTCCTTGATCAGGACGTACCACGGCTCGTCGCCAGCATCTTTCAAGCCGCCGATACCCAGGCCCTGACGCTGGCCGATGGTGTGGTACATCAGGCCGTGGTGACGGCCGATGACTTCGCCTTCGGTGGTTTTGATTTCGCCCGGTTGCGCCGGCAGGTACTGCTTGAGGAAGTCGGTGAAGCGGCGCTCGCCAATGAAGCAGATCCCGGTGGAATCCTTCTTCTTGGCGGTCGCCAGCTCGTATTTCTCGGCAATCGCACGCACTTCGGGCTTTTCCAGTTCGCCGACCGGGAACAGGGTCTTGGCGATCTGTTCGCCGCCGACGGCGTGCAGGAAGTAGCTCTGGTCCTTGTTCGGATCCAGGCCCTTGAGCAGTTCGGTGCGGCCGTCGATGTCGCGACGGCGCACGTAGTGACCGGTGGCGATCAGGTCGGCGCCGAGCATCATGGCGTAGTCGAGGAACGCCTTGAACTTGATCTCGCGGTTGCACAGGATGTCCGGGTTCGGCGTGCGGCCGGCCTTGTACTCTTCCAGGAAATGCTCGAACACATTGTCCCAGTACTCGGCGGCGAAGTTGGCGGTGTGCAGCTTGATGCCGATCTTGTCGCAAACGGCCTGGGCGTCCGCCAGGTCATCCATGGCGGTGCAGTATTCGGTTCCGTCGTCTTCTTCCCAGTTCTTCATGAACAGGCCTTCCACCTCGTAACCCTGCTCGATCAGCAGGAGAGCGGAAACGGAAGAGTCCACGCCGCCGGACATGCCGACAATGACGCGCTTCTTTTGTGTATCAGAAGGGGCTGGATCACGCATAGGAATTCAATGAGTGTCTTGAAAAAGGACGCGATTCTATCAGGCTCGCGCGCGCAAGGCTAAAGGGAAGGGCGGATCAATTCGAGGCTGTGGCGATTACCGGCCAGATAATCATCGATGCAACGCATGATCAGCTCGCTGCGCCAGTTGTCGCGCTGCTCGATTAATTCTTCGCGGGTCAACCACTTGGCGCCGACGATGCCCTCGTCCAGTTGGTAGTCGGGGCGGTGTTTGAGTGGTTTGGCGATGAAGCAGACACGCTGATAGGTCACGCCGTTGCTGGGGGCGGTGTAGAGGTAAATGCCGAGTACGCTGGTCGGCTCGACGTCCCAGCCGGTTTCCTCGAGGGTTTCGCGCACGGCGGCTTCGATCAGGGTTTCGTCCGGGTCCAGATGACCGGCGGGCTGGTTGAGCACGTTACGGCCGTGCTTGGATTCTTCGACCATGAGGAAGCGGCCGTTGTCCTCGACGATGGTGGCGACGGTGATGTGGGGTTGCCAGTCCATGGGGTTCCTCGATTTTGAATAGTGAAACACTAA
>NZ_JAIQWX010000240.1 GCF_020164475.1 Pseudomonas sp. REP124 | reverse complement strand
GCGAGGCTTGCCCGCGAAGGCGCCAGACCAGACACCACATAACCAATCTTGCAGCTGCCCCTCTACATCCCATGCTGCCTGAGCAAACGCGCATAACTCCCATCCGCCTTCATCCTGGCAATCTCCCGGTCAAAACCGGCGACGATCTGCGCATGCTTCGGATTCTTCAGGCTCACCAGAATATGCAGGCTGTTCTCACTCACCGGCCTGGGCAAAAACTCCACGGCATTGCGCACCTTGGCCGACTCCCGGGCCAGGTAGTAACGGGCGACGTACTCGTCTTCCAGGGTCAGCTTGACCCTGTCGGCGGCCACCATGCGCACGGCCAGGGCAAAGTTGTGGACCGGCACTTTCTGCAGTGATTCGTCTTCATCGAACGCCGGCGAATAGGCATAGCCACGCACGATCGCCACCGGGTAGGTGTGCAGCTGCTGCAGGTTGTTGTATTCGATGGGGGCATCCTTGCGCTTGATGAAGCGGATGCGATTCAGCAGATACTCGCCGGAAAACTGACCAAGCTTGGTGCGGTCTTCGCTGTACCAGGCGTTGACCAGAACGTCGTACCGGCCTTCGCCCAATCCCAGCAGCGCCCGGGCCCAGGGCACCTGCTCGAAATCACTGGCATAGCCGGCTCGCGCCAGTGCGGTGCTGACAATGTCGGTTGCCAACCCACCGTTGACCAGCGTGGCGTCAGTGAAAGGCGGCCAGGCGTCCGCCACCAGGCGCAGTTTCTCGGCTGCTGCGTGCTGGGCCAGCAACAGCAAAACGATAAGAGCAAAGACTCGACGCAATCTCGGCATGCTCGAAAATCCTTAGCGGGCGGGGTGCCCGACGTATTTTTCAGCTAAATCTCCAAGCCCCTTACCGGCACGCCCAGGTGCAAAACGTTAGTTCATTGAAGCCACTGCAAATCGCTGCAATCCAGATTACACAAAGTAGGCGGTGGCGCGAGAAATGAATGATGGCATTTTGGTCTTTGTCACAGATTTCTCCGCCATAAAGACATCTACCGTTCGGACGCTTAGTATCTGGAAGAAGTTTCCAGGGAATCAAAACATGACAATCGAATGGGTCTGCAAACACCACAGCGATCTGGGCATCCAGCAGCTGTATGCGATCTTGCAGCTGCGCGCCGAGGTGTTCGTCGTCGAGCAGAAATGCTTCTACGAGGACATCGATGGCCAGGATCTGGAGGGTGACACCTGCCATTTGATGGCCTGGGACGAGGATCGGCTGGTGGCCTACCTGCGTCTGCTCGATCCGGAGCTACAGGGCGGTGACGTGGTGATCGGACGGGTCGTGACCTCACCGGCGGCTCGTGGCCAGGGGCTGGGGCATGAAATGATGGAGCAGGCGTTGAAACAGGCGCAAAAGCACTGGCCGGACATGCCGATCTACCTCTCGGCCCAGGCGCATTTGCAGGGGTATTACGGGCGGTACGGGTTTGTGGTGGCGGGTGAAGAATATGTCGAGGACGGGATTCCACATATAGGCATGCGTCGCTTTTGAGGACGCCATCGCGGGCAAGCCCGCTCCCACAGGTTCTCGGGTGAAACACAGATGTGTAATTCAACCGCAATCACTGTGGGAGCGGGCTTGCCCGCGATAGCGTCAGACCAGTCACCGCAGGGGTTCAGGGATACTCCAAAACCTCTTTGATCCCCCGCAAATGCCGCTCGATCCACCCCCGATCAATCGCTCCCCAATCACGAATCCGATAGCGCCCGGCATGGTTGCGGGCGCCCTCTTCCTGTTCGAACTCGCAGACGATATCCAGATCCGCCAGCGCCGCAATGGTGTCCTGGGCCGTACGCCTTGGCATGCCGGTAACTTCGGTCAATGCCGGGACGCTGCTGGCCAGGCCGCTGTCGATCAGGTAGGCCACGTACAGGCGGCGGTAGAAGCTGCTTTTGGTCTTGCTTACGTCCATCCATGCGCCTCTGTTTCAGAAGATGAAAAGTCCGGAAGATCTGTCTACTGCATGTCCCGCCAGGTCAGGTACACCCGCACATCGAACTCGATCTGGTGATAGCCCGGCAGCATGTGTTCGCACAACTTGTAGAACGCCTTGTTGTGATCCGATTCCTTGAAGTGCGCCAGCTCGTGAACCACGATCATCTTCAGGAATTCGGCGGGCGCTTCCTTGAACAGCGAGGCGATGCGGATTTCCTTCTTGGCCTTGAGCTTGCCGCCCTGCACCCGCGAGATGGTGGTGTGCAGGCCGAGGGCGCGATGGGTCAGGTCCAGGCGGTTGTCGAACAGCACCTTGTCGATGGCCGGGGCATTGCGCAGGTATTCCTGCTTGAGGTCCAGCGCGTAGGTGTACAGCGCCTTGTCGCTCTGCACACCGTGCTGCTCGGGGTAGCGCTTGCTCAGGTAGTCGCCCAGCCGACCTTCGGCGATCAGCTGGCGCACCTGATCCTGCAGCGAAGCAGGATAAGCCTGGAGGTATTTCAACGCGGTCATCGCAAGGCAACACACATGACGAAAAGGTCGCCAGTGTAGCGAATTCAACCGCTGAGCGCGCTCCAGTCGAAGGGCTGCACAAAGCGCTCGGTGTCTTCGGCCATCATCGGCCGCGCCACCAGGAAACCCTGCACATACTCGCAACCGTTGGCTTGCAGCCACTCGTACTGCTCGACGGTTTCCACCCCTTCGGCGATCACCAGCATGCCGAAGCGCTTGCACAGTTCGATGACATTGGACACCAGCGCGGCGTCCCGTGAAGACTCGGGAATCCGCGCGATCAGGTGACGGTCGAGCTTGAGCGTGTCCAGCTCCAGATCCCGCAGATGCGCCAGGGAGCACGGCCCTGAACCGAAATCATCCAGCGCCACCCTCACCCCCAGATTACGCAGCAGTCGCAGCTGCTTGCGGGTTTCTTCCGGGTGGCGCATCAACGCCTCTTCGGTCACCTCGACTTCCAGATGGCGAGGTTGCAGGCCGTGGCGCTCCAGCACCTGGCGCAGTTCGGTCACCAGATTGGGCATGGAGAACTGAGTGCTGCTCAAGCTGACGCCCAGCACCAGATCCTCGGCGAACAGGGTTTCCCAGGCTTTGCGCTGCCCTGCGCCGCGTTGATAGATCCAGCTGCCCAGGCGGCTGATCAACCGCGCCTCTTCCAGCAAAGGCAGGAACAGACCCGGCGGCACGTCACCGACACTCGGATGCTGCCAGCGCAGAAGCGCTTCGAAACCACGGATCCGCCCATCGGCGATGGCCACCTGGGGCTGATAGACCAGGTTGAAGTCGCGATTCTCGATGGCGGTGCGCACGCTTTCTTCGAGCATCAGCCGGGACCGGGCGCGGCCATTCATGTCGTGATCGTAAAAGCGGTACTGCTGGCGGCCAGCGCGCTTGGCTTCGTACATCGCGATGTCCGATGCACGCAGCAGACCGTCCAGATTGGCCCCGCAATCGGGGTAGGTGGCGATGCCGATGCTTACACCGAGCGCGATATCCAGGCCGTCGATCTGCTGACAGATCGACACCCGCTCGATCAGTTTCTCGGCAATTCGCGAGGCCTGCTCGGGGAATTCGAGGTCGAGCAACGCGGTGAATTCGTCACCGCCGATGCGCGCGAGAATGTCGAACGGCCGCAGGCAGGCCTTCAATTGCTCGGAGACCCAGCGCAGCACGCGATCTCCCGATTCGTGCCCTAGGGAGTCGTTGACTCGCTTGAAGCCGTCGAGGTCCAGGTACATCAGCACCCAGGCACTGTCGTTGTGCTCACTGCGCAGCAACAGGTTTTCCACGGTCTGGTAGAAGCCGCGGCGGTTGAGCAAGCCGGTCAGCGGGTCCGTGACCGCCTGGAATTCCAGCTGCTGATGCAGGTGGCGCACCACCGACATGTCTTGCACCGTCACTACCATCGCGTGCTGCTCGGCCGGCAGCGGCGCGCAGGACAATGCCACCGGCACTTGCTGCCCGCGCGCGGTACGCAGCAGCGCATCGTGCAGGCGGTAGGTCTCGCCACGCTTGTAGCCGTCCAGCAGCTCCGACTCCGCCCACACGGGGACGTGTGGCTTTTGCAGGAAATCCAGGAATTCCTTGCCCTGCAGTTCCTGCACGGTGGCATTGAGCAGGCGCGACATCGCCGGGTTGGCGAAGTTGATCAGGCCGCCCTCGTTCACCACCAGGATGCCTTCGGCGGCATTGTCCAGCACCGAGGCGTTAAAGGCGCGAGCGACTTCCAGATCATGACTCAGGCGCTGCAAGGCCCGGCGATTGCGCTGGTGCTCCAGCAACGCCTGGACCTTGGGCTTGAGGATCTGCGGATCGAACGGCTTGAACAGATAATCCACGGCGCCACTGGCATAGCCCTTGATCACGGCGTCCTGAGACTGCTCGTTGGCGGTCAGGAAAATGATCGGGGTCAGCCGCGTACGCTGGCTGCCGCGCATCAGGCGCGCCACTTCGAAACCGTCCATGCCGGGCATCTGCACATCCAGCAGCACCAGGTCGATATCGTGTTCGAGCAAAAGGCTAAGCGCCTCGAAACCCGAGGCAGCGGTGATGACCTGCCAGTCCTGGCGCTGCAACAACGCGCGCATGCTGATCAGGTTTTCAGGGTAATCGTCGACGATCAATAACGTTGAGTTGCCGTCAATTGGCGGGGATTGCGCGCATTCCATGCTGCTTCTCTTTGTTCGGGACGAGGCCGGTTTCTTGTGAAAACCGGACAGATACTATGGCTTCACTCTAGACCTGGATCCAAAAAAGCTGAAGCTGTCAGTGCGCCATCATTTAACCAAGGCATTAATTTACCGACTAACGGTCGCCTCTGAAAGCCACTAAAACCGCGAAGTATGGCTTTTTAACAGTTCTTTGACGCCACATATCCGGCGATGCCAGCATTAACAAAAAAGTCTTCTATGTTTATAAAGGCCGCCGTCAAAGGCGCGTGTTAGAGCTTCTGGTACGCCCGTACTGCAAAAAATTCGTGGAAGCTTAGCCAATGATTGACCTTGCGTCCTGGAACCTCAGCGTTCCGGTCGGCAGTCCGCCGTACACCGTTGAAACCTCCAAACTGGTCAAAGGCTACAAGAATCAGTATTTCCATTCCGATACCGGCACTCTGTTTTTCTGGTCCCCGGTGACCGGTTCGCGAACTGAAAACGCGATCTATCCGCGCACCGAACTGCGGGAAACCTACAGCAACGGCACGCTTAAAAACTGGTACTACCCGGACGCCGACAACCTGTTGCACGCCACTCTAACGGTGAATCAGGTGCCCAGCTCGGGCAAGATCGTCATAGGCCAGATTCATGCCTATGAAAGCCAAAAGCCGCTGGTCAAACTCGAATATCAATACAAGACCAAGACCCAGACCGGCAACATCGTCGCCAAGGTGCGCATGCATCCCGATGATGATGAAGGCCGGGTAATCACCATCGCCACCGGCGTTAAACTGGACCGCGAATTCTCCTACCTGATCCATTTGAGCCCCGGCGGCGCCCTGGGCCTGAGTGCCGCAGGTTACCAGTGGGACACCCAGATCAGCGCGACATGGCGGGTCAAGCCGTTGTATTTCAAGGCCGGGGTGTATGTGCAGGACAACACCGGATACACCAGCGAGGGCGGGAAAGTGACGTTCAGCAGGCTGGATATCGATCACGACAAATGACCGATAGCACCCTCTATTGTCGTGAAGCTACGAGTCCTGATGTCGGACGCATACCCTGTGGCGAGGGGCTTGCCCCCGCTGGGCTGCGAAGCGGCCCCAAAAAGATG
>NZ_JAIQWX010000024.1 GCF_020164475.1 Pseudomonas sp. REP124 | reverse complement strand
TCTGTAGGAGCGAGGCTTGCCCGCGAAGCTTTTCCAATATCGATTAATATCTGTGTTTTGCGCGTGATTTAAGACGAAAGGCAAATCAACAGCTTCTAAAGCCGATATTTATCGGATATAAAGTCACCAATGCCAGGGCGTGGATCACCCATGCCCGACCGTCACGCACTTGCCCGGAGATGCTTCATGAGCCGTAACGTTACTGTCGCTGCCACGCAAATGGCCTGTTCCTGGGACCTTGAAGGCAACATCGAGGTCGCTGAAAGACTGGTCCGCGAAGCGGCCGCCAAAGGCGCGCAGATCATCCTGATCCAGGAATTGTTCGAAGCACCGTACTTCTGCCAGAAGCCGAATCCGGATTACCTGCAACTGGCCACGGCGGTGGAAGACAACGTCGCGATCAAGCACTTCCAGAAAGTCGCGAAAGAACTGCAAGTCGTACTGCCGATCAGCTTCTACGAGCGCGCCGGCCGCGCGCGCTTCAACAGCATCGCGATCATCGACGCCGACGGCAGCAACCTGGGGATCTATCGCAAGAGCCACATCCCGGATGGCCCTGGCTACCACGAGAAGTACTACTTCAACCCGGGCGATACCGGCTTCAAGGTGTGGAATACCCGCTACGCGAAAATCGGCGTGGGCATCTGCTGGGACCAGTGGTTCCCGGAAGCCGCGCGCAGCATGGCGCTGCTGGGCGCGGAGATTCTGTTCTACCCGACCGCCATCGGCAGCGAGCCACATGACAAGACCATTTCGTCCCGCGATCACTGGCAGCGCGTGCAACAAGGCCACGCGGGCGCTAACCTGATGCCGCTGATCGCCAGTAACCGCATCGGCAACGAAGAACAAGACGGCTACGACATTACCTTTTATGGTTCGTCGTTCATTGCCAACCAGTTCGGCGAGAAGGTGCAGGAACTCAATGAGACCGAAGAAGGCATTCTGGTTCACACCTTCGACCTCGACCAACTGGAACACATCCGTAGCGCGTGGGGCTCGTTCCGTGACCGTCGTCCGAACCTGTACGGCGCGCTGAAAACCCTCGACGGAACCCTGGAGTCCTGATCGACATGACCACTTTGAACAGCACCCCTCGCGCAGACGGCTTCTACATGCCGGCCGAGTGGGCACCACAGACCCAGACCTGGATGATCTGGCCCGAGCGCCCGGACAACTGGCGCCTGGGCGGCAAACCGGCGCAGGCCGCGCACGTGGCGGTGGCCAAAGCCATCGCCCGTTTCGAACCGGTCACCGTGGCGGTCTCCGCCGGCCAGTACGAAAACGCCCGTGCCCGCCTGGATGTGCCGAACATTCGCGTGGTGGAAATGTCCAGCGACGACGCCTGGGTGCGCGACACTGGTCCGACATTCGTCATCAACGACAGCGGCGAAGTCCGTGGCGTGAACTGGGACTTCAACTCCTGGGGCGGTTTTGACGGTGGCCTGTACTCGCCGTGGAATCGTGATTCGCAGGTCGGCGGCAAGATCCTCGAGATCGAACGCAGCTCGCGCTATCGCACCGAGGGCTTCGTGCTCGAAGGCGGTTCGATTCACGTCGACGGCGAAGGCACGCTGATCACCACCGAAGAATGCCTGCTTAACCGCAATCGCAACCCGCACATGAACCGTGGGGAAATCGAAGCGGTGCTGAGCGCGAATCTGGCTGTGGACAAGATCATCTGGCTGCCGGACGGCTTGTACAACGACGAAACCGACGGCCATGTGGATAACTTCTGCTGCTACGTGCGTCCCGGTGAAGTGCTGCTGGCCTGGACCGACGACCCGCAGGACCCGAACTACCCGCGCTGCCAGGCGGCGATGAAAGTGCTGCAAGAAAGCACCGACGCCAAGGGACGCCCATTCACGGTGCACAAGATGCCGATTCCGGGGCCGCTGTACGCGACCGAGGAAGAGTGCGCCGGCGTCGATCCGGTGGATGGCACCCAGGAGCGTAATCCGTCGGTGCGCCTGGCCGGTTCCTACGTGAACTTCCTGATCGTCAACGGCGGCATCATCGCGCCGAGCTTTGACGACCCGCTGGATGGCCCTGCCAGGGAAATCCTGCAGTCGCTGTTTCCGCAGCACGAAGTGGTAATGGTTCCCGGCCGCGAACTGTTACTGGGTGGCGGTAACATTCACTGCCTTACCCAACAGCAGCCGGCGCCGCACAAGGTTTGAGTGAGCCCGTAACATCCTGAGTTGATTGTTAAAAAATTCAGGCAAACGTTTTCGCGCCCTACATAGCACAGAGCCCGCATTCCGCAAGGTTTGCGGGCTTTTTTGTATCGTTTCGCTGACCTTGGCATAGCTCTTGTATCGTTCAGGGTGCAAGACAGGGAGGGGGAGAACTTATTCGTTCTGTCATAAACCTTGGATAATTTAGCCGCTCACAAACCGGGAGAGAGCGCTGAAATGAACGCCGAAGTGAACGTAGTGGGCGAGCAAGCGCTGCATCCCCTGGCCGTAAATGGTGAATCGCTCCAGATCCTGGCGCACTGGTTCAAGTCCAATGGAACGCGTCCGATCAGCGAGACTGATCCGCGCCGGACAATGATCGAGCGCTACCCCGCTGGTTTATTCAGCGAAGCGGAACTGGATGCGTTGTGGGATTTGATGGAAAGCTAAGAATAAAAACCATGGATTGAACAAACGAAAGCGCTGCCGGGATGGCAGCGCTTTTTTTTGCACCTTTGTAGGAGCGAGCTTGCTCGCGATAGCGTCGGCACATCCAGCATTTGTGGTGGCTGACACACCGCTTCGCGAGCAAGCTCGGCTCCTACAGGTGTTGTGTTGTGTTTAGAAGCTGTAGGTTCCCGTGACCACCACGCTACGCGGTGCCCCCGGCTGAATCTGCGCCGCACTGGTCGCCGACGAGTAATACGTCTTGTCGGTGATGTTGTTCAGCGCTGCGCGCAAATCCCAATCCTTTTGCCGGAAGCCTGCCAGCGCATCCCAGCGTCCATAACCCGGCAGCACGGTGGTGTTGAGGTTATCGGCATAACGATCGCCGACCAGGGTCAAGCCGGTTTCGGCGTACCAGCCCATCTCCGGTTTCCAGGTCACGAACAGGCTGCCGTTGTGCTTGGCCACGTTGCTGATGCGTTTGCCTTCAAAACCGTTGTTGTCTTTCTCGACCGTGGCGTCCTGCACGCCCACGCCGCCGCGCACGTACCAGTTGCCGGTGATCTTGCCGGCCGCAGTCAGCTCGATGCCGCGCGAACGTTGCAGGCCGGTGAGCAGGGTGATGGTCGGGTTGTTCGGGTCGCTGGTGCGGCGGTTGTAGAGCTCCAGCTCGTAGATCGCCAGTGTGGTGCTCAGGCGGTCGTCCAGCCAGTCGCTTTTCACGCCGATTTCTTTCTGCTTGGTCAGTTCCGGGCTCAGGTCGTTGGTGTTGCCCGCAGCGCCCGGGGTGATGCCGATCAGGCCGCCGCCGACCGGGGAAAAGGTCTTCGACCACGAGGCGTAGAAGGAATGATTCTGCAGCGGAGTCCAGACCAGTCCTACACGTGGGCTGGTGCTGTGGCTGTCACGGTCTTCGGAAATGTCCCGCAGCTTGTTGGTCGACTCGATATCGAAGGTGTCGTAGCGCAGGCCGCCGAGCAATTGCCATTGATCGTTGAGTTGCAACTGGTCCTGCACATACACCGCGCGGCTTTCGACCTCGGTGTGAGAGCTGCTGCTGACCTGCATGCGCCCGGTGTGGCGCAGGTCGCGGTTGGGGTTGTTCAGGTCCAGCGACGGCACCGGCGAACTACCAGGCCCGGAGGTGGCAGCGGTGTACAGCGTCGGGTCGCGCCGCTGGCTGCCGATCTCGATCCCGGTCAGCAGGCGATGTTCCAGGCCGAAAGTATCGAAACCGCCTTCCAGCTCCACGTTGTTGTAAACGTTGCGAGTGGTCAGGTCCTGTTGCCAGTGTTGGCGCGTGACCCGGTTGGTGGCCGGGGTGTAGCCGGTCTGGTAGGTGTTGTCGAAATCACTGTTGAGCTTGAACACGCCCAGGGTCTGGCGCAGTTGCCAGTTGTCGCTCAGTTCATAGGTGAGCTTGGAGCGCAGGGATTGCGATTTGTCGTCGATGAAATCGTTGTCGCTGAAGTAGGTGGTATCGCGCCCGACGTCTGCCGGGCGACCGTTCACCCCGGGAATGCCGCGATCCGGTGTGCGGTTGTAGCGGCTGTATTCATACTGCACCAGCCAGTTCAGGTCGGGCGTCAGCTGCCAGCTCATCGACGGCGCGAACAATTGCCGATTGCCGCTTACCCCGTCGCGGAAGCTGTTCTGGTCCATGTTGCCCATGTTCAGGCGCAGGCTGATGTTCTCCGCCGGGTCGGTACTGAGATCGGCATAAAGGCTACGCAGATCGTCGCTGCCGCCCTGGGCTTCTATTGTCGAGCGGCGGCCGAATTCCGGCAGCTTGCTCACCCGGTTGACGATCCCGCCCTGGCTACCGCGGCCGTACAACACGGCGGCGGGGCCTTTAAGCACGTCGATGCGCTCGATGTTGTGCAAATCCCGCACGTATTGGCTGTCGTCGCGGATGCCGTCCAGGTAGAAGTCGTTACTGGCATCGAAGCCGCGGATGCGCAGGCTGTCGAAGCGGGTGTCGGCGCCGCTGCTGACGTTGGGGATGCCACTGAGCGCCGTGCCCAGGTCGTTGGTGCCGTAATCGGCGACGTTCTCGGTTTTGATCGAATCGATGGCCTGAGGGACGTAACGTACGGGCGTGTTGGTGCGGGTCGCGGTGTTGGTTTCCTTTACGCGTGGGTCATCTTCCTGCTCTTCAGCGCTGATCGCGGTGGCAGGCAGAGTGGTGGTGGCAGCACAGGTAAAACCGGCAGACAGAAATGCAGAGAGCCCAAGACTAAAGGGCAGCAGGCGAAAAGGGGCAGGCATTGAAAAGCGCATCCGTGGGATTTTTAGGGGTGTAGCTCGAACGGTGCGAATGGTAATGCTTGTTATTTACTTGCGTTAATTATTCTTGATAAAGCTTTGTGCCGGTTTGTTTCCAGTTGTGTCGGAATTGCTACGTTTGGGCGGGCTCGCTTACTTCCTTGGATGGATCATTGGCTTACTATTGAATTTTTCTGCTGCGTAAATTCATTTCTTAGACGTTTTTTGCCTAATTCAAGACGATTCATGAAATTGACACACCATTAAGGCCGCACTACGATTCGGCCCAACGCCTGTGGCAGACCGCCATAACCCGAAAATAATAAAAAGGCCCGCCGCGATTCGTCGTGGGCGGGCCTTTTTGTTTGCCGAATGAAAAAAGAGCGCGATAGTGCCGTTTCAGCCGTTCGACACAGCGCGTTTCAACCCGTAATAAGGAAAACAAAATGTTGAACAAGCGAATCAGTCTGATCGCTCTGGGGATGTTGAGCGCTTCACAGGCCATGGCTAACGACCAGGCCGAATCCAAGGGATTTGTTGAAGACAGCAGCCTCAAGGTGCTGCTGCGCAACGCCTACATGAACCGTGATTACAAGGACGGCAACCCGGATAAATCCGAGTGGGGCCAAGCGGCCATCGGTACGTTCTCGTCCGGCTTCACCCAAGGCACCATCGGTGTCGGCGTGGACGCCTTCGGCCTGTACGCCCTGAACCTGGAGCGCAGCGAAGATCGCAGCGGCGCGCAAGGTATCGACTTCTTCAAAAAAGGCGCCAGCGGCGATCCTGCAGACGACCTGGCCAAAGCCGGCGCGGCAGTGAAATTCCGCCTGTCCAGCACCACGCTGACCTACGGCGACCAGATGCCGGCGCTGCCGGTGCTGAGCTACGACAACGTGCGTCTGCTGCCGGAAAGCTACACCGGTACCCTGATCACCTCCAAAGAGATCAAGGGCCTGGAACTGAACGCCGGTCGCTTCACCGCCGAATCGCGCAAAAGCGCCGAAGGCCGTGACAGCGGTGGCCTGAAGTCGATCAACGTGTTGGGCGGCAGCTATCAGTTCACCGAACAGTTCAAGGCCGCGCTGTACGCTTCCGACGTCGAAGACGTGCTGAAGAAGCAGTACGTGAACGCCAACTACGTGTTCCCGCTGTCCAAGGATCAGTCCCTGACCCTGGACTTCAACGGCTACCGCACCAAGCTGGACAGCTCCTACGTCGATGCCAACAACCTGACCGGCGACGACAACAAGATCTGGAGCCTGGCGGCCATCTACGCCACCGGCCCGCACTCGTTCACCCTCGGCTATCAGCGCAGCACCGGCGACAGCAACCTGGGCTACCCGTACGGCGGCTACCAGAAGGATCAAGGTCGTATCGGTGACGGTGGCAACACCATCTACCTGGCCAACTCCTACTGGTCCGACTTCAACGCCGAAGACGAACGCAGCTGGCAACTGGGCTACGGCCTGGACTTCGGCTCCTTCGGTGTACCGGGCCTGAGCTACAACTTCGCCTACGTGCGCGGTGACAACATCACCACCTCCACCAGCAGCGGCGGCACCGAGCGCGAAATCTTCAACCAGTTCAAATACGTCGTCCAAAGCGGCCCGGCCAAAGACCTCAGCGTGAAACTGCGCAGCTCCATCCTGCGCGTGTCGCAGAAGTCGAGCGAGTACAACGTCAGCGGCAACGAAGTGCGCGTGTTTGTGGATTACCCGATCAACATCTTCTGATGATTGGTTTTGGGATCGAGGCCTGATTTTGGGCTGAGATAGGAAAAGCCCCGACTGGTTCGGGGCTTTTTTGTGCGCGGTTGGTGGCTCATGTCGTCGAAACTCGATTTCGGCGACATGAGTTGTGAACATGTCGTCGGCGGCGACATGTTGTGAGGATGTGTCGCAAAAAGTGGAAAATTGCGACACGTTATGGGCTCATGTCTACACTGGCGACATGAGTGACGCCCGTTTTGCTCAAAAAACATACAAAATCAGGACTTCATCCTTATGACCGACCTCGTGTTGCCATGGCAAGCCGACAGGCCATACAACCAGCTGCCTCTGCTGCCGCCAGGCGTCGAACTGGAAACTCGCGCGGTCCTCAAAAAATGTATTGAGGCGCGCACTGCGTTGGCCGAGCTGAAACAGGCGGCGGAGCTGATCCCGAATCAGACGGTCCTGATCAACACAATTCCCCTGCTGGAAGCCAAGGACAGCTCGGAAATAGAAAGTATCGTCACTACTACGGATTTGCTGTTTCAGCACGCGCAAGACATTGAAAGCCATGCAGATCCGGCGACCAAGGAAGCTCTGCGTTATCGAACGGCGCTTAATCAGGGATTTCATTCTTTGATTCAAAGGCCGCTATCGACCAACACTGCGGTAGAAATCTGCCGAACGTTGAAGGGGGCGCAACTGGATATCCGTCGTACTCCTGGGACGCAGCTGGCGAATGATCGAACAGGTGAAGTCATCTACACCCCGCCAGAAGGAGAGGAGCACCTGCGAAATCTGCTCGCCAACTGGGAGCGGTTTCTGCACAACGAAACTGATCTCGACCCTCTCGTGCGCATGGCGGTCGGGCATTATCAGTTCGAAGCAATCCATCCTTTTGTCGACGGTAACGGTCGGACCGGGCGAGTACTCAATACCCTGTTTTTGATTCAGGAGGGGCTGTTGAATCTGCCGATCCTTTATCTGAGCCGATACATCATTGCCCAGCGTGCCGATTACTACCGACTCTTGTTGGAGGTGACGACCAAACAGGCGTGGGAGCCTTGGTTGTTGTTCATGTTGAGTGCAGTAGAGGAAACCGCTCGTTGGACCACAGCCAAAATTGCGGCCATTCGTGCATTGTCCGAGCACACCACTGAATTTGTACGTGATCAGCTTCCCAAGACGTACTCACGCGAGTTGGTCGACGTCATTTTCGAACAACCCTATTGCCGCATCAGCAACGTGGTCGATAAGAAAGTCGCTCAACGTCAGGCTGCGTCGCGATACCTTAAGGATCTGGTTTCCGTTGGCGTGCTGGAAGAAATTCAACTGGGCAAGGAAAAGCTTTTTATTCATCCCAAGTTGATGCAATTGCTCACACGCGACAGCAATGAATTCAGGCCTTACGTTGGTTAAGTGCCTGGATTGAATGAAGAAGCCCCGACTGATTCGGGGCTTCTTCATCTGCATGGATCGTATTTACCCTGCTGCTTTATTCGTTGCGATTGTTCATCGGCGCCTCCAGCACCTTGACCACGTCATCGACGATCGCCTTGCTCATCTCTTGCAAAAAATGTGATGCCCAGGCGTGTCGGTCACTGCCGCGAACCATGGCTGCATCTGATGCCAGATGTTTTGCGATGTGGAGCAGATCCGAGGCGTGAGAGAGGGCGCGGATGACAGGTACGCCGGCGCTGATGTGAAACAGTGGTTCGTTGTCGTGGTAGGAGAAGGGGGTGAGGCCGATGGTTTTGAGATCTTGGGGATTGGTCATTGAGCACCTCCACAAGCGGGCTGGCGGTGACTACTGACTGTTGAAGCAAACCTGCGAATTTCTGACGGACTAGTAACGGACATTGGCAACATCTCCTGAATCAAATTGGAGCTGCCACGTTCGTTCTCAGGCGAATGGGTGGCAGCTGTGCGCGGGCTGAGAAACCGGAGATACAGGAACCCGGCAGACCCGAAGGTCTCCCACGCACAGCCGCCATTGCACGGAAATGCGGACACAAAAAAGCGCCGAAAATCGTGATTTGGGGCGCTTGTGCGCCTGTATCTTACTTGGGTTCTCAGGCCCGGTCGCTGAATTGGCAGCGACGGGTCGAAGTTAGCGTGGGAGCAGAGCGTGCGCAATCGTGGCTAGGTGGTGGCGTGGGGAACGTGTCGTAGGAGCTGTCGAGTGAAGCGAGGCTGCAATCTTTTGATCTTTTCAAAGGCAAGATCAAAAGATCTCAGTCTGCGAAGCTCCTACATAAAAGCGTATTCACTTGCGATCGCACCAGCATGGCGGCCTTGTTCAGGGTGCGAAATGTGATCAGGTCTTGCTTGCTCAAGAGCTTTTGGGTGACAAGGTAATCGTGCTTCGAAAGCCAAGTTTATCCAGCATGTCGATCATTGCATCAATCGTGAACTTGTGGATTTTGCCTGTGGTGAGCTCGGACACACGTGATTGGGTCACGTTTAATCTGGCGGCTGCCTCGCTTTGTTTGAGCCCCAGATTTTTTATCTGCTCAGCAATGAAAATCGACAGCTCCATTTTCATGGCCATTTTGCTGGCAGCTTCGTTGTCATGCGTGACGTGAAAGGGGCTGTCGAAGTATTGAATGGTCATGAGCATTCCCTTCTCTATCTAATATTTAAGATAAAAGCAGGCTAGCGAAGGGGAAATTTATAAACCATCGCTTTATTGCTTCTGCATGTGAGATCTATTACTCCACGTAACTAATGATGTTCCCCGTCCCATCTTTTTCCCCTCGCCCCAAATCCCTAAATTGAGCTCCAACGCCTCTCCCATCATCCCGACGGGAAGGTCACTGGAGATTCCTCAATGCCTTTCGTAAGCGTCCGCATTACCCGCGATGGCGTGACCACTGAGCAGAAAGCTCAGGTGATCGCCGAAATCACTGAAACACTGGAACGCGTTCTCAACAAGCGCCCTGACCTGACCCACATCGTGATCGAGGAAGTCGACACCGATAACTGGGGTTACGCCGGGATTACCACCACCCAGTACCGCAAACAGCTGGCGGAAGAGGGGAAGTCATGACCGCGCCGGTGACCATCGATTTCGTCTCCGATGTGGTGTGCCCCTGGTGCGCACTGGGCGCCACAGCGCTGGAGCAGGCGATCGCAAACGTGGCGGGTGAGGTCTCGGTACAGCTGACCTACAAGCCTTTCGAGCTGAACCCGAACATGCCGCCAGAAGGTGAGAAAGCCGTCGAGCACCTGATGCGCAAATACGGACGCACCGCCGAAGACGTGGCCTCCGGGAAAGCGATGCAGATCGCTCGCGGTGAGGCCATCGGCTTCAAGTTCGACCTGGAGAAACGCACGCACTTCTACAACACCTTCGACGCCCACCGTTTGCTGTATTGGGCGCAGGAAGAGGGGCGTCAGGTGGCGCTGAAGAAGATCCTGCTTCGCGCTTACTTCAGCGAAGGCCAGAACCCGAGTGATCAGCAGACGCTGGTGCGCCTGGCCGGTGAAGCTGGGCTGGACGAAGCCCAGGCTCGCAAGGTGCTGGTGTCCGGCGCGTATGGCAACGAAGTGCGTGAACTTGAGGAGTTTTACCGTCAGCACGGCATCAATTCGGTCCCGGCCATGGTGTTGAACGGTCGTCACCTGGTGTCCGGATCGCAGTCGGTCCAGTACTACGAACAAGTGTTGCGGCAAATGGCGGCGGCTCCTGCTGAAGCCTGATCCACCCAATTTCAAATCCCATTATCAGTTAGAGGTATACATCATGAGCAATTCGAAAAAAGTCATCGTTATCACTGGCGCATCCCAAGGTCTGGGCGACGGCATGGTCAAGGCCTTCCGTGAACTGGGCTACCAGATCGTCGCCACTTCGCGTTCGATCAAACCGTCGACCGATCCGGACATCCTCACCGTGGCCGGCGACATCGGCGAGCCTGAAACTGCCCAGCGCGTAATCCGTGAAGCCATCGCCCGTTTCGGCCGCATCGACACCCTGGTCAACAACGCCGGTATCTTCATCGCCAAGCCGTTCACCCAGTACACCGCCGAAGACTACGCCAACGTGCTGTCGGTGAACCTCAACGGCTTCTTCTACATCACTCAACTGGCCATCGCCGAGATGGAAAAACACGGCAGCGGCCACGTGGTGAACATCACCACCAGCCTGGTCGACCACGCCATCGACGGCGTGCCATCGGTTCTGGCTTCGCTGACCAAAGGCGGCCTGAACGCGGCAACCCGCTCCCTGGCCATCGAATATGCCAAGCGTGGCATCCGGGTGAACGCCGTCTCCCCAGGCATCATCAAAACCCCGATGCACGGCGAAGAAACCCACGCTGCACTGGGCGCGCTGCATCCGGTTGGTCATATGGGTGAGATCGACGATATTGCTAACGCGGTCGTGTATCTGGATGGCGCGAAGTTTGTGACTGGTGAGATCCTGCACGTTGATGGTGGGCAGAGCGCGGGGCACTAAGCGCCGGGCTTCAAACGGGTGAAATGACAAAGCCCTCGTAGCGATACGGGGGCTTTGTTTTGTAAGGTGCGGCACCAGGAGTCGAAATCACAGCTAACTTCTTGGCGGCAATGAAGAATTGATAGAGATATTTTTCGGATATCCCTAAAAGTATCCTTTTAGGGATGTTTCACTAACGTCGACCAGACAGCTCTCAGGGCTTTAGTTTTATTAAATGTTAAGAACGTTTCCGGAATAGAATGGCCCAACCCCAAACTTTTCATTGTTAAGCTCATCTAGAACCATAGAAGTGCAAAAAATAAGCTGGAAATCAGAACGATCTTTGAAACAATTTATTAGGGCTCGCTGAAAGTTGTGGCTGCGATATTCTTTCATGCCTCCGTTTTCAATTGCATCAACTAGTAAAAAGCGCGGGAGTCGATAATTTGGATCATCCAGTGATTCTAATAACGCTGAAATGTGAAGCGAGTTTTTTTTGATGTAATTGGAGCTACCAGAAAACTTCACCCTTCCATTTATGAGCATTCGGTCCTTTGCGAAGTCGATCTCAATCTCTTCAATGTTGGACTCAGCGAATTCCTCTTCATAAGGTTCACCATTGACCCTGCGCTCAGGCTGTAGAATGCTTACGACGTTTTCTGCAATTCCATGGTATACGGTTTCGCGTCTCTTTTTATTTGCAGAAGATGCGCTTTGAATAAGCTCTTTAATTTTTGATATGTCGGCAATCAAATCGAGTTTTTTTAATTTGTGCGCATCCAAGTCAGTGATGATTCTGACTTTTTTCTCATGATTTATATTTTCTGATTCTAAGAATCCAATTTTTTGTGCGCGCTCTAGCGCGGCATGAGACGCAGGGTCGAACAATCCAGTGAACTCAGAAATTTTGCTCTGCGCATTTGCCAAATTTAATTTGCAAATTTCAATGGAGGACTCCAAGCCAATTTTATGTTCAATATGGTCTTGTAGTACTTTCTTGTTACTGAGTAGTTGGAAGTCTAGCTCATTAAGAAGTTCCATATAGTTGGAGTTATGCTTATCTCCCTCAATCGGGGATTTGCAAAGATGGCAATTTGCAGAGGTTTCGGGCATGTCGGAAGCCACGATCTCGTTGAGGCAGCATGGGCATTGTGAATATTTAAGGAGCCCAACTGTTTCATATGCTGCTTTGGACTCTAGCAAAGATTTTTTTCTAAATTGGAGCGACTTCTCGAATAGCTGGCAGTCTACAATTTCGCCATTTGCCAGAAATAGATCTGATTGAAAGCTCTGCAATTGTCTGTTATAGGTGTCTATATGAGATTTTATACGTTGAAATTCTGAAATTCTGGTTTGATCAGCATTTGAGCTGACAGTCGCTTCTGGTGGAGCACTTCTTAATTTTATTATTTCAGCAATATTGGATGCGATATTGAGTTGCAGTGTCTGCAGCGTAACAGCTGAGTCTTCCCCCAATATTTTATACATTGCGGCGAGATCTGAAGCGACGCGTTCGTACTCTCTTTCAGCTATCAAAAGCTCTTGGCGCAGTTGATGTGTGTCTAAGTTATCGAGCCCTAAGAGGAACTCTGCAATTGCCAAGCGAGTACCTTCGCTGTCTGCACGTGGGTTGTCCTCCGCTCTAAAAATTTTTGTAGAGGCAGTTTCTTGGTCAACATACAAAAATCTTAAGACCTGGTGCATTGTAAGGTTAGCGTAATCTTCTGTCTTGTGACCTTCCCATCCAAGAAGCTCAAAAAACTTCTGAGAGAAAGACATTTTCTCGTCACTCCGACGTGGGCCATAATTGCCCCATGCTTCTACATCGCTGGTTTCTTCGTCATAACTGCCAGAGCGTATTGAAATGGGGGGTATTTTTCCTTTCTCAATGTTTCTTTTTATAGTAAAAATATTTCCATTTATATTGATTTGGCAGCACACATAGTCACACTTGTCTGCTGGGTACAGCCATTGGTTATCCTTGATTTCTCCGCCTAAGATATAAAAAATCAACTCAAGAATAGTGGTTTTTCCGACGGAGTGATCGCCGCGAATAACATTTATTCCTCTGTGGAATTTTTCATCATAAACGCTGAATCCGGACTTCTTTACAATGAAGCGCTCAATAGAAAGTGTCGATTTAATCATAGCGATATTCCATTAACCCGCTTTTGAATTTAAAGCCTGTTTTTCCTTCGAGCTTGACCTTTGGTAATGCGGAAATCAGACCTTTAAATAATTCGCTTTTTGAGAATGAATCGTTGTTGAAGGTTCTGATTAAGTCGGTTGGTAGAGAATCAGAAAGTAATGTAATGGTGCTCGCAGTTAACCTTATTATTGATTTTTGTTGTAGGGCGAGCATCGCTGAATCTTGAATGCGAGAAAGCTCATAGAATAAACTTCTAGGGTTTGGTGTTACTTCAAATGGCTCGGGCGTACTAAAAATGATATCTTTGTATCGATTGAGCGGTCGAGGAAGATTGACTGACTTTAAAAGATGAGGGTACAGATAATAAAAATCTATGAGGCGTAATGCGTCTTTCTGAATTTCATGATTATCTACAGAGTTTAAGATATTCAATATTCGATAAACGCAGTGATTTACATCATAACCTGGGTGATAAATTACCATCACGTCCACTCCACGTGACATTTTTCGGTTAAGAAATATAGCATTCCTTCGACAAGATCGCTGGTTACAAAACCGCCAGCCAACGTGACTTCCTGATAAAGTGGTTCTATGATGGTGGCGTTAATTGCAGAGCGAATCGTGATGTCGCCTTGGCCGCTTTTAAGCATTGGTAAAATGTGGGCATTAAACCTTGTTAGTATCAGTCCTAGAAGATGGTTGAATATGATCTGGTAAGACTTTACATGTTGAAGCTTAGAAATCATCTTCGCAGCTTTCTGACTAGAGATGAGCGCTTGGTTGAGATAGACCTCTCGCCCTGCAATCTCTAATTTAGCTTCTAATCCAATGACAGTCCTCGAAGGAGAGCTTTTGATTTTGCTCTCCAGCTCCTCTAATACCATCTGGTAGATAGGGTCGCTTTCTTTAAGTAGTTCGTGTTGAGTTATAAGCTTTTTTAAGGCCTCTGCACCTACCGTAACGTCAAAAGAAGGAAATTTTATTACGGTTGACCCGATATTAAGATCGCCGTGAATTTCATTATTATTGATCTCGTTACCAGAAATTGACACCATTTCACGACTCCCTTGCTCGCGCACGGCGTTGTCAATCTTTGCCGCCGATGCTGAAGTCGCCTTTAACTTTGTTTTTATTGATTTTGTTATCTGTAATGTCCGAGGAACTTCCGATCCTGAAGTTACCATCTACTTCGTTTTCTTCTATCGTGTTTTTGGCGATTGACTTGTTGTTGGCGTTTTTTTTCTGGTCAGATTTTACCCAAATCCAACCCATTGCTATGCAGAATAAAAAAATTGTCGCAATTAGAGTTAAGTTTAATGCTAGGCTATTTTTGAATATTTCTGACTTGTCTAAGTAGGTGGTAATTAGGTGCTGGAAAACAAACGTCGCTATAACTGATGGCCCACCTACTTTAATTGCATTTTCCCAGTTCAAAGTGATTGCTCTCTTTTATAAAGTCGTACTGTTAAGCTTTTTGCTTTTTCATGCCTATAACAGTGTTTTCAATGGTTGGCTGCATCCGATTGGATGGCTAAACAGCTGGCTTGGCATATTGCTACTATGACAATTTAGCGGTTGCCATGGTTTTAGTAAATAGAGGTCTCTCACCTCAGGTTGCAATGTGTAGGGCTATTTCCATCTTTCAAGCCTTCAGAATGCATCCTGTCTGGTAGCCGACATATCCTTGCACAACCTCCTGATCAAGCTCTCCCCACGTCATCCCGCCAAGAATGCTGAGTGTTATCAGGGATCAAGGCCCCTGCGACCTGTGGGGAATGTCCACTACGCGGGACTGGCGGCTCTTTACGTCCGGGAGCAAGGGCATCTCATGATCTGGCCTCATGAACACCGTTACCAGTGGGCGGGTGGAGGCTGCATTGGCTGACGAGACCAGTGCCGCGAGATCCTGAGCCGGGTGAACACAGCGATGCGATAACTGGGGCATGCCTGACTGTCAGTCAGGTGCAGTCCATTCCCTGGTCTGCGGCACCATCATCTACATCGCTGTTGCTGGTGACATCGGCGTTTGTCACGAGGGGAATTGCCGCAAAGCCATGTGCGATAAGGGCTGCAGCAGTGGTAGGAGCGCCCGTCTCTTTCCAGAGACAGAGACGGGCACAGGTTGGCGCATATGAAATGGCCAAGCGGAATGGTTGCTGCAGGGCAGAAGGGTAGGGTGGTCGCCGCAGGGGCAACGATGTTTAGTTGGCATCCATCACATGGGTAGTGACCGTACGAGCTACCGGACGCGAATCGTACTTGGGGGGTAAACCACCGCGGTTGCGGCGCGGCCTTTCAGGTTTCTGGAGCAAAAAGGGGACGAGCAAAAAGGGGACAGCAAAAAGGGGACAGATTTATTTTCGGAAAAATAAATCTGTCCCCTTTTTGGTGCGTAGAACGCGCTCACATAGCTATGGCTCTAAACTTTCGGGGTATCACTCCGCCATACCGCTACTTTTCTCCCTTCTCCAGTTGCGGATCGTAGGCAAGTCTTTGCCACGAACCCGATTGGCTAGCCAGTACCCAATTACGGTGCACACAGGCCCCAAAATAACTAGCGACCAATTGCCAAGCGCGTAAGTTTCGCCAAGGATCGGCTTGAGCAGGGACATGGTTTTGGCAAGTGCTAGGCTCGCACCCAACCCACAGCAAAGGGCTGAGGCCAGCAGAAAGCGCCAGTCCAGAGTCCGGGCCGATTGGTGTTTGCGTTGTCTTGGAATGATCCAGGCATAAGTGAAGTAGATAGTGAGCGACACGAGGCATTGCACCGCCGAAATGATCAGGCGTGCAATATCGACGTGCTCAACTGATGAATCCTCAATTGATACCTCACGGATGCCCGCAATTCTGGCCTTGACGGTTATGAGGGGATCAGGTCCGGAGGTGATCGTTGAGAAAACGATCTTGTCTTTCGGATTTGATAGGTATGGGGCGACGGACAGGCGACTGTTATCAACCGAAATCTTGACAGGGATCTCTTTTGGTTCGGTCAAATCAAGTCTCGCCGACACGAATTGCAAGCCGCTTGCACCTGTGAATTCAATCGGAGTTTCGAAATCAGTGCTCAAAATTGGTTTCGAGCCGGAGTTGACGATTTCAAAGGAGTTGAAATAAGGGTTAGTAAGCTCAACCCCGTTCACCGTCATTTTCACGTCATACGTTTTTGAATTTGCAAATGGCTGCAACGGAGAGGATGAAAGCTTACGTACGGAAAGAGAATGCGCGTTTAAATCCGACTGCCACTGGTAGGCGGGTAGGGCCAAGGCAGCGATGGCGATGGCGATGCCTAAAAGGTATTTCCAGTCGAAGTTCCATTTCATAACAACGCCGTCTCTAGGTTAACCGCGTGGCGAGTCTCAGTCGCTTGTTACGTCGCTTGTTACGTCTGGGACAAAAAACAAGGGCCTGCATCGCTGCAAGCCCTTGATTTATATGGTGCCGGCACCAGGAATCGAACCCGGGACCTACTGATTACAAGTCAGTTGCTCTACCATCTGAGCTATACCGGCGTGTCAGGGCGACGATTATAGCGATTGGGTGGGTTCTGTAAACCCCTGAATTCTGACTATTTTTGCTTGGCCGGTTGCGCGGGATTGATGTCGGGCAAAGGTCGAGCTTTTCTACGCTTTTGGCGTGACCAACTTCCCGGATTCACTTCTACTAAACCCCCGCATTTTCTGCTCAAACAACCCATCAGCCTCCCGTTTACTTCCTTTTGATCGAACGCTTATGCACAACCGGATTTTCCATGCGCGGGTGATTCGGTCAATTTCTGGATCCATTCCCATCAACACGCAAATCACTGTTTTTCGGGTTTTTATTAATGTGTACGAAAACTGAACAGTCTCGTTTCAACGCTGAAACAGCTGTAAATATTGGATCCACGTTATTTTCATCAACAGAGTTATCCACAGCCTATGAGCCATTAGGGGCGTTCGGCCAGGATCAGCAGATTACGCGGGGTGAGTGGGGTTTCGCAGAATGTGCCCAAGCGAACGCTGTAACCCTGTTCCTGCAGGAACAGGGTACGGTCCAGTACCAGCCAAAGCTCCAGTGGGCGTCGGAAAAGTCCGCGCAGCAGCTCCAGGTTGCGTACCTGTGCCAGGCGTTGCCAGCCGGCTGCTTCCCATGCTGCCCAGTCCTGAGTGCCGATTGTGGATAACTCTTTAAGCTCGGCCAAATGATGGCAGTACTCGGCGAAGGGTTTGTCCAGCCAGACGCTCGGCAGGGAAGGGGTGGGCAGGTATTCATCGATGCCGCGCACGTGCCGCTGCAACAGGTCGAAGGCCAAGCGCCGGGCCATGGAAGTATCGCGTTGGCGTCGGACCCGGGCGCCGGCGGTTACGGTTTCGCTCGCCGGTAACGCCAGATCGTCAAGTGAGAGCTGTAGGTCAGAGCCCTTGGCTGTCGAGGAAATCGGCGCGTAATGGGTCAGATTGATGCGGTTGTAGCAGCAGGGAGCGATGGCGAGTTGTTTGCAGCCGGCGGCGCTGGCGAGCTGGATCAGGCGTACATGCAGATCGCCGCAGGCGTGGAGTGCGACTGGCGTGTGTTGACCATCCAATAACGCGGCCGCGTCGGCAGCGAGTACATCCTGTTCCACGTGCAGTGCGTGCAGTTGATGACGCTGACTGAGGGCCTGACCGCTGGTGACCAGTGCCGGGTCGTATTCCAGGCAAGTCAGCTGTTGGCCACTATTCAGCAACCGTCGCCCTAAATGACCTTTGCCCGAACACCAGTCCAGCCAATGCTTCGGCGTCTCGGCGAATTGCAGTCGACTGGCAAACGCCTCGATCTGCTCCCACTTGCGACCCGGTACATCGACATTCAATCGATGACCCGTCGCTTCCAATGCATGAGCGGGCAATTCATCCAAAGCACTCAACGCCAGCGACGTCGCCGCAAGCGCAGCAAAAGGCTCTGGCGCATCCATCAGGGCAGGTTGGTTGTGTGTGCTTTCCGCTTCTTCCAGCGAACGGCCGCGTAGCCAGGCGGCTAGTTCAGGGTAGGACAATTCCCAAGGCAGGTGCAGATGTGTGAACGGGCGGGGTTTCCACAGTGCCTGATGCTCTGTCAGAAAAGCATCCAGCGCGGTGAAACGGGCGAGCAGGGCCTCGCCCGTCAGCACGCTGTACTCAGCGCCCTTGGCAGGCATCGACGCGCAGCCAGCGCTCCAGCAGCTTGAAGCCGCGCACCAGCACATAAGCCATCACGAGGTAGAACACACCGGCGGCGAAGAAGATTTCCACCGGCAGGTAGGTCCGGGCAATGATGGTGCGGGCCATGCCGGTCAGTTCCAGCAAGGTCACGGTGCTGGCCAGGGCGCTGGCCTTGAGCATCAGTATCACTTCGTTGCTGTAGGCCGGCAGGCCGATGCGCGCGGCGCGGGGCAACATGATGTAGAACAGCGCCTTGGGCTTGGACATGCCCAGCGCCCTTGCCGCTTCGATCTCGCCCGGCGGAATCGCCTGGATC
Source organism: Pseudomonas sp. REP124 (assembly GCF_020164475.1). Taxonomy (GTDB): domain Bacteria; phylum Pseudomonadota; class Gammaproteobacteria; order Pseudomonadales; family Pseudomonadaceae; genus Aquipseudomonas. The sequence goes on along the minus strand of NZ_JAIQWX010000024.1, from coordinate 39,911 downwards.
GCGCCGCGCAGGATCTCGGCAATGTATGCGGCGGTGTGCAGGGTCATGGTGGCCGTGGCGCACCAGAACGGATCGCGCAGGTAGGGCCACATGGAGCTGTTACGGACCGCGTCGAACTGCGCGAGGCCGTAGTAGACGAGGAACAGTTGCACCAGCAGCGGCGTGCCGCGGAAAAAGAAGATGTAGCCGTAGGGAAATGCCCGCACCCACCACAGGCGCGAGGAGCGAGCGATGCCCAGCGGAATCGCCAGCAGCAAACCGGCGATCACGGCGATGGCCACCAGCTCGAGGGTCAGGGTTGCGCCCTGAGCGAGCTTCGGCAGCCACTTGATGATGACTTCCCAGTTCATTGGGCGCTCCTCGTGAAGCCGCGAGCGGCGCGTTTTTCCAGGAAGTGCATGCCGATCATGGCCAGGATCGTCAGGCCCAGGTACATGAAGGCCGCGACCATATAGAAGGTGAACGGTTGCTTGGACACGGTTACGCCAATCTGTGCGTGACGCATGATTTCTTCCAGGCCGATCACGGACACCAGCGCGGTGTCCTTCATCAGGATCATGAACAGGTTCCCAAGGCCCGGCAGGGCGATGCGCCACATCTGCGGCATGATCAGCTTGGTGAAGATGCGCCATTTCGACAGGCCCAGGGCCACGCCGGCCTCACGATGGCCTTTGGGAATGGCGATGATCGCGCCGCGAAACACTTCCGTGGCGTAGGCGCCGAAGCACAGGCCCAGCGCGATCACGCCGGCGGCGAAGGCGTTGAGTTCAAGGTCGGGGTTGCCGAAGAACTCGCCCAGGGCACGCATCATGTTGACGGTGCCGAAGTAGATCAGCAGCACCCAGAGCAATTCCGGAATGCCGCGAACCAACGTTGAATAGGTGCCGCCAAGCCATTGCAGCGGCTTGTACGGGGAGGTCTTGGCCAAGGCGCCAAGCAGACCGAGCACCAGCCCCAGGCACAGGGCCGAAAGTGCCAGTTTCACAGTCATCAGCGCGCCAGCGGCAAGCGCCGGGCCGAATCCGTAGAGGTCGATAATCATGAATTTCTTTTCAAATCGCGGCAGGCAAGGCCGGGGACCGGCGCCGTCAGAGGGCGGCGTCGGTCCGGCAGGTCAGTATCAATAGATGCTGAACGGGAAGTACTTGTCGTTGATCTTCTTGTAGGTGCCGTCAGCAACGATTTCTTTCAGTGCGACGTTCAGCTTCTCGCGGATCGGATCGTTTTTACGTACTGCGATACCGATCTTGTCGCTTTCTTCCACCGGGTCGCCCTTGAATTCGTAGGACTTGCCAGCGTCGCTTTTCAGCCACTCGTAGTTGACGTACTTGTCGGCCAGGATGCCGTCGACGCGGCCAGCGGTCAGGTCGAGGTAGGCGTTTTCCTGGGTGTCGTAGAGCTTCACTTCAACGCCAGGCATGTTGTCTTCCATCCAGGTACCGGCGAGGGTCGCACGTTGTGCGCCGATCACTTTGCCTTTCAGAGAGGCTTCGTCGGTTTTGAAGTCGATGTCTTTCTTGGCGATGAATTGCAGCTTGTTGGAGTAGTACGGGTCGGTGAAGTCCACCGCCTGCTTGCGCTCGTCAGTGATCGACATCGAGGAGATCAGGAAGTCGAACTTCTTGGCGTTCAGGGCCGGGATGATGCCGTCCCAGTCGGAGGTCACTACGGTGCATTCGACTTTCATCTTGGCGCACAGGGCGTCGCCGATTTCCTTGTCGAAGCCCACGACGTTGCCGCTGGCGTCTTTGTTGTTGAACGGCGGGTAGGCCGCTTCGATGCCCATCTTCAGAGTCTCGGCCATGGCACCGGCGCTGAACGCCAGGGTGACGGCGGCGGCCAGGAAGACCTTCTTGTAGTTCTGCATGCGGGTAGCTCCGTTAGCGGTTGCTGGACATGAATTGTTTGCAGCGCGCCGAAAGCGGGTTTTCAAACACCTGCTGTGGCGATCCTTGCTCTTCGACCAGGCCCTGGTGGAGGAACACCACTTCGCTGGACACCTGACGGGCGAAGCTCATCTCGTGGGTGACCAGCAACATGGTGCGGCCTTCTTCGGCCAGGGCGCGGATGACATTAAGTACTTCCTGGACCATTTCCGGGTCAAGGGCGGAAGTCGGCTCGTCAAACAGGATGACTTTGGGCTGCATGGCCAGGGTGCGGGCGATGGCCGCGCGTTGCTGCTGGCCGCCGGACAACTGAGAAGGGTAGGCGTGGCGCTTGTCGGCGATGCCGACCTTGGTCAGCAAGGCTTCGGCGACTTCGATGGCTTCGGCTTTGCTCTGGCCGAGCACGCGACGCGGGGCTTCGATGATGTTGTCGAGCACGCTCATGTGCGGCCACAGATTAAAGTTTTGAAACACAAAACCAATCTCGCTGCGCAGGCGATTGATCTGTTTGCCGTCGGCAGCGACCAGTTCACCGTTCTTCGCGGCCTTGAGCTTGAGTTCTTCCCCAGCCACCAGGATCTGCCCCTGATGCGGGTTTTCCAGCAGGTTGATGCAGCGCAGGAACGTGGATTTGCCGGAGCCGGAAGAACCCAGGATCGAGATCACATCGCCGTCACGGGCGGTCAGCGAGATGCCCTTGAGCACCTCCAGCGAACCGTAGCGTTTGTGCAAGTTGCGGATTTCAAGCGCGGGCGTGGCCTCAGCCATGTGCGTTCCTCATATATATGTTTCGCTCCTGCTGTTGGCGGCCTTCCTGGCGAGGCGGCCAACCTAGCATAGCGTTTCGATGGCAGCCAACGCGCTACGGGCGGTAAACGGGTGGCATTGAGCAGGTTGTCGCATCGGCACAGCAGACTGTCGCCCCACCAACAACCGAACAGCCGTTTGAACCGTGCTTTTAACCACATTGCAGGCTGGCTGTCGCAAAAAGGGCGCGATGTTGCCAGCTTTGGCGGGGTGTTGGAAGCGTTATAGGACCGGACGTGGACGATCTGCACTTTTATCGTGCGTCTAGGGTGTTTTGGGGTGTGTTTCCGGTGCGCTGTTTCGTCCATAAAGTGGGTCACAGAGTAACGCTTTGGCGAAGTGCCATTACTTTCAATGACTTGCGATGACTGTCCGGTCTTGATGAGATCACCGGATTAGAAGGTTTTGAAACATTTTGGCGCAATTATTGCGTGCAGATTCAAGAACGCTCCGTTGGTTTCTTTTTACAGAAGAGAAACACAAGCGGGATGCATGCATTCGCTTTTCCTTACAAAGGTAGTTTCAATGAGCAGTACCCAAAGCTCTAACGGCCTCGAACAGGGGCTCAAACCGCGTCACGTAACGATGCTGTCGATTGCCGGTGTGATCGGTGCCGGTCTGTTCGTAGGCTCCGGCCACGCTATCGCTGCTGCAGGCCCGGCTGTGCTGTTGGCTTACGCTGCCGCCGGTATGCTGGTGGTGTTGGTGATGCGCATGCTCGGCGAGATGGCCGTGGCTTCGCCTGATACAGGCTCCTTCTCTACTTACGCCGACCGTGCGATCGGTCACTGGGCCGGCTTCACCATCGGCTGGCTGTACTGGTGGTTCTGGGTTCTGGTAATCCCGCTGGAAGCCAACGCCGCTGCCACCATCCTGCACGCCTGGTTCCCGGGCGTGGATATCTGGGCCTTCGCCCTGGTCATCACCATGTTGCTGACCGTGACCAACCTGTTCAGCGTGAAGAACTACGGTGAATTCGAGTTCTGGTTCGCCCTGCTCAAAGTCGTTGCGATCATTGGCTTTATCGTTCTCGGCGTTCTGGCGATCTTCGGCTTCCTGCCGAACAGCCAGGTCAGCGGCGTTTCGCACATTTTCGACACCCAGGGCTTCCTGCCAAATGGCATGGGCGCGGTATTGGGCGCGATTCTGACCACCATGTTCTCCTTCATGGGTACCGAGATCGTGACCATCGCGGCCGCGGAATCGAAGGATCCGGGCAAGCAGATCTCCAAGGCCACCAACTCGGTGATCTGGCGTATCGGTCTGTTCTACCTCGTATCGATCTTCATCGTTGTGGCCCTGGTGCCATGGAACGATCCGGTTCTGGCCAGCCTGGGTTCTTACCAGACCGTGCTTGATCGCATGGGCATCCCTAACGCCAAGATGATCGTCGACATCGTCGTACTGGTTGCCGTAACCAGCTGCCTGAACTCGGCGCTGTACACTTCGTCGCGCATGCTGTTCTCCCTGGGCAAGCGCGGTGACGCGCCGGCCATGGCCACCCGCACCAACAAGAGCGGCACCCCTTACTGGGCGGTGATGCTGTCCACCGGCGCTGCGTTCCTCGCCACTTTCGCCAACTACGTGGCTCCGGCTGCAGTGTTCGAGTTCCTGCTGGCCAGCTCCGGCGCCATCGCGCTGCTGGTGTACCTGGTGATCGCGATCTCGCAACTGCGCATGCGCAAGCAGCGTATGGCGCGTGGCGAGAAAATCGCTTTCAGCATGTGGCTGTTCCCGGGCCTGACTTACGCGGTGATCATCTTCATCGTCGCGGCCCTGACCATCATGGGCTTCCAGGACGCCCACCGCGTGGAAATCCTCGCGACCGGCCTGCTCAGCGTTCTGGTGGTTGCCGCCGGCATGCTGGTGGCTCGCCGCCGTCGTAATGAGCAGCTGGGTGCTGCTGTTACGCGCTGAGTGATGGGTTGAGGTAGTTGTTGTAGATGTAGAAAACGGCCGCTGTCAGTGATGATGAGCGGCCGTTTTTGTTTGTCGGGGCGATTCGATTTAGCTGGCCTCGACCCAGTCTTCTACTCGCAAGCCTGGTACTCGTTGAAACTCTCGCAGGTTGTTCGTTACTACGATGAATCCTCGCGAGCGTGCGTGACCGGCGATCATGTAATCGTATGGGCCAATGGGTGTCCCGCTCTTTGTCAGTTCGGATCGAATGATTCCGGTATGTTCGGCTGCTTCATTGTCGAAAGGCAGGATCTCAAGACGGGCTACGAACCCCTCGACCACGGCAAGGTTTTTTTCGGGTGCTGCAGATTTTTCCGCTCCGTAAACCAGTTCCATCAGGGTTACGGAACTGATGCAGAGTTGACCGTAATGGCGGTTGAAGGCTTCGCGCACGACTTGCGGCTTGTTCTTGATGGTAAAGATGCAAATGTTGGTATCGAGCATGTATTTGATCATCAGAACGATTCGCGCTCCTGATCAGTGGGTTGCTCCCGATCGGTCATGAAGTCTGCGGTGACATTGTCGCCGTCGAACCAGCTGTCCCAGGATTCACCGGCAGGCGTGATGATGCGAGCTCGGCCTACTGCGACGACATCGACTCGTTTTACGTCGCTGGGCATCGCTACGGCCTTGGGCAGGCGAACCGCTTGACTTCGATTGCTCATGAATAGAGTGGTTTGTTCCATTTGGACCTCCTGCGCGTTTGGCTGGAATGATGTGCTCAAAGGATAGGCTTCATAAGGGATATGTCAATGGGATATACATGGCTGGCAGAGAAACGCGGATTTTGGAAGTGATAAAAAACGGCCGCTGTCAGTGATGACGAGCGGCCGTTTTTGTTTTCTCTGAGGCGTTTTTTTACAAGGCGCGCCCAATGGAAACGCTAATGCCAAAATAGCGGCCGTCGTGGGAGTGTGCATCGCAGTGTTTCCGAATGCGATGGAGCTTCGGAGCATGGATTGTTCGATTGGCCTTCACGGCCAAGTCCCTCCGTTACTCCTCGCTGTCAGTGTCATCATCAGACACTAAGTCATGGATGCATTTGCCTGTGCCCGCTCCTATAACGATTGGACAGAGCCAACCCAATGGGGCATCAAGGAGAGAGGCATGGCGTTTACGTTGGTAACTTTCAGAAACCCAGACACCGGCGTTTTGAAAAAGGCGCCAATCGGCTTCTCGTGGTCGGTATTCGTTTTCGGATTTATTGCACCGTTGTTTCGCGGTGATATCAAGTGGGCTGTGATCATGTTCATCCTGGCTTGTTTCACCGGAGGCCTGACCAATCTCGTGCTTATGTTCACCTATAACAGATGGTATGCGTGCGACCTGATCGATGCGGGTTACCAGGCCCTTTCTATCACCAAGGGCGACTGGAGCACTGCCAGTAAGAAAATCGGCATGGAGATTCCGCGTCTGGAAGGTGCTTGAGCCTGAGTGGGAACCCTTAATTCATGCAGGTCGCTGAATACAGCCAATGTCTGTCAGTTAAGCCGAACACATTACTGTGGCGAGGGGGCCTTAATCCCAGCCATTTAAGTTGCCGCAGGACCTGTAGCAGCTGGCGAAGCCTGCGTTCGGCTGCGAAGCAGTCGTAAAACCTGAGTACGAGGTCTGTCAGAAGCATCGTGTTGCCTGATTTCACGACTGCTGCGCAGCCGAACGCAGGCTTCGCCAGCTGCTACATGGATCGCGCATCGCCTTGTAACATCGTCGTTGATAAAAAACGGCCGCTGTCAGTGATGACGAGCGGCCGTTTTTGTTTGCAGCACCGGCGAGTTACTCGCCTTTTTCTTCCTGAGCTTCCAGCGACTGGCGGTACGCATCCAGCGCGTCGCCGAAGTCCTTGATGAACTGCGGCTCGCTCAGCCAGGCCTGGGCGGTTTCGCGGTCCATGCCGTCGGCCCACATGCGGTAGTCGATCAGCATGTCGGCGGCCAGGTGGGTGGAGGCCATGGCTTCGTTGTCGGCGTTTTCCAGGTCCAGCAGTTCGGGGTGATCGTTGATGATCCCGGAGAGATCGTTCAGCAGGATCGAGAGCATTTCGCTGCGGCTGGCGGCTTCGGCGTCACGCATCTTGCTGAACATGGCCAGGGTGTATTCCGGGATAGGCTCGGCGAGGTGGCCTTGCTCATCGTCCAGGGCGAGTGGCTTTCTGCCGTGGATATTGATCTGTTTGGCTTTTGCCTTGGCGCGTTTTGCGCGTTTCTGTTGCTTGTTCAGGGAGGCCATGGGAACTCAGTTCGGTTTCTGTTGGGTTTGCGCGGCGATGGCGTCGGATGCAGCCACGTAGTCGGCCTGGAAGGCCGGGGATTCGATCCAGGCCAGGGCGCCGGCTTCGTCGGTTTCGGTGGACCACTGGCGGTATTCGATCAGCGCGGCGAGGATGAAGTCCATCGCGCCTTCTTCGCCTTCCTGCTCGTACACCAGCTCCAGCAGCGGGTCTTCGAGGAAGGCCAGGCACATGGCCTGCTGGCTGGTTTTCTCGGCGTCGATCATCTTCTTGAACAGCTCGGTCAGGTCCACCGATTCGAAATCGATACGCTCGTCATTCGGGTCCAGCTCCACCGGCGCGGCGGCGCGCTGGGTGCGGTTCTGCTTGGCTTTGGCCTTGGCGCGGGAGGCGCGTTTCTGCTGCTTGTTGGCGGAGGCCATGGGCGTCGTTCCGTAATTCGTTGAATGAGCAATGATTCAGGTGCGTGGCACGGTCTGCCCGGGAGTGCCGGGTGCCAGTTCGCCGTGCTGCAGCCAGGACAATGCGATGGGCCATAGTGTGGCTTGGTATGCGCTGCGAAAAAAGGCGAAATGTCCGACTTCTTTCTCGCCGATGTCTTCCGGAGCGATGCGCAGGTGGGTATTGGCACTGCCGGTGAAGTAGCTCAGCAGGCGCTCGATGGCCGGGATGGTGCCATAGGGATCGTCGCTGATGCTGATGGCGAGGATTTTCGCTTTCAGGGCGGCGAAGGGTAGGCCGCCAGTGGATTCGTGCAGCAGGCGGCCGCTGGGGCGTGTTTCGTAGCGTGGAGTGGGTGTGGCCCAGTCGCGGACTACGCCTGAGGGAGTGTCTTCAAGCCAGCCCAGCCGTTTGCCGGGAAAGAATCCGCACAGCATCGTCACGATCGGCATCACCACATGCCATTTGCCGAACATGCGCCAGCGGTGAGCCGGCGCGTAATCGCGCCAGTAAGCGAACTGTGCCCCGACCGTCACTACCCGTCGAATAATCGCACCAGAAGCTCCCAAGCCCGCTGCACAGCCGCCAAAGCTATGAGCGACCACATCGACGGGCTGCCCCGGAAACTCGCGCTGTGTGCGCTTGAGCATTGCCTCGAAATCCAGCGCACCCCAATCGGTCCAAGAGGCTTCGAGTTCTTTGATCGATGCCGGGCGCGACTCACCAATACCGCGGTAGTCATAGGTGATGACATCGAAATCGTTGGCGAACAGGTAATCGGCAAAGCGCGAGTAGTGTCGGCAGCGAACCGAGGTGGCGGCGTTGATGATGACGACCGGGCGGCATGCGTCCTGGGCAGCGTGTCGCCAGGTGAAACCGCCGAGGATGAAGCCGTCGGCGGCGGCTTGCTTGAACGGCTCGCCCGCGACATCAGCTGCCAGTTGCAGCTCGATTTGGTTGGGAGCCAGTGAGGGCATGTCCTGCAGGTTCATCGGCGTCGGACCTTTGCGGGTAGTGGCCAACGATAGTCCTCGTGATGCGGATGAACAATCCTTTGCGGGGGCAGCCGTAGTGTTCCGTTTTGATGGCAGGTGGTCTACGCGTACAAACTGTGGGCCGGGTCGAGCCAAACAATGTGGAACACGTGATCCAGGAAGAAGCCGTGAATCCTTCCATGGGCGTTGCTCGATATGCTGAATTGGTAGGGGCGGCTTTGACGGAGCTGCTCATTCAAGTGGCAGAATCCGTTCGGCTCGGTAGTGTCATCCCATGCAATAGGGTGAGCTCGCAATGCTGCTGAGCGCTCCGCGTACAGTTGCTGAACCGTGCATGAGCTCAGCGCTGAAAGCCGTTCGATAACTTTGCAGAAATAGCCGGCATCCCGGTCGGAGTAATCGAACTTTTGGTGATGGCGATCCATATGGCGAAATGAAAAGCTCAGCAGTTTGGGCCTATCTGGATCACCAGCCTTGATGTTCGGGCTGGCAGTTAACTTTCCAGCCTTGATGGACGTTCCTTTCGCCATGCTTACTGTGCAGCTGACATTTGGGTATAGAACCGGCGAGTAAGATCCTTGTCGATCATCTCAGTGCATGACGCGTCGGCAGGCAGCATGCCTCTCGCCGTTTTCCACGGTTCCTCCTGGTGGGTGAGCTGCTCCAGCTCATACCCCGAAAAACCACCGAAGACCTTGTACACCTCATTCAGGAAATCCGCTGTCTCTTCAGCAAGGTTCGAGGCGGGGAGTTCTTCAGTGATGGGGTTCCAGCGGTAGTGGTTGAAGCGCTGATAAATGCTTCGCACCACTGGGCCGTGCACCCATGCTTCAAATCGGTCAGGAATCAACTCTTGGCCGCTCTTGACGACCATGTGCCAGGCGTCGGCATAGAAAACCAGCTTTTGAAGTTTCAGCGGCGTGAGGTAGTCGCCGTGTTCCCTGGCGAAATTTATGAGGTAGTCCGCCACGTCGTTGGCGTTGCAAACGGCCATGATCCAATCGCTCCCTGTTGGTGCTTTGTGGATAGGCTGGGCACACCACAAATCTGCGACGGGATTATCCGTGCGTCAAGGTGAGGGTCAACGCTGTTTGGTCTACAAATTGTGTTTTTCGAAGGCGGCAGGTCATGGCTTTTGACGCGGGCGAGCCGGGGGAGGGCGGTCAAGAATCGCAGAAAGCAAAAAGCCCGCACGAGGCGGGCTTTCTGTGTGTCTTCAGGTGTGCTTGGCACCACCTGAAAACGGAAGGTGGTGCCAGAGACGGAATCGAACTGCTTTGATAACTTACTGTATTGGTTGAATAATTTTTCAGTGTGGCGATAGATCTACTCACAAATCTACTCGCTTTTTAGAATCTAGCACCGGTTTTTCCATCGTTTACGTGTCACTACCAGAGATATTTAGGCAGTGCTGTCGGTCGGACGAACGGTATCACACTAACGGCTTTGGACTTCCGAGTTTTGACCATTTGCTCAGCAGCGACCGTATGCACTGACTATAAGTGAGAAAACGAAGCTCCCGTCTTTAAAACCTTCACTTGCCCGGGGTCGGATCGGACATCCATTTAACGATTGCTGACTGACGCCAGGCCACTGAGTTTGGGCCTATCCTGATCTGTTTGGGGAAGGTGCCCTCCCTGATCCGCCGATAAATCGTGTTTCGCCCGAGACCTGTTATATGGAGTACCTCGTCAAGGCGCAGGAAACGATCAATGCTCTCAGTCATATCTTGCCTCGTCTCTGATCGATCTCTGACTCCGATGTTGGTTTATTTCGCGCTCTGCGACTTCAGCCTGGCCAACCCTTGATTGATATGGCCGACGTTTTCGCCAATCACGTCCAGAGCACCGCGAACATTGTCGCCGGTCTCGCCATGCCCCTGGCTTTCGACCAATAACGTCAGCTCCATCAAAGCAGCCTCCAAAGCGAGCTGGTTTTGATACATGCGTTCAAGGACGTCGGGGAGAGAGTATTCCGGGGAAGGCATCGCATCGACTCCATTCGAAAAAACGAAAGCGTAGCAGCGCTTATCCATCAGGGCGCTCATGGTGTTAATTCCACACTTGTCGTTTGTGGCGTTTGAGGTCGGCGATATCACGATAGGGAAGTCGCAAAGGCAGTGTGCTCTGGCGCTGCTTTTCTTCCGCAGGAAGCGAACAACAAACGTAGTTTGTGTAGTGAGTACACAAGCTTCGCTTGGGGCGGCTTGCGCAGGTCTTTGCTCCACCTGCACGCTGAAGATGAAAACACTCAGCACGGGGGAGGCAGTCATGTCTTACACGATACTAAGAACAAAAAAGCTGAAGTCGGTCGCTGGGATTATTGGATCTGGTCGACACACCTTTCGAGAGATGCCCACACCGAACTCCAATGGCGCGGCCAATGTGCACGTTGGTGGCGCGTCGACTGCTGGCGGTCTTGCCAATGCGGTCTTGGCCAAGCTGCCAGAACGCAGGCGCAAGGGGGCGGTGCTCTGCATTGAATATCTGATCACCGCCAGCCCCGAGGCATTCGCCCGTCACGGCGGCACGATGCCCGACACGGGCGGCTACTTTAATCGGGCCATGGCCTGGCTGAAGGCGCGGCACGGCGGAGCGAATATTGTCAGCGCTACCGTTCACCTGGATGAGAGGACGCCCCACCTCGTCGCGTATGTAGTGCCGTTGACCAAGGACGGAAGGCTGTCGGCGCGTGACTTCCTCGGTGGTGCCGCCAAGCTACGCAGGATGCAGACTGATTTCCACCAGTGGTGCGGGAAGCCTTTCGGGCTGTTGCGCGGCGTCGAAGGATCGAAAGCCACCCACCAGAAGGTCAGCCAGTATTACCTGGCGCTCGTTGCTGCTGATCCCATCGTTGATCGTGCAGACTTGGCCGCTGCTGCCATAGGCATACAGATGCCAAACTACAAGGCTCTGCTGCTGAGGGCGAAAACTTCGGCTATACAGGACAAGCTTCAGCGCTCAGCCACTGTGGCGCTAAAGGCGCGGCAGGCGGCTCTGGATCGGCAGGCGGTCGAACACCGGCAGGCCCAGCGGGCGCTTGAGGAACTGGAGATCACATTAGAAAAGCGAGCTAACAGTCTGGACGAGGTTGATCACGCATTGGAGATAGCGCTGCTGAAGGCTGGGCGGGAAAAGGAACGTGCTGATCGGCTGGCCAGGCAACTCGCCGACTTGCTTAAGCGAATCCCCGGGGCAGACGTGGCAATAGCGCCACACTGAGGCGTTCTCACCACCACTCGTTTTGGGAAAGTGGGTGGGATTGCGGTCGGTAGTGGTCACTGTGCGTAAACCGTGTTTATTCCTACGCAGAGTGTTGTTTTCTACACGCAGGCACTTGGATGTTCAAACGTTGACTTTGCACTGGCTAGAGGCTGTTTGAAAGCGGCCCGAATAAGTTCGGTGCAATTGCATCGGACACCATGTTAAAAGTTGAGAGTTGGGTCTGCGTCCTTGTTTTTAATGGAGATCACATGAGAGCAATAATTATTCTTGCAGGCGCCTGCATGTTGCTGGGCATAAGCGGGTGCGACCACAAATTTTCAGACATTCAAAGTTGCATTCTGGGTGCTGAAAAGCCCATCCCTCTGGAAAAGGCCATCGCCGTTGTAAAGGCTGCTGGCCTGGTAGTTACTTCGCAAGAGCCAGCGCCCATCAGTCTCACCCCTTCTGTCTCTTCGGCCGCCGCAGCCACCTCCGGGCCATTTAACTTACTTTGCGAGGCAGCGATTAACGGCCAGCGCTATACAAAAACGATCCATTTGGATATTGCTTCGAAAGCGGCCAATGGCGTGGTCGCAGTCATCACCGAGGATGAGGTCAAATGGACTTCTGGCGTTCAAAATCCGGTGACCGGCAAGCCAACGTTAGAACATCACACTTTGAATCGGCTAAACGGTGACTATCGTTATTACGATGATGGCGTGGTTTATGCCAGCAACCCTCCAACTTACCATTGCTCGAAAGCACCCCCTGCCCAGTTTTGAGATCACCCCCAACCCTCAAAAACCCTCGCTATTAAGCGGTAAGCGTAACGGATCACAGTATCTTCATTTGAAACCTTGCCTGTAACCATGACTCCCCGATGACTTGGTTACCACTCCCGGCTGGCACCAACCGTGGCAACCAGAGTGGAAACCTGTGCCTGGTTACCATTCCAAACTGGTAACCAACCGTGGTAACCACACTGGTAACCACTGATCAGTTCGCAGTTTAGGCTGCGAACTAAACGTGCGAACTTCGTGTGCGAACGCGTACCAATGGTGCGTACCTGCCTGCGTACTTTGATGATTTCCGCGCACTCAGGGTGCGTGAAACTCTGCGTGAAACAGCGCATTTTGCTGTAACAGGGCTTGTAACAGCCTGCCTTGTAACGCGTCGTCGGCATGGGTGGCGGTTCCCTTTTTTATGGCCTCCGAAACCCATGTTTCCGTGGTAACCAGCGTGGCAACCAATGCTGGCCACCACCGCGGGCATCCGCCTCGAGATGACCTAAAACCGCGGATACCGGAGTGGATACCGGGCGATGGTAACCAGGCGAGGTGGTTACTTTTGGTGGTTACCGCGGCGGTTAACGAAGCTCGGTTGACCTGATTAATGGTCAGGCTCGTTGACCTTCCTGGCGACACTTAACGACTAGACTCATTGGCGAACCTGGTACCGGCCGGGCGCATCTTGCCAGCGATTGGTTATTGCTTGGATACCCGCGACGAGTACTGGCTGAAGGCGCTAGATAACGTGGGAGCGGGATTTCCAGCAGTCGAATGGCGACCGCTGCGGCGGATGAGCTCAGGGCGCCAGCGGTGATCGAAGTCGGGCTCGGCGTTTTTGGCCATCCAAATAGAAAGCCCGCTCAGTGGCGGTCTTTGTTGGAGTGAGGGCGTCAGGCCCTGGAGGTGTTTGTGGTCGATGAGCATTGGTTGAAGGTGATTCAGATGTCCGCCGTGTTCGTCGGCGTGCAACTGCTGGTCAGGCTGGAGGACTGGTTGACCATCCTGGCCAAGAAGTACCTCCCGAAAGGCAGCCGCATCAGAAAGTTCGTCCTGATCAATCCCGACGAGGATTAGGCCCTTACTGCTCTGTGATGCCGAGCAATCCTGGAGCGGTCAGCAGCGGAAGCAGGCTCTGCTGTGGCGCCCGCGGAACTACCAAATTCAGTGACGGATTCAATGCCGCATTGGCGTCTGCCATCTGCTTAACCTTCCCAGCCCCTGACGCGACTACATCCAGCAATCCAGGTAGCACCGGAAGCTTTTTTAGAACTCCCAGCGGCATGCGGAGATAGTTGGGGAAGGTGCTTGACCCTACCGGCTTCAGTGGCGCGTTATGGATATCGCCGGCAACTCGGAGCATGGTCTGGTAGTGCTCCCAGCCGTTCTTCCCAAACAGTGCTTGGCCTTTTTCAGGGCCAATCTTATCTAACGCCTTGCGCATGCCATTGACGGAGAAGGCGCCACCTGTTTCGCTCTGGAGCGTCGAGGCGTCTCGTACATAGACGCGAGCGGCATCCTGCAGGGAGCTCATGATCGGCACACCCCGTTGCTGTTCGAGCTGCGAAAGCCCCTTGAGCTGGTCGACCTTCATTTTGCCGACGATATTTGGAAGATCCTCTGGCGCGTAGTTGCCCTTCAGGATTTTCTCGATCAGGGGGCTGGCTTCCTGAAAGCGGAAGCGGTCAGCTGCGGCGGCCCTGGCCTCCTTGAATGCATTCGACAGGTCAGCCTGAGCGCCTGTTGGTGACGCGCCGTGGCCTTCAATTTCGTTGACTAGGTGCTTCTTGACGATCCCTAGCGCCTTAGCTTCAGCCGGATCGTTCGTGCCGTAGATGCGCCCATTCAATGCCTGGAGGCGTTGCAGGGCCGTACCCATATCGAACGGTTCCTGCCCCCCGGTTGCTTTCTGGAACCAGGCCAACGTATCGGCCGGTAGCTTCGAGCCGAGCATCTGTTGATCAAGATCAGCCGAGGCATTGTTTACGAATCGAGTCGCATCGAGGGGAATGTCGCGACCTGCTGTGTTTCGTGCGGACTGGTACAGATTGTCGGCCCTTTTCTTGAGCGCATCATCATAGCCAGTCACGGTATTTTGCAGCACTCGGCCGCGCTCATAGTCAGTCGCATCCCCAACCCCCTTGGAGACATGCTGGAGCAACGAGCTGTTTGCATCCTTGAAGCGCGCAGAAACCTGGCTGTCGACGGTATTTAGGTTGTTTTCTTTCCACCAGGCTTTGGGATCACGCGTGACCCAGCCGCGCATCGGGGTGATTTCTAACTTGTTAAAATCTGCCATGCGCGCGAGCTGTTCAGTATCCACCAGCCCGATGTCGTCCATATTGCGCTTGGCAATTGAAATCATCTGGTCTTTGGTGGCCTGTGGCAAAGAGCTGTAATCAATGCCATCTTGCGCAAGCTTCGTCGCAATCTGTGTTTCAACAGGCGCGACAGGAGTGACCATAGATTTAACTCCACCAGCTACTTTGCCGATGCCTCGCCCAACTGCCATACCTAATGTCCCACCTACCGCGCCAGTTACTGCGTTGGTGGCGCGGGTAGCGGCATCACCAGGCTGAGAAAGCACGCCAAAGGCTGCCCCACCGCCTGCTGCCTGCTTATAGCTCGCAGGGTTGATCAAGGCATTACCAGCGCCTTCGACTAGGCCGCCGACAGTTTTTACCGCTGGCATTGCGCGAGCTGCGCTCGCCGCCTGAATCGCTTTGCCGCCAGCTTGTAGGCCGCGGCCGCCCAGGTATGCAAGGCCAATCTGGCCGCCGATGTTGCCACTGAGGCCTGCCGGGTCGGACATCAGGTCGGCGTCTGCGCCCGGGGCGCGCTGCCAGCCGCGAGGCCAGAGAACATCGCCAAGACCGACACCCTCCAGCAGATCGGCAACCGCCTTGCCGGCACCGAGCGTACCCTTCTCCAGCCAGTTTCGGCCAGCGAGGCGATCTGGTGAAGCGCTGGGGGCCTGAGGGACATCTGTAGGAGCGACCTGAACGGATTGGCCTGTAGCTGCAGGTTGCGCAGTCGACACCGCAGGCGTCATAAATTCTTTGTTCAGCTCGGCAAACGGGTCGTCGTGCGGCTGGGAAGGGGCGGCCTGGCTGAATTCACGATTCAGCTCGGCAAATGGGTCTGATTGCTGAGACATGTTCGAGGTCACCTTCTGGATGTAGTTGCGCGTCTCTTCCGGCGCTGCGTCCATTCCCTTGCGCTGCACATTGCCAATGCCCCAGTTATAGGCAGCCAGCGCGCCAGGCACGCTGCCGGTCTGTTGCATCATGTCGGAGAGCATGCGGGCGGCTGCGGCCGCCGACTGCTGGAGGTTGTTCGGGTCGGTCAGGCCGTACTGCTGAGCCGTTGCCGGCATGAACTGGAAATGGCCCTGGGCGCCTTTCGGAGACTGCATGTTTTGGCCGCGGCTCGACTCAGTCGACCAGACAGCATCCAGAAGCCCTGACGGGAGATTGTTCTCCTGCTCAAGCTGCGCGAAAAGCCCGCTCATCACCGCTTACCCTGGGGAAGCCAGCGCGCCATGACAGGATCTGCCCAGATTGATTGCTGTACCTTGCGATACTGTGCGTCGACTTCGGAAAGTGGCAGCCCACGCTCTTGGGCAATTTTCACAGCCTTTTCGTAGTAGTCAGCCTTCCTGATGGCTGAGTTGTTCTTGGCCTGCGCCAAATCGAGGATGTACGCGTTGGCCATTGGGGTTTTCTCGAGCGATGCGAAAGTTTGCAGTGCACGCGCCGCATCGCCTTCGGTTTGAGTACCTTTGTTGTCCTGCAATTGCTTGTTGATCTGCGACATGGCAACTGATCTATATTTTTGAGCGTTTGCACCAAACAGCTCAGCATTTTTTGGCGCAACCCCAAGGCTAGTCAGTACGTTAGCGGCCGCCGCTTTCGCGTCAGACCCCCAGCCCGTTTCAATCGGAATAGTCCTCATGGCTGTGATATTCCCGTTCATATCCTGAGCAGCTTTTCCTGCGTCGAGAGCTGTTCGGTATGAGTTGGAAATGAAATCGTTGTTCAGCCCTTTGGTGGCTTCTTGGGCTACTGGATTACGCCCAGCCATAAATGGGCCTTGCCCATTCCCTTGACCGGCAGACGCAGTTCCACCACCAGATACGGAAAGGCGGTTTGACCAGTATTCGTTCCCATCGGAGCCGACAACCTTAACGGGGTCATAGCCAGCAGCACCACGTTGTTCAGCCTGCTTCTGCGCCACGTTGAACGGGAACTGTGCGCCAGCCACTGAACCAGCTTCTGAGCCCTTATAGCCTGCGTTGGCCTGCGCTGCGCCGGGGACAGGTACTGCCTGCCCTTGATCGTTCATCATCACGCCTTCAGCGACTTTCGGCATGTAGGTTTGCTGACCTGTGCGCGGGTCGATGTAGTAATTGCCGCTCTTGCGTTCCTGCGGGTTGTTAGCCTGCTTGTAGAGGTCGAGCAAGGTGCCGCCGCCATCCATGCCCAGCATTTGATAGGTCATGATGTCAGTCAGGCTAAGCGGGAATTCGCCTTGAGCTTTTTGGCGTTGTGGCATGCCTCCGGGCGCGGTGCTCGGCGACCCTGGTGAGCTCGGCATTTGATACCCATCAGCACCGCCAATTTGGATCGGCGATTGACGGTCAGGCTGCGGGAAGGTCTGGACACCATCGGTGCCAACAGCGGGCTGGGTGTTACCTGAAGCTGCTACTGGCGTGCTGCCCGGCATGTGCTGTTGCAGCCAGTCATTTTGACGTTGTCTCTGCGTAAGGTTGGATTGAATTTGCTGCGCCTGCATGTTGCGGTATTGCGCCGTCGAATCACGCTGAAGCGCATCGCTGTAGCCGTTGATCCCGGCGAGGCCGGCAATTCCCAGGGTATTCACGGGAGCGCCACGACGAGCGCCGGCCAGACCACCAAAAGCAGCTGACAGAAGGCCTTGGCCTTCAGGGGTTTTCACGAAATCGAGAAGTCCGTCCATATCAACCTCACATGGGTTGGTGTTGAGCCATCATTTGCTGACGGCGGGAAAGAAGAGGGTCTTGGGCGTTTGATGAGTAAATGACCGACGAGGATGGACGCTTCGGCCTGGCATCCATTCATGCGACCGAGACCTCGAAAGGAAGGCGTTCTGCTAGAGCGATAAGTGCGGCACTCGCCTGTACATTTCCGGAGTTTGCCGCGGTGCGTAGCCGTTCATATGCGGCGGCAACTTCTGCTTGCGTTGGCTTGGCCTGGCGGCCTCGCATCTTGATGCTTGCGTTCATGTTCATTCACCTATGTAAGGTTATAACCTAATTAGGCCTAATTAGGTCAGATTAGGCCTAATCTGTATGTTTGTACAGTGTTGTGAGGCATTGGTCGCGACCTGGTAAGCCGCTTTTCGTGGAGGGGGTGGATATGGAGCTCAGCCGAATGGCGAGTACGGAGCGCGACATGCATGCCTGATCGAATGTCACCTGTTCGTGATGGCGGTCGAAACACCGAATTCGGTTATGGATGACCTTGTGTGCTCGGGCTCCGAGAAACGTTCCTCTCAGTAACTCTGCCGAAATCTGTGCTTCTTCTTCGGTGAAGAACGGCCCGTCGACGGTCACATTCTCGCCATCGTGGACGTGCTGGACGTCCCAAACCAAATAGCCAGAATCCGGGCCATGTTGCAGGTACGACTCCATGTGGGTGGTCTTGCATGCCTCATTAAAGCGTTCCAGATGCGTCGGCAGTTGGCTTGCTTTGTTGCTGTCATGTTCTGTCATGTGTACCTCTGATGAGCCGCTGGCACTGGTTATGGGTTGCTGCCGGGTGGTGTTGCTTTGTGCGGTGACACGGTTTCGTGATCAGTAAACGTGTCGCGTATTGAAAGGGTTATTCGCCAACAAGGCGCAGGTCATGGGAACACTCATCACGACGCCAGATCAGCGTCAGGCCAGCGCCAGCGGACAATCTCCAGTGCTTCAGCACGGGTCATGGGGTCGCCGATCATGGTGCAAAGTGGTTTGCCATCGCGTGTGACGCGCCAGTGGAGTGAGCGCGCAACGCCGTCATTGGCTGACAGCTCCGCCAGCAGCTCCAGTCGGTGGGACATGACGTACTTACGTATGTCGTCGCTTATCAGGGATTTGGGCGATATAACGACCCGACTTCCCTTCTTGCGGACGGACAAGCCGCGCTCGGTCAGATAGTCGATAGCTGCACTCATAACGCATCCTCGTCGTCATTAAGGTCGGGCTCGTCGTCTTCGCCTCCCGGCTGGGTAGGTGCTGTAACCGTCACAGCGTCACAACCCGCGTCGTTGCTGGGCTGTAGCGACTTTTTATCCGTCACACTGCCATGTGTTGTGACGGATAAAATATCGCTGGAGGCCGCGTCGTTGCTGGTGTGTGACGTTGTGACGCTTGTGACGGGGGGGCTGCTGGGAAGGTAGCGGCCGAACGCGTCACGGAACTGGTCGATTGAGTAACCTTTCTTGGTGTCGTAGCTTTGGCGAACAGTCCCTGACTTGATCCCGAACTCGCTCAGCTTGGAGGAAAGCTGTCGCGGCGACATTGGCTTGCCTCTGTTCCACGTCGCCCAGGGTGCCTCGTCATCGGCGATCAACGACTCCAGTAGTTGGGTACTGAAAATCTTGCTGACGCGCTTGTCGTCGAATATCGCCTTGATATCGGCCAGCAGTTCGGCGCCGATGCTGGGTGACTCTCCCTCGATACCATGGAGGGCAATGGCTGCGAGCCGTGCCGATTTCGGCCAGTGGTCGCCAGCTGCCTCAGCAATCGCTAGTAGAGGCTCCCAGGCATCGTTGGCGCGGTCATTCAGTCCTTGTATGGGGGTTGGTCTTGCGGTTTCGATAGCGGGGGCGTTGTCCAGCGCAAAGCGGGCCAGGCGAGAGCGCAGGCGTGTCCACAGATCAGGGTCTGAATGGCGCAGGCTTTCGACCGACTCCCCGGGTGTCCGCCGACGTAGGCGTAGCGGCACGCTTCGGTCGGCCAGGGTGTCGGCAATCTTGCCTATCCCACACAAGGCCTTGGCGCCCCAGACATTGAAGGGTGTCGGGATGTGGTCATCACCCACGCAGCGAATCACCCTGGCGCTATCACGGGTAAACCCTGAGTTGAGAATGCCCCGCGCATCCTCATGCGAGGCCAGAAATGCGTCCACCTCGTCAATCAGCAGGGTTGGCGACCACAACTCAATTGCGCGAAACAGGGCGGCAGGGGCGATGTTGGCGACCTGCAATGGGCGATTCGACAACTTGCTCAGCGCCGTCAGCAGGATTGATTTACCGCACCGCTTTTCGGGAGCCGTGATGTTAGCAATGGGGGCGACTTGCACCACGTCCACCAACCAGGTGAATGCAGACCAGAGCGCAGCGGCACGGATCGTCTCCTTGTCTGCAATCACATAGCGCGCCAGCGCAAACGCAACATCGTCCAGTAGATCTGCGCCATCTACCGGCTCAGACCATGGCTCAACCTCATCGAATATCTCGATCTTGCCTGGCTCGCGATCCTCCGCCCATGGTGCGCTGAGGCGGTCGAATTCAGACATGCTGACCGTCTTGGCCTCCTTGACCTGCTGACGAACGCGGGCAAAGCGCGCCGGGTCGCTGTCTCGGGTCTTGCGCAGCTCATCCAATACCTGCGCTTCGAACAGCGCTCCAGCATCGACCGACAACCGCTTCACTGCGCTGGCGATCACATCCAAAGGTTTCATCGGGATAACCTTGTCACTCATGGGTAGGCCTCCTGTAAGGCGAGCCAGCAGCGCAAATCGTTAAAGTCGGTGAGCGCCAGCGGCGCGTCGGCGGGCCACTCTGGGAACATGACCAGAGCCTCAACCGCCTGAGCGGCTGCCATGGCTGCGACATAGCCGGGATTACTGCCAAGGCTCCCCGCGGTCTGGCGGTCGTCGTCACCCGCAATGATGATTTCGGTGTCGGGATACTCAGCCCGAAGCACCAGCGCCACCGACTTGAGGTTCCCGGCATTCATCGCGCAGGCGACGGTGTAGCCGCTTTCGTGAAGCGTTGCCCCGGTGGCCCAGCCTTCACAGATGCACAGCGGCCTGCCTGGCGTGATGCGGCCAAGAGGCGAATAGGCGCCTTTGATCCGGCCCCCGAATAGGAAGCGCTTTCCACCGTCCGGGGCGATCCGTTGCAGGTTGACCAGCGCGCCACCGGCATACAGCGGCACCAGAAGTTCGTCGCCACGCTGCCGCAAGCTGTGGGATCGAGCGCCTTTGGAAGCCAGGTAGGGGTGAGCAGGATCGGCGCGGCGGGCATCACGCCACCAACGGTTGGCCCACTCTGCGGTCTGCTGCTGGCGCTGTTGCTGCTCGGCTTCGCGCTGGCGTCGGGCCTGTTCAATCCGCTCACGCACCTGCTCGGCTTCACGGGCGTCTATCGGCTCCCGACTACACCAGGTGCTAGCACCACCAGCCTTCCAGCTACCGAACGCACCAGAGGCGATATTGTCCTGATACAGGACATACCATCCGTTGAGCGTGCCGGGCTTGTCGCCAGGTACGCGGAAGCGGTGAATGGCGCCATCAGCCATTGGAAGCCAATCGAGCGGGCCATACGCGGCTTGGAGCGCGTCACGGAAAAGGGTCGCGGGATCACCCATGGCCCACCTCCCGGCGATCAGTGCCCGCAAAGGCCCGGCAGACCTGTCCGTTGTTCACGGCGTGCCAGTGGGTAATTTCGTCGATGTCATCAACCAAACAGGCCGTCACGTGAGCTTCGGGACTACGCATAACTAAGCGTCCGCACTCGGCGTCGGTTTCGGTCAGAAAGGGGCCCAGCAACGGCTTGGGCACCTTTGGGTGAGTCACGTAAAACAACTCAGTGGCATTCTTCGGGCAAGCCGATCCCGTCAACGCTGAAGAGCGTTGTTGAAGGTTTTCCATCGTTTACTCCGCTGTTAGCAGCGCTACGAGCTTGGCTCTAGCTAGTTCTTGATCGCGTTCTAAGCCCGCGTACGGCGTTTCGAAGAAGTTCTGCCCATACATGACGGCAAGCTTCCGATTTGGCATTTTTGCGCGGAGCGCATGCAGTGCGTCGAACGCTTCGTCTTCGTCTAGAAACGGGCCGCAGACGCCATAGGGAAAACGATTCCCAGTAGGCATGTCTGGCAGTGGTGCGCAGATGCTGAAGTAGGACTGGCGGGAGATGTCGACTTCTTCAGTCGAGCTTTCCAAATCCTGTTGGTGTACACCAGGTTGGAATTTGTGCGAGTGGTTTTCAGCGGAATTGCAATTCAGAGCCATGTTCATTTCACACCTCCGACAATGTTTAGGTCGCGAGTGATGTGTGTCTGAAGAGTGCGCCGAGTCAGATGTATTGCTCTGCACGGGATAAGCAGGGCCAACAGCACTGCTCAAAGCGCAAAGGCACTTTGCTCGCATTTTAAGTTTAGGGGCTGATGATTGTGGCGCGCTCATAGCAAGCCCCCTTGTGACTCGATCATGCCCTCGAGCAGATCAGCCCAGGCCATTGCCGTATGTTGCGCAATAACGGCGCCGACACGCGCAGTGATGATGGGTGTGGTGGGCGAAGCGATAATGGCCAGGACGAGGCTGAGAAGTAGCAGGATGTCTTGGGCATCGCGCAACTCGTCCAGAAAATCGGTGTTGGCCTGGCTCATTGCGCACCTCCCGCAGCTTCAAGGGAGCGAGCGATGGCTATGTTGGCGTTGTAGCAGGCGAGACGAGAGAAAAGAGATGAGTTTGCGCGGAGGGCACTCAGAGCCATACGGCGGTGAGCAAAAGCGCGGATTGCGGACGGAATGAGGGCGTGTTTCATGGGTGTAGCTCCTTTACTTTGGAGCCACTCCTTTCTGCCGCCAAGCAGGGAAGGGTGGCGAGTCGCACAGGATTGGCGGATCGGGGTAAAGGAGCCCGACGCACCCGAAGGTGCTCCTGCGCAACCCGCCATAACACAAGAATGCGGGCGTAAAAAAAGCGCCTGCAGTCGTAATGGGGGCGCTGTTGCGCCTTTACTATTCGACCCGCCAAGGTCGTTGTCAGCAATGTGACAAGTCAAACCATACCGGCGGGCGTGACTGCTGGCAAGAGAAGTTATAGACCACTCATCGTGGGGTATGAGCAAGGCGTTCATGGACGCACGTCCTCCAGGTCGATAGGTAACTTCAGTTGCTCCCTCAAGTGCTCAACATGCTGGTGGATGCCAGGCTTGTCATAGCGCCAATGGGCTAACCGGCGACCGCTCTGACTCGCCTCATTCTTGCGAGCCACAAGCGTCTGGCAGGCGTGCCCGTAGCGGGCTTCACGGAATGCCATAATCAGACTCGACTTCAGCTCTACGACGCGATCAGTGTTGCGTGAGAGGGATAGCAGGAAGTAGCACTGATCCTCGTTGAGCAGCGCGAACCGTTCAGGCCTGCCACCAGCGGTACCGGCGCGAGGTTTCTCCGTTTGAAACGGAACAACCCCGAGCCGCTCAAATTTGCAGAGGTACCGCTCGATCAAGCTAAGCGTGTTCTTTGGTTTAACGCCCAACTGGTCGGCGAGTGTACGGCTATCTGCGCGGGTCTCACCGTTGGATTGGGTCAAAGCTATAGCGTTCATGCCGCCACCATTTGGCGCTTGGCCGTCCGATTGAACATCTGTGCAAGTACCTTGTCAGCCCGGGCGTGCGAGCTTTCCAGCAATCGGTAACGGGTACAGTCGCAGGGCGCGCCCCAATTGTTCGGCGACTTCTCTGGCAGGTGTTCAAATGTCAGGCCGTAGCTATTTTCCAGCACGGGGATTGTCGAGTTAAGGCAGGTGTCGCCCACCCACTTCGGCGCCTCAAAGCGGTTGAGCGAGCCAAAGTGACGGAAGTACACCAGGGCTCTGGCGATCTTGGTGGGCGCTGTTTCCAGCAGTACGTCAGGCGTAGCGTTGGTGGTAATATTGCCCTGCGACAGGCTGCGTTTCTCTTCGGAGATCGTGGCCTTTTTCATTTAGGCCACCGCTCGGCTTTCAGCAATACGGTCATTCATCCAGCCGTAAATCTCAGCTTCTACCCATACAACACACTTCGGCCCGAGTACGACCTGTTTAGGGAAGTTGTCTGCGGCGATGCGACGATAAATCTCAGTGCAGGAAAGGCCGGTGATGCTTTCCACTTTCTGGCGCTTGATGAACTGGATTGCTGGTTTGTCGTCTGGAACAAGCACGACCTGTTCGGTCTGCTTATGGATCTGGTGAGTTGTGCTTGCCATCGTCTGCGCCTCCTGGGGCGGTTTGGGTGATCGACGATGGCAATGCTGGAGGTAGAGGCTGAGACGGAACAGGTAACAGGTGGGATTTAACGTGTCACAGGTTGATCGATTTACTACGGGGATAACTTCTGCAGATCAAGCAGGGCGCGGGCTGTAACCTGTCACCCCTTATTACTTGATCTAGCGATGGCGCCGCCTTTTTTTCGCCCGGGCCCAGTGAGCGCAGAGACGAACAATTTTGCTTTCACGGCTGGAAGTGTCACTCCTCTTGCCTTAAACCACTTGGTAACGGTCGCGTTCCAGCCAATGTTTGGAGCGTTTGTTCCGTTCTGTGTGACGTCGCACCAGCACTCGACAATCAATCGCCCATCAGGTGGCGAAAGTTGATTGTCTTGGTTCATGAACTCGGCAAGCCCCATAACCTGTTCAAGTCGTTCCTCCATGCGAATGCTTTCGTCTTCAGCTTCGCGCCTGGCTCGGCGTTCGTCGTTGAGTTCGCGGCGCTGCAATTCCAGCTCATCCATAAGCTGTTGGTTTTGAATTGTTTTTATTTCGAGTTGGGCCGAGAGCTCAGCCACCTTTTTTTCCGCGTTTTCGCGGGCGATCTGGTGCTCGTCGAGTTGTTCGCCGGCGCTTTTTTCACCTTCGCGGCGCAATTGAGCTTGTTGTGCTTTGAGAACTATCGATGAGTTGCTTGGTACGGGAGTGGGAGTTACGTGGCTGGTTGCAGCAGCGCTATTGACTACCATTGAGAATGACGCGCTGTCATTTGCCGGTTGAGCGAACGCAGCGGCCAGCCCGTTGCGGGCAGTCGCTTCATCAACAAGGCGCTCAATCCATTGCCGCCATATCAGGACGCTAGCAGCAGGTATCGGCCCCAAGCTGGTTGATATAGTTGGGACAGCTCTGCCGGTGCTGGCGGCGGTAAAATAGTCGGCGAGGGCACCGTGAGTGATTTGAATATTCCTGTCGGAACGGCCTTCCGAAAAGACGCTTGCGTGCAGAGGCTGAATTGCTTGATTTAACGGTGCCAAGGTCTCGAGTGTTGCGGCGAGTTCGAAAGCCAGAAGGCGGGGGTTCAGATGGTGGCCTGACTCCCAGTCAGAATAGATCCCGTCGAGCTTTATCCGCCCGAAAGGTGTTATCTGATTGTCTCCATAGGCTCCTGCCATTTAGCTAGCTCATATAGGCCGTCTGTATGAATATACAGCGATAGCCATTATGTTATCAGCAATTCCCAACCACGCCCAAACGAGACCGCGCACATCCGGAGAAAACTATGCCTTGCGCTTGATGCTTACCACGTTGGCACCTGCACATAGCGCGTCAATTGAGTCGGCCCAGTCTTGCATCATTTCCCTTCGCTGCTCGACATAGGCCGCATGGTTGTAGGTACCGCGTATTTCGTCGCGGTCACCGTGAGCAAGCTGGCGCTCGATCCAATCCTTGTTGTACCCGCGTCCATTGAGCTCAGTGCTCAACAGGTGGCGGAAGCCGTGGCCTGTTTGCCGGCCTTCGTACCCAGCCAGCCGCAAAGCCTTGTTTATCGTGTTCTCGCTCATAGGGCGTTCAGGGTTGGTGCCAGTAAAGACCAGCGAGTAACGCCCGGTGATTTCGTGAAGCTGGCGCAAAATAGCTACGGCTTGGCGGGGCAGGGGGACGATATGGGGGCGACGGGCTTTCATGCGGGCGGCCGGTATTGTCCAGACGGCGGCGTCTAGATCGAACTCAGACCACGGCGCTTGGCGTAATTCACCAGGACGAACCGCGGTCAGCGTCAACAACCGAATGGCATGCCGGGTTAGGGTGTGAATGTTCGCGGCCTCGACTTTGTTCAGTAGTTCGGGAAATTCGGCAAAGGTGATATGCGGGTGGTGACGGGCGGCTTTTGCTGGCGCGGCCACCACGTTCAGATCGGTAGCCGGATTTACCTCTACGACGCCCTTGGCCAACCCATACCTGAATATCTGGTGTAGCCATTGGCGGATCTTGCCTGCGGCATTGAGCGTGCCCCTTGCCTCGACTGTGCGCACCAACTCCACCAGCTCAGGTCTGGTGATGGTTTTAACCGGACGTGCGCCGATGCCGGGGATAATGTCGTTGTCCAGGTACAGCTTGGCTTTGTAGCTGGTTGCCTCTGCCCATCGCGGCGAGTTGTAGTCGTACCACTCCCACGCTAGCGTCTCTAAAGTCAGTCCATGGACCTTCTGAGCCTGTTTGGCAGCTTTCTTGTGCTCGCCTGGGTCTGTGCCTTCGATCAGGCGTTGGCGGGCCTCATCGCGTAGCTGGCGGGCCTTCAGCAGAGTGACAGCAGGGTATTTACCCAGCGCCAGCATTTTTGCGTTGCCGTTGAAGCGATACCGGTATCGCCAGAGCTTGGAGCCAGTCGTGGTGACTTCTAAACACAGGCCGTTAGCGTCTGTCAGACGGTAGAGCTTGTCCCTCGGCTTGGCGGTACGGATGGTGGTATCTGACAGTGGCATAGCAGCGCCCCCTTGCAGGCCGCACCAGGCCGGCGCTGTTCCGCCGCGGTGTGAGTAGATTTGTAGACCGAACTGGGTCTACTCACGAATCTACTCACATCTGTTTGGGCTTACAAGGGAACGGTTGGGAACCGTAGAAAGCAAAAAGCCCGCACTAGGCGGGCTTCTTGTGTGTCTTCAGGTGTGCTTGGCACCACCTGAAAACGGAAGGTGGTGCCCAGAGACGGAATCGAACCGCCGACACGGGGATTTTCAATCCCCTGCTCTACCGACTGAGCTATCTGGGCAACGGGGCGCATTAAACGGGTTTTTCAGGGGGTCGTCAAGCAAGTTTTCAAAAAAAATTTAATTATTACCGTCGCTTACGTTCCGACCCCCGCAAAAGCGGGTTATTCCGACGGCGGTACGTAGCCCTCGGCCTTGGCGTATTCCTCGCCGGAGAAGTACTTGTCCATCTCGCCCTGAAGATATTTGCGATCTTCGGCGTTCATCATGTTCAGGCGTTTCTCGTTGATCAGCAGGGTCTGGTGCTTTTGCCAGTCGGCCCAAGCCTTGGCCGAGACGTGATCGAAAATGTCCTGGCCTTTGGCGCCAGGGAAGGGCGCGCGCTCCAGGGCGGGCAGTTCTTCTTTGTACTTGCGGCACATGATGGTGCGGGTCATGACGACTCTCCTGCGTTCAATACGACGGCCGCGCGTTCGAGCAAGGTCTTGACCGGGGCGGCGAGGCCCAGGCGCGGCGGGGTGGCGAGGTTATACCAGAGCCAGTCGGCCTCGGCCACGTGATGGCCGGCCTCCTGGACCTGAACCAGCACGGGTTCGATGGACAATTGAAAATGACTGAAGGTGTGCACCAGCTCTGGCAATGCCTGCCGGGTGCCGAGTTCCAGCGAGTGCTGCGAAGCCAGATGCTGCAGGTCGTCGAGGTCATCGAGTTCCGGCAGGCTCCACAGGCCGCCCCACAGGCCTGTCGAGGGGCGACGGTAAAGCAGGATTTCCCCTTCGCCGTTGGCGAGCATCGGCATCAGCGTGCGCTTCTGCGGGATGGCCTTGCGCGGCTTGGGGATCGGGTAGCGGGTTTCCAGGCCGAGCATGTGCGCTTCGCAACCCCTTTCCAGCGGGCACAGCAGGCAGCTGGGTTTGCTGCGGGTGCAGAGCGTGGCGCCCAGGTCCATCATCGCCTGGGTGTAGGCGTTGACCCGGTCATGGGGCGTAAAGCGCTCGGCGTTCGCCCACAGCTGTTTGGCGACCTTCGGCTCGCCGGGGTAGCCCTCTTGCGCGGTAAAGCGCGCCAGCACCCGTTTGACGTTGCCGTCGAGGATCGGCGCGCGCAGGCCCATGCTGATGCTGGCAATGGCCCCGGCGGTGGACAGGCCGATGCCGGGGAGATCGGTGAGTTTTTCCACATCCCGCGGAAACTCGCCGCCGTACTGCTCGACGACGATCTTCGCGGTTTTCTGCAGATTGCGTGCGCGGGTGTAATAACCCAGGCCCGTCCACAGGTGCAGCACTTCATCTTCAGGCGCAGCCGCCAGGGCCTCGACCGTCGGCAGCGAGGCCATGAAACGGTCGAAGTAGTTCAGCACGGTGCTGACCTGGGTTTGCTGCAGCATGATTTCCGAGACCCAGACCCGATACGGGTTGATGTCCTGTTGCCAGGGCAAATCGTGACGGCCGTGGCGGTCGAACCAGTCCAGCACCGCCGTTGAAAACTGCTCGGCTCTCATCGTTTGAACAGCCCCTTGAGGGCGTCTTTGAGTTCCGGGCTGACCTTGTCGCCAAGTTTCTCTTCGATTTTTTCGCCGATCCGCTCGCCAGCCATCTTGCTGGCGACCTGACCCATGCGTTCGTTGTCCAGTCGGCAAGCCTTGGCGCCGAGCTCCAGCGGGCCACGGCAGCGCAGCGGCCATTCGATGCCGACGAATTTCTCGCCCACCTGGCAGGCCGGGTCCGGCATGTCGCTCTTGTCGCCTTCGACGATGATGCCGACGCGGTAGTCCGTGCCCAGCACCCGCAGATCGACATCACCGTCGCCATTGACGGTCATGCCCGGGATGCGGACTTTCAGGTCCGGGTTGCTGGCCACGCCGTTGCGGAAATTCAGGTTGCCCTTGAGCTCCTGAAACGGCGTGTCCTTGCCCCGCGGTTCGCCGCTGAGGGTCTTGCGGTTGAGCGTGGCGATGCCACGGCACAGCTGTTGTTCGAGGTTGGCATTGAGCAGCACGCCACTGGTGATGACGAAACTGGCGTTGCCGTTGAGGGTTTCGATCAGCGCTTTCTGGCTGTTGCCGGCGCCGGTCAGCATGCTGTTGAGGGTGACCAGGCCTTTGACCGGAGGGTTTTTGCCCTGGCTTTCGAGGATCTTCTCCACCGGCACCCGGTTGATCCGGGTCTGCAGGTTCAGCAGTGGCGCCTGTGGCCGCACGTCCAGCGTGCCCTTGGCTTCGAAGCTGCCTTCGTGCAGCTCGCCGCTCAGGTTCGACAGCGTCAGCAGCCCGCCCTGGCCGTTGGCCTTGAGGGTGGCGTTGTGGGTCGGCAGTTTTTCCAGGGTCAACTGGCCGAAGGTCAGGTCGGCGTCCACATCCAGCTTGCTCAGGCGTTCCACCGGCAGCAAGCGCTCGTTGCTCCACGCCTCCTTGGTCGGCGCCTGCGGTAGCGGTGTGGTGCCGGCGCCGGCCATGGCATCGGCTTCGGTGCTGGCGACTTCGGCCTGACGCACTTCTTTCGTGCTATTGGCTTCGGCGGATTTCGGCGGCAGGTAGCGGTCGACGTTGAAGGTGTCGGCCTTGAGGTTGGCCCGCAGCGATTGCTTGGCGAAGTCCTCGACGGCGATGCGCCCGGTGAAGGTGCTGTCGTCGACCTTCAGGTTGATGTCATCCAGCACCACGCTGCTTGGCGTGCCGGCCAGGCGGCTGACCAGTTCGACCTTGCTCAGGCTGCCTTCGGCCATCTTCGGCATCTGCTGGCCGATGCTGTCGACGAATTTCGCCAGGTCGAACTGGGCAATCGACAGACCGCCGCTGACCTGCGGAGTCTTGTCCAGTTCGTTGACCTTCAGCTCACCCAACGCGCGCAGCTGGTTGGCGGAGATCTTGATACCGGTCCATTCCGCGACATTGGCGGCCCTGTCCAGCAGCAGCTGGCCCTGGGCGGCGAAGGTCATGGTCTTGCCTTGCAGCGGATCGCCGGCCAGTTCGCCGGTCAGTTTCATGTCTTCGAGCTTGTAACGCTGCAATGCGCGTTCGAAGCGCAGTTCGCCGTTGAGCTCGGTGCGGACCCGCAGCACAGGCTGGTTGGTACCCAGGAAGGCCGTGAGCTTGACCGGGATGTTGGTCGAATCATGCACCGGGCCGGTGCTCAGCTGGATGCTTTCGGCGCTGAACTGGCGACCGGTTTTCTCGTCGCTGTATTCGACCCGGGCGTTGTTGACGGTCAGGCTGTCGATGTCCAGGCGAATGGGCTGCGCAGGCTTTTCCACCGGGACGGTGGCTGGCGCTTGAGGCTCGCCGGTGGTGGCAGGCGGGGTGCCGGCGGTGCTCGCGGTGGCCGGGACCTTGCCGATGTCTTCCCAGTTACCGTGGCCGTCCTTGTCGCGGTTCAGGCGCAGGTTCAGGCCTTCGACACGTACATCGCTCATCTGCACTTCGCGGCGCAGCAGCGGCAGTACGCGCACCGACAAACCGAGCATCTGCAGATCAGCGAAAGGTTCGGCCGGTTTGGCCAGGGTCGCCACGGCGGCGTCGTGCAGCTCAAGGCCCAGCCACGGGAACAGGCTCCAGCCGATATCGCCATTGAGCGTCAGCTCGATGTGGGCCTTGTCGCGGGCAATCTGACGGATCTCGTCTTTGTAGTCGTTGGGATCGAAGAGGTGGGTCAGGGCAAAGCCCAGCGCCACAATGATCAGCAACAACCCGAGAAGTACCAGACCCAGGATTTTGCCGAACGCTTTCATGGGCGAGTCCTTGTAGTGAGTCGACGCAGTTGGTCGAATTAAAAATTTAGCCGAGGAGTATAGCGCCCCGCAGTGGATGACCGGTCAGCGATCATTCGGACAGGAAATCGGTGAATTTTCTCCAGACCCAGCTGATTCAGGTCGATAGATTGACCAGCAATTGGACGATGACCGGCATGGTCTCTCCTGTGGGTTGAACCGTGCCCCGGCAAGGGGAGCGTCTGAGCCAATAGTGATACGAGAACAGACAACTTCGAAAAACGTGATGTCACTTTGGTTTTTCTGTCACGTGCAAATGGTACCCTTCGCCCGTTCGCCTGCCCTTCTGCGACCCGATGTCGCACCAAAATGGAGCTTTACCTGAAAAAACAGTCGTGCCTGCGTGCGCCAAGGCTGGGGGTGAAGAGTGGCTGGCGAACCATACTAATATCTGGGGGATACACCAATGACCACGAGTATTGCGGCTGACGGCTACGCCGGCCAGCCCTCGTTCCTGTCCAAGGAACGAATCATCGCCAAGCCCGGTTTCAACCGCTGGCTGGTACCACCGGCCGCGCTGGCCATCCACCTGTGCATCGGCATGGCCTACGGCTTCTCGGTGTTCTGGTTGCCGCTGTCCAAGGCGCTGGGCATCTCCAAGCCGCTGGCGTGCGCACCGGACATGAGCTTCATCGCTCAAGTCTTCTCTTCGCAATGCGACTGGCCGATCTCGATGCTCGGCTGGATCTACACCCTGTTCTTCATCTTCCTGGGTTGCTCGGCAGCCATCTGGGGCGGCTGGCTGGAACACGCCGGTCCGCGCAAGGCTGGCGTCGTATCGGCCCTGTGCTGGTGTGGCGGTCTGCTGATTTCGGCGCTGGGTATCTATACCCACCAGATCTGGCTGATGTGGATCGGCTCCGGCGTTATCGGCGGTATCGGCCTGGGTCTGGGCTACATCTCGCCGGTGTCGACCCTGATCAAATGGTTCCCGGACAAGCGCGGCATGGCGACCGGCATGGCGATCATGGGCTTCGGCGGTGGCGCGATGGTCGGTGCGCCGTTGGCGACAGCATTGATGAGCCATTTCGGTTCGCCGGAAGGCGTCGGCGTGTGGCAGAGCTTCGTGGCCATGGCTGCGATCTACTTCGTGTTCATGGTCGGTGGCGCGCTGTCCTACCGCGTTCCGCCAACCGGCTGGAAGCCTGAAGGCTGGACCGCTCCTGCGAAAAAAGCCTCGAATGCGATGATCACCAACCGTCACGTACACGTGAGCGTTGCGTGGAAAACCCCGCAGTTCCGTCTGGTCTGGCTGGTGCTGTGCCTGAACGTATCGGCCGGTATCGGCATCCTGGGCATGGCTTCGCCGCTGCTGCAGGAAGTGTTCGGCGGCAAGTTGCTGGGCAATGACCTGGCATTCGGTCAGCTGGACGCGTCGCAACTGGCGTCGATCGCCGCGATCGCTGCAGGTTTCACCGGTCTGCTGAGCCTGTTCAACATCGGTGGCCGTTTCTTCTGGGCATCGTTCTCGGACTTCCTGGGCCGCAAGAACACTTACTTCCTGTTCTTTGCCTTGGGCATTGCGCTCTACTCGCTGATTCCGAACCTCGGCCACGGCGGTCACATCGCCCTGTTCGTGGCGGCGTTCTGCATCGTTCTGTCGATGTACGGCGGCGGTTTCGCGACCGTTCCGGCTTACCTGGCGGACCTGTTCGGTACGCAAATGGTGGGCGCGATCCACGGTCGTCTGCTGACCGCTTGGGCAGCGGCGGGCGTGTTGGGTCCGGTGCTGGTGAACTACCTGCGTGAGTATCAGCTGAGCATCGGCGTTGAACGTGCCGCGGCCTATGACATCACCCTGTACATCCTGGCGGGCCTGCTGGTGCTGGGCTTCCTGTGCAACCTGATGGTGCGCCCGGTGGCCGACAAGTACTTCATGACCGACGCCGAACTGGCGGCCGAACAGGCGCTGGGTCACGACAAGGGCGCTGACGGCAGCACCGTGCTGGAGTGGAAAGCCGCTGCTGGCACCAAGCCGCTGGCGGTGGCTGCCTGGCTGGTGGTGGGTATTCCACTGGCGTGGGGTGTGTGGGTGACGCTGCAGAAGACGGCGGTGTTGTTCCACTAAGGCTCTGGCCCGGGCCTCAATGGTCCGGGCATCCAACACCTTGTGGGAGCGGGCTTGCTCGCGAATGCAGTGTTTCAGTCGACATCTGTGCTGGCTGACACACCGCTTTCGCGAGCAAGCCCGCTCCCACATTTGGTTTTGTGGTGTCTGAAATGGCTTGTATGGACATGTCTATCGCCGATGACCGGGCGTTCTGTCCGTCAGCGATATCACCTCCCGTGTTTCTGTTTGGCGCCCGCACGCCTATAATGGCTGCCTTTTTCGCCCAATGATTTTGCGGAGCTGGTGATGGCCGAACGTAAGGCGTCTGTCGAGCGCGACACTCTGGAAACCCAGATCAAAGCCTCGATCAACCTCGATGGCACCGGTAAGGCCCGATTTGATATCGGTGTTCCTTTCCTTGAGCACATGCTGGACCAGATCGCCCGTCACGGGTTGATCGACCTGGATATCGTCAGCAAAGGCGACCTGCATATCGACGACCACCACACCGTGGAAGACGTCGGTATCACCCTCGGCCAGGCCTTCACCCAGGCCATCGGCGACAAGAAAGGCATCCGTCGCTACGGCCACGCCTACGTGCCGCTCGATGAAGCGCTGTCGCGCGTGGTGATCGACTTCTCCGGCCGTCCTGGCCTGCAGATGCACGTTCCGTATACTCGCGCCACCGTCGGCGGTTTCGACGTTGACCTGTTCCAGGAATTCTTCCAGGGCTTCGTAAACCACGCCAACGTCACCCTGCACATCGACAACCTGCGTGGCCACAACACCCACCACCAGATCGAAACCGTGTTCAAGGCTTTCGGCCGCGCGCTGCGCATGGCCGTTGAGCTCGATGACCGCATGGCCGGGCAAATGCCATCGACCAAGGGCGTTCTGTAATGCAGACGGTTGCAGTTATCGATTACGGCATGGGCAACCTGCACTCGGTGGCCAAGGCCCTCGAACACGTAGGCGCCGGCAAGGTGCTGATCACCAGCGATGCCAACGTGATTCGCGAAGCCGACCGGGTGGTTTTCCCCGGCGTCGGCGCGATTCGCGATTGCATGGCGGAGATCCGTCGCCTGGGTTTTGACTCGCTGGTGCGTGAAGTCAGTCAGGACCGTCCGTTTCTCGGCATCTGCGTCGGCATGCAAGCCTTGCTCGACCACAGCGAAGAGAACGATGGCGTCGACTGCATCGGCCTGTTCCCGGGCGAGGTGAAGTTCTTCGGCAAGGACCTGCATGAAGACGGCGAACACCTGAAAGTCCCGCACATGGGCTGGAACGAAGTGAAGCAGGCGGTCAATCACCCGCTGTGGCACGACATCCCGGACATGGCGCGTTTCTACTTCGTGCACAGCTACTACATCGCCGCCGCCAATGCGCGTCAGGTGGTGGGCAGCGGTCACTACGGCGTCGACTTCGCCGCGGCGCTGGCCGATGGCTCGCGTTTCGCCGTGCAGTTCCACCCTGAGAAGAGCCATACCCACGGCCTGCAATTGTTGCAGAACTTCGCGGCGTGGGACGGTCGTTGGTAAATGGCTGTCAAGAAATCCAGACCGCCGATCCTCACGCTCACCCCTGAGCAGGAGGCCGAGGCCAATCGCAAGATCAAGCGCTTCATGGAAGATCGCTTTGACCTTGACCTGGGCTCGTTCGAGGCGGCCGAGATTCTTGAGCTGTTTACCCGCGAAATTGCTCCGCACTATTACAACAGGGCGATTTTCGATGTGCAGACGCACCTCAAAGAGAGGTTCGAAAGCATCGAAAGCGACCTGTGGGCGCTCGAGAAAAACTGATTTCCGAGCCAAGCTGAACATTCAATTCTGAAGGTTTGCCAGATGCTGATTATTCCCGCTATCGATCTTAAAGACGGTGCCTGTGTTCGTCTGCGCCAGGGCCGCATGGAAGATTCCACAGTGTTCTCCGATGACCCGGTGAGCATGGCTGCCAAGTGGGTGGAAGGCGGTTGCCGCCGTCTGCATCTGGTCGACCTGAACGGCGCCTTCGAAGGCCAGCCGGTCAACGGCGAAGTGGTCACCGCCATCGCCAAGCGCTACCCGAACCTGCCGATCCAGATCGGCGGCGGCATCCGTTCCCTGGAAACCATCGAGCACTACGTCAAGGCTGGCGTGAGCTACGTGATCATCGGCACCAAGGCCGTGAAAGAGCCGGCTTTCGTCGCTGAAGCCTGCCGCGCGTTCCCGGGCAAAGTGATCGTCGGTCTCGACGCCAAAGATGGCTTTGTCGCCACCGATGGCTGGGCCGAAATCAGCAAGGTCCAGGTGATCGACCTGGCCAAGCAGTTCGAAGCCGACGGCGTGTCCGCCATCGTTTATACCGACATCGCCAAAGACGGCATGATGCAGGGCTGCAACGTACCGTTCACCGCTGCGCTGGCGGCTGCCACTTCGATCCCGGTGATCGCGTCCGGCGGCATCCACAACCTGGGCGACATCAAGGCCCTGCTCGACGCCAAGGCACCCGGCATCATCGGTGCGATTACTGGTCGTGCAATCTACGAAGGCACCCTCGACGTCGCCGAAGCGCAAGCTTTCTGCGATTCGTACAAAGGCTGAGGACTGACCATGGCGCTGGCCAAACGCATCATCCCTTGCCTGGACGTGGACAACGGCCGGGTGGTCAAGGGTGTGAAATTCGAGAACATCCGCGACGCCGGTGACCCGGTGGAAATTGCCCGTCGTTACGACGAGCAGGGTGCCGACGAGATTACCTTTCTCGACATCACCGCCAGCGTCGACGGCCGCGATACCACGCTGCACACCGTCGAGCGCATGGCCAGCCAGGTGTTCATCCCGCTGACTGTCGGCGGTGGCGTGCGCACCGTGCAGGACATCCGCAACCTGCTCAATGCCGGTGCGGACAAGGTCTCGATCAACACCGCTGCGGTATTCAATCCGGAGTTCGTCGGCGAAGCGGCGGCGCATTTCGGCTCGCAGTGCATCGTCGTTGCGATCGATGCCAAGAAGGTTTCCGCTCCCGGCGAAACCCCGCGCTGGGAGATCTTCACCCACGGCGGCCGCAAGCCGACCGGCCTCGACGCTGTCGAGTGGGCGAAGAAGATGGAAGGTCTGGGCGCCGGTGAGATCCTGCTGACCAGCATGGACCAGGACGGCATGAAAAACGGCTTCGACCTGGGTGTGACCCGCGCCATCAGCGATGCGCTGGGCATTCCGGTGATCGCATCCGGCGGCGTCGGCAACCTGCAGCACCTGGCCGACGGCATCCTCGAAGGACACGCCAGCGCCGTGCTGGCGGCGAGTATTTTCCACTTCGGCGAATACACCGTTCAGGAAGCCAAGGCCTATATGGCACATCGCGGAATCGTGATGCGCTGATTGCCGAGCCCTCGGAGCGGCACGCTCCGAGGGTTTGCCGTGCAATGAGATCAAAAGGCCAGTAGACAGCACCACACGCTCAAGGCACTCTTGGGTACGCCAAGGATTTCGGTAGCCCGACATGATCAAACGTCTGCTTCTTGCTCTCGCCAGCGTTGCGCCCCTGCTCATAAACGCTGCACCTGCCGCCGCCAACACCGATGTCGACATGGTGCTGCTGACGGAAAACTTCCCGCCGTACAACATGGCGAAGAACGGCAAGAACTTCGCCCAGGACGAAAACATCAGCGGCATCGCCACTGACATCGTCCGCGAGATCTTCAAGCGCGCCGACATTTCCTACAGCCTGACGCTGCGTTTCCCCTGGGAGCGGATCTACAAACTCACCCTGGAAAAGCCCGGCTATGGCGTGTTCGTCATGGCCCGCCTGCCGGACCGTGAAAATCTGTTCAAGTGGGTTGGCCCTATTGGTCCCGACGACTGGATCATGCTGGCCAAGGCCGACAGCAAGATCACCCTCGACTCCCTGGACGATGCGCGCAAGTACAAGATCGGCGCCTACAAGGGCGATGCGATTGCCGAGACCCTGACCAAACAGGGTTTGAAACCGCTGGTGGTGCTGCGCGACCAGGACAATGCGAAGAAGCTGCTCAACGGCCAGATCGATCTGTGGGCCACCGGCGACCCGGCCGGCCGTTACCTCGCAAGGCAGGACGGCGTGACCGGGCTCAAGACGGTGTTGCGTTTCAACAGCGCCGAACTCTACCTGGCGCTGAACAAGGACGTACCCGACGAAACCGTCGCCAGGCTGCAGGCCGCGCTCGATCAGTTGCGCAAGGACGGTGTGGTCGACGAGATCATGGCGCGGTATCTCTGATTGGCTGAAAGAATCGCGAGCCTTAGCGGTAGACCCCGTCCTTCCCATGCCCTGCCATCGCCTTGTTGCTGCGTACGCTGATCATCAATTTGATATCGATCCAGTCGATCCCTTGAGCCTTTAGCTTGGGCAGTTCACGCTCGAGCACCGCCAGGGTCTGCGGATACGGATGGCCGATCATCACCGCCGAACCCTGTTTGCGGGCCAGATTGATCGCGGTCTGCAACTGGTTGTAGATCGCCGCTTCCGTGCGTTCGTCATCGAGAAACACGTCCCGAGAGACACTCGCCAGATCAATCTTCTGCGCCTGTTGCGCAGCGACCGTCTGGGCGCTGGTGCGGCTGTCGACGAAGAACTTGTGGCGCCGTTGCAACTCAGCCATCAACCACGCCATGGCCGCCGGTTGCGCGGTCATTCGGCTGCCCATGTGGTTATTGATGCCGGCGGTGTAGGGCACCATTTTGAAGGCGGCATTGAGGCGTTTTTCCAGTTCTTCCTGCGGCAGTTCAGGGTGCCAGGCGAACGGGCCGGTGGCCGGATCCATGGGCATGTGCAGGATGACGGTCTTGCCGGCGCGATGGGCTTCGCGGGCGAACTCGGTGGCGTGGGGTGTGTCGGGCATGATCGCCGCGGTGACCGGGCCGGGCAGGGCCAGCACGCGACGATCCCGGGGCAGGTTCTGCCCCAGGTCATCGATGATCAGGCTCAGGTAGGCCTTGGGCTTGTGAGGCACCTGTCCGGCGGGTTCGGCGTGAACCGTACCCGCCAGACAGCACAACAGGACGAAGATGAAGCGCAAACCCATCCTCAGCGGCCGGAAGTGATGCTCAGCCCTTTGAGCAGGCTCAGGGCCTGGGCCAACTGGTAATCGTCATCCTGCGGCATTGCCTTGGCCTTGCCGCCGGAACCGGTCGGCTTGTCTTCGCCGCCGTTGCCATTGCCCAGGTGACCCTGCAGGTCGGCTTCCTTGAAGTAGTCGCCGTCCTGTTCGCTGGTGATCTTGGCCCTGCGCACTTCGATGTCCGGGACGATGCCCTGGGCCTGGATCGAACGGCCGTTCGGCGTGTAGTACAGCGCCGTGGTGATCTTCAGCGCGCGGTCGTTGTTGAGCGGCAGTACGGTTTGCACCGAGCCCTTGCCGAAGCTGTTGGTGCCCATGACCACCGCGCGTTTCTGGTCCTGCAGGGCGCCGGCGACGATTTCCGACGCCGAGGCGCTGCCGCCGTTGATCAGCACGACCATTGGCACGGCCTCGCTTTCGTCCTTGCCGGTGGCCGAGAAGCGCAGTTCGGAGTTGGCGATGCGGCCCTTGGTGTAGACGATCAGGCCTTTGGTGATGAAGTGGTCGACCACTTCCACCGCTGCCTGCAGTACGCCGCCCGGGTTGTTGCGCAGGTCGAGCACGATGCCGTTGAGCTTCTTGCCGTTTTCCTTGCGCAGCTTGGCCAGGGCCTTGGAGACCTCTTCGCCGGTCTTGACCTGGAACTGGGTGATGCGGATGTAGCCGTAACCGGACTCCAGCAACTGGCTCTTCACGCTCTTCACCTGAATGATGGCGCGGGCCAGGGTCACGTCGAACGGCGTGCCACCGTCGCGTACCAGGGTCAGGGTGATTTTCTGGCCGATCTTGCCGCGCATCTTGTCCACGGCTTCGGTCATGCTCTGGCCCCGAGTCGGCTGGCCGTTGATCTTGACGATAAAGTCACCGGCCTGAATGCCGGCCTTGGAGGCAGGAGTGTCATCGATCGGCGACACCACCTTGATGAAGCCGTCTTCGGCGCCGACTTCGATGCCCAGGCCGCCGAATTCGCCGCTGGTGCTTTCCTGCAATTCGGCGAAGTCTTCAGGGCCCAGATAGGCGGAGTGCGGATCGAGGTTGCTGAGCATGCCTTTGATAGCGTTTTCCAGCAGGGTCTTGTCATCGACCGGTTCGACATAGGCAGCCTTGATGCGGTCCATGACCTCGGCAAAGGTGCGCAGCTCTTCCAGCGGCAATGGCGCCTTGGTGGTCGCCGCAGTGCCCGCAGGCGCGGCGGCCGGGGCGGGTTGGGCAGCGAACGCCAGCGGCGCGCCGATCACCAGGGCGATCGTCAGGGCCAGCGAGGTAAGGCGGGACAAATGCAGCATGTCGAACGAACTCCTGAATTAGGCGGCACGCTTATCCTTGCGTGCGGCACCATTGCGCCGGGTCACTTGGGTGGCCCTGCTGACGAATCGCAAAATACAACGCCGGGGTGTCCTGTCCGCCGCTGTTACCGACAGTGGAGATGGATTCACCGGCTTTCACCACGTCACCCGCAGACTTGAGCAGCGTCTGGTTGTGACCGTACAAACTCAAAAAACCGTTGCCGTGGTCGAGAATCACCAGCAGCCCGGCACCGCGTAACCAGTCGGCGAACACCACGCGCCCGCCGTGCACCGCATGTACGGCGCTGCCGGCAGAGGCGCCGATCATCACGCCGTCCCACTTGGTCCGTGCATCGTCGCCACGGGTTTCGCCGAAGCGTGCCAGCAGTCGACCATCGACAGGCCAGGGAAGTTTGCCGCGAGTAGACGCAAACGCACCGCCAAAAGTTTCGCCGGAGCTGGAAACCAGCGCGCCAGGCGTCGATCTGACCGGTTTGCGTGGGGCTTCGTCGCTGGCGTTTGCCTGCTCCTGAGCCTCACGTAAACGCTTTTTTTCGGCTTCCTGCTGGGCGATCAGCGCTTTTTGCCGCGCTTCTTCTGCCTCACGGGCCTGGCGAGCCAGGGTTTCTTCAATGGTTTTAAGGACTTTAGACAGGTCTGCCTGATCCTGCTCGCGGGCTGCCAGTTTCTGGTCGCGAGCCTTCACGTCTTCATTGAGCTTGGCCAGGGCTTGCTGGCG
Source organism: Pseudomonas sp. REP124 (assembly GCF_020164475.1). Taxonomy (GTDB): domain Bacteria; phylum Pseudomonadota; class Gammaproteobacteria; order Pseudomonadales; family Pseudomonadaceae; genus Aquipseudomonas. Next base: position 762 of record NZ_JAIQWX010000024.1, on the reverse strand, counting down.
CTCTTCGCGGACTTTATCGAGTTCGCTGCGCTGGGAATCGAGGTTGCCTTGCTGCACCAGCAACTGGGCCTGCTGTTTGGCGATGTCCTGTTCGACATTAGCCAGTTGGCGCAGGGTTTCGTTGAATTTCTTCAACTGCTCCATGCGAGCCTGGCTGAGGTAGTCGTAATAGGTGAGGGTGCGGGCGAATTTCTCGGGGTTCTGCTGGTTGAGCAGCAGCTTGAGGTATTCCTGACGGCCGTTCTGGTAGGCGGCCCGGGCCTGGATGGCGATCAGTTGTTGCTGTTCAGTGCGCGCGCTCTGGAGTTTTTTTTTCTCCGCATCGAGCCGCTGCAGCTCGGATTCGCTCTTCTTGAGCTCTTTTTGCAGGGCTTCGACCTGCTTCTCGAGCTTGCCCATCTCGGTTTCGGTGCCTTTGAGGTCTTTCTGCACGCCGGATTTTTCTTCCTGCAGCTTGCCCAGCAGCTTCTTCAGCTCGGCGATGTCCTGGCGCGTGGCTTCCAACTGCTGTTGGGTTTGCGCGCGCTCGTCCGCAAAGGCCGGTTGGAGCAGGCAAGTCAGAGCAAGGGCTATCAGGACGCGAAGCATAGAGGCGGGCAGCACCAGGGATGAGGACGGCCTAGTATGCCCGCGCCACGCTGCAAAAAAAACGCCCAAATGGGGCTGTGTGATAACTGGCCCGGGATGCCGGGGTAATTAATCTTCAAAACCACCACAAACCAATGTGGGAGCGGGCTTGCTCGCGAAAGCGGTGTGTCAGTC
>NZ_JAIQWX010000239.1 GCF_020164475.1 Pseudomonas sp. REP124 | reverse complement strand
CCCACGGAGCAGGACCGGAGCGAGGGAACCCTGAGCCTAAGCGAAGGGCCGTACGTCAGGGGATGAAAGCGCTTGGTTACTTGGCGCTTTTCCAAGTGACCCGCCGTAAGGGCGGAACCCTAAGCAGCCGTTACCGCAGCAACGGATATGCACCCAATCAAAAAAGCTCGCGAGCAGGCTCGCTACCACATTTGAACCGAGTACAGCCGCAAAATCAGGTCGTCTATCAGGACGCCTTCGCGAGCAAGCCCGCTCCCACAGGGGTTCGTGTACACCCACAAGAGCCGAGTCGGTTGGCAGGCCGCCATCGCTGGCAAGCCAGCTCCCACAATTGATCCCGCTACAATCCGCAAGATCACGTCGGCTGTCAGGACCCTTCGCGGGCAAGCCTCGCTCCTACGAAGGGGTTGGGTCAGTTAGTGGCCCTTGCCCGAATGCCCACCTGCGCCCTTCCCCGGCCCTTTGCCGGCATCCGCATCGCGCCCACCTTCGCTATCGTGTTTGGCCTTGTCCGCCTCGGCACTGGCCTTCTGCGCCTCCTTGGCCAACTGATCAACCGCCGCCAGATTGCTCTTGCGCACACCGTCGACAAACCCCTGAAACGGCAGATCAGTAATCCCCACCAGACCGAAATGACCGTTCTCACCATCCAGCAGACGCCCGGTAACTGGCTGGTCGAGGTACTGGAACCAGTGCACTCCGACGATCGACGGCTCGCTCAACGCCTGTTTCAGGAAGTTCGCGTAAGCCGGCCCCCGGTCCTCCTCTTTCGCCAACTGCGTCACGCCACCCCAAAACGGCCCACGATCAGTCGAACCGAAGTTGAACTCGGTAATCAGCACCGGCTTGTTCAGATCGCGCAACTTGGCAAAGTCATAACCGTCCTGCGGTTGCAGCGTATACAGATTGAAGCTCAACACATCACAGTAACGGGCGCAGGACTCAACCGCTTCCGGCGTGCTGACGGCAAACCGCCCTCCGAGCAGCAACTGATTCGGCGCGTGCCACTTGAGCGAGTCGGAAATGGTCTTGAAGTAAGTGTCGGCGAAAACCTTCTGGAAATACTTGAAGTCAGCCTCGATCTCCGGATGTTCGGGGCTCGGCAGCGGCGGCACGAAACCAGGGTCCTCCATCAACTCCCAGGCCGGCAGATCGATGCCCCAGGCCTTGGACAGTCCCGCCTGGTTGCGATACTTGTCGCGCAGTTGCTTGAGAAACGCACGCTTGGCCGGCACGTCGGTGGTCATCTTCAACGTACCGTAGGCCAAGGCGTAACGGGCTTTCGGATCGTCACCGGGACCGGCCCAGGCCAGTTCATTGTCGGCGTAGTAACCGATCAGCCAAGGATCGTCGCGATGGTCGCGGGTGGCGATGGCCACGGCGCGTTCGGTGGCCATGGCGAAACGCGGATCGAACGGGTCGGGCATGCCGCCCCACCAATCGTTGCCGGTACTGATGCTGGTGTAATCGCCGACGATCGACAGCGGCAAGGTGTAAGGCACACGCTCCGCATCGCCAAGAGATGGCGCGCTCCAGTTGCCAACGGTGTTGAATCCCCAGGCTTGCAGACGATCGAGGGTCTGGCTGGCCCACCGATTTTCGTCGAAGGTCGCTTTGCAGGGTTCTGCCGCAGCGGGCTCCGCCGCTTTCACTGCCGCGGCTTGTTCCGCGTCAGCCTTGGCGGCTTCGGCGACACCGGACTCGGCCGTCTCAGGCACCAATGGTTGCTCCGCCGCTTTCTCTGCGCTGGCTTCCACCGCGTCGGATTTAGCCGCTTCGGCGACCCCGGACTTGGTCTCGCTGCCCGGCACGCACGGATCGCCATACAGTCGCTGCAGGTTGGCACCGTAGAAGTCAAACCAGCGCCCGGCATTGAAACCGCGACCCTGATCGACGCCGTTGCCGCCACGGTTATCCCCCTCGCCAAAATGACTGGCCAACGGCTCGCCCGCCTTGGGCAGGGATTCGAACATCCATTCACGCCCGGCGACGTAGGTCTGGTTCACATCCGCAGCGACGGTGTTGACGCCCAGCGAATAGAACGGATACCCCAGCGGCGTGACCAGATACCAGCGCCCGTCGCGCTTTTCAGTGCGGAAAAAACCGCTGCCCTTGAACGCCGGGCCCTGGGTCCAGCCGCCGAACTTGTCCAGCGGTGCCTTGGCGCGCTCGGCCAGCCAGCCCTTCAACTGCTGCTGTTCCTTGGCCGCCGCGCCTTTGAGTTGTTCGTCGCTGCCGACTTTTTCCGGCCATTTGCCCCGGGTCGACTGACCGTAGGCGTCTACCAAATTGCCGTACGCCGCTCTGGTGGCGGCTTCACCATCCTCAACACCGAAGCGCTCGAGCAGAATGCTTTGGGCGGCCTTCGGTTGGTCCATCGACAGACTGACCGACACCACCTGGGCGCGATCCAGTTCACCGCTGCTGCTGGCCAGCAATACACGCGAGCCATCCACCGTCACCGGCATCGGTGGCCCGGCTTTCATGCCTTGGCTCAATGGCGAAGTCGCCACCAGCGGCACCAGCAACGTCTGCGCAGGACCCGCGGGCAGGTCGATGCGACTGGTCAGGGTCTTGCCGTCGTTACTCTGAATTTGCACATAGAGGGTGATCGGCCAGTTCATGGCGCTCTGGATGCGCAGGCTCATCATTGCCGACTGCGACCAGTCCCAGGCGCCGGTTTGCGGGCTCAAACGCAGGGTCGGGCGAGCGACCGGATTGAAGGTCACCCGGCGCAGTACTTCGCCTTCAGGGGTTTGCTCGGCGTTGGATTGCGGCAGATCGGCGTTCTCGGTGGCCACTTTGACCACGTCCGCGGGGCGGACGAAGTTGAACAGGGTCTGCTGACCGGCAGGCGCCGCCAACAAGGGGGCGGCGAAGACCAGGGCAAAAATGGCGGGTAACGAACGGCGAATCATGAGAACGGAATTCTCCCTAACGACCTCAATGGGCCAGTGAAACAGCGATGACAGAGAGATAGACAACACGGTGGGCAGATTTGCCCACCGCCATATCAGGAAATTTCGCGACGGAAAGGAGGCAACGCATTCAGGATCGCCTTGCCATAGCGCTGGGTGACCAGACGCCGGTCGAGCAAGGTGATGGTGCCGCGGTCTTCTTCGGTGCGCAGCAGGCGACCGCAAGCCTGGACCAGCTTCAGCGAGGCGTCAGGCACGGAGATCTCCATGAACGGATTGCCACCCCGGGCTTCGATCCATTCGGCCAGCGCCGCTTCGACCGGATCGTCGGGCACCGAGAACGGAATCTTGGCGATGACCACGTGTTCACAATAGGCGCCGGGCAAGTCGACGCCCTCGGCAAAACTCGCAAGACCGAACAACACGCTCGAATCCCCGCCATCGACCCTGGCCTTGTGTTTGTTCAGGGTTTCCTGCTTCGACAGGTTGCCTTGAATGAACACCTGCTTGCGCCAGTCGCGATCGAGGCCATCGAACACGTCCTGCATCTGTTTGCGCGAGGAAAACAGCACCAGCGTGCCCCGCGAGCCTTCGACCAGGTCCGGCAAGTCGCGGATGATCGCGGCGGTATGCGCCGCCGCATCACGAGGGTCGGCGTTGAGATTCGGCACTTTCAGCACACCGGCATCGGCGTGATGGAACGGGCTCGGCACCACGGCGGTCACGGCATGTTTCGGCAGGCCGGCGCGCATGCGGAATCGGTCGAAAGTACCGAGGGCGGTCAAGGTCGCCGAAGTCACCAGGGCGCCATAGGCTACGTTCCACAGACTGCGCCGCAGCATGTCCGCCGCGAGGATCGGGCTGGCATTGACCTCGATGTCGAACAGCGAGCCGCTTTCGGCCAGGGTCAGCCAGCGGGCCATGGGCGGGTTGTCTTCCGGGTCTTCGACGGTGAATGCGGTCCACAGCTCCCAGTTGCCCGAGCAACGGGACAGCAGACTGCCGAACAGCGGATACCACTCTTCGGCCTGATTGCTGGCGATACCGATGTTGACCTCGCCGTCCATGCCTTCCTTGAGCAATTCGGTCAGGCGGGTGAACAGGTCGGTCAGGCGGGCAAAGCCTTTCTTCAGTTCGATGCCCATCTCGCGCATGTGCTCGGGGATCACCCCGCCGACGAAACGATGACGCGGCCGTTCGCGGCCTTCGACGTCTTCACCGGGTTTGAAATCGGCGATCTGCTCGCAGGCGGTGAACATGAATTGCTGCTGGGTCTTGATCTCCCGCGCCAGCTCCGGCACCTGCTCGATCAACTTGCCCAGGTCACCCGGCAGCGGGTGCTGGGCAAGCAGTTTGGTGAGGTTCTTGGCGGTGGTTTCCAGCCAGTCGGCGGTGGAACGCAGGCGGGTGTAATGGGCGAAATGGCCGATAGCCTTGTCAGGCAGGTGATGGCCTTCGTCGAAGACATAGAGGGTATCGCGCGGGTCAGGCAGCACGGCACCGCCGCCCAGGGCGAGGTCGGCCAGCACCATGTCGTGGTTGGTAACAATTACATCGACCTTGCCCATGCCTTCGCGGGCCTTGTAGAAGGCGCACTGGCCGAAGTTCGGGCAATGACGGTTGGTGCACTGGCTGTGATCGGTGGTCAGGCGCGCCCAGTCGGCGTCCTCCAGGGCGTTGGGCCAGCTGTCGCGGTCGCCGTCCCATTTATTGCCGGCGAGTTTCTCGATCATGCTGGTGAACAGCTTCTGACTCGCCTCATCCACCTCGATCTTGAAGCCTTCTTCCTCGAACAGCTGCGCGGTGGCGGTCTGCGCGTGGCCTTCCTGGAGCAGCATGTCGAGCTTGGACAGGCACATGTAGCGCCCGCGCCCCTTGGCCAGGGCGAAGCTGAAATTCAGCCCGCTGTTGCGCATCAGGTCCGGCAGATCCTTGTAGACGATCTGCTCCTGCAGGGCGACGGTCGCCGTGGCGATCACCAGGCGCTTGCCGGCGGCCTTGGCAGCAGGAATCGACGCCAGGCTGTAGGCCACGGTCTTGCCGGTACCGGTGCCGGCTTCCACCGCGACAATCGCGGGATCGCCGCTGCGCCGGCCTTCGTCGTCGGTGTCGATGTCACCGAGGACCTTGGCGACTTCGGCGATCATCAGGCGCTGGCCGTAACGCGGCTTGAGGCTCTTGGCTTCGAGAAAACGCGAATAGGCGCCCTGGATCGTGGTTTTGAGTTCAGTGCTGATCATGGATTGTCGGGCGCAAAAAACGCTGGATAAATTTTCAGTGGTTCGGATCGGCCGCTATCATACCCCGCTAATTAATCCCGCGCAGAACGGAGTACCCCAATGACCGCTTTTAGCCTTGTTTATAGCCTGCATGTCCTCGCCGCACTGGTGTGGGTGGGCGGCATGTTTTTCGCCTGGATAGTCTTGCGCCCCGCGGCGATCAAGGCTCTCGAAGGTCCTGCCCGACTGAAGCTCTGGGTAGAAGTGTTTCAAGGCTTTTTCCGCTGGGTCTGGGGCGCGGTCATTCTGCTGCCGGTCACCGGCGTGGGCATGCTGAACCTGCATTTCACCGGCTTTGAGCATGCGCCGCGTTACGTGCAGGTGATGATGGGGCTCTATCTGGTGATGACGGCGCTGTTCATCCGGATTCAGGCGTTGATGCTGCCGGAGTTGCGCAAGGCCGTGGAAGCGCAGGACTGGCCGACCGGGGCGTCGGTGCTGGGGCGGATTCGCCGGGTGGTGGGTTTCAATCTGCTGGTGGGGGTGGCTGTGGTGGCGATTGCCGCAGCACGGCTGACCTTTTAACAGCATCGCGAGCA
>NZ_JAIQWX010000238.1 GCF_020164475.1 Pseudomonas sp. REP124 | reverse complement strand
GTCGCCTGACACTGCCTCTTCGCGAGCAAGCCCGCTCCCACAAGTGTGATGTGTCGATCACAAAAATGGTGAACGACCCGACCACTGTAGGAGCCGAGTTTGCTCGCGATGAACGAGAGACCACCACGGGGCATCAGGCAGCCAGCGTTATCGTTAACGACCATCGCGGGCAAGCCCGCTCCCACAGGTTGTATGTCGACTGCAAAAAATGGTGAACGACGCGATCACTGTAGGAGCCGAGCTTGCTCGCGATGCACGACAGGGCACCACGGGGCATCAGGCAGCACGCGTCATCGTTGAACACCATCGCGGGCAAGCCCGCTCCCACAGGGGGACGCGGGCGCTTCAAGGGCCAGGTCGGCTTTCAGGCCGCCTCGGCTTTGCGGTGTCGGCCGCCTCGAGAGGCCGAGTGGAGGTTCTGCGTAGTGGGCAACCCGGCAGGGATGCCGGGTTAGCCGCCGCCGGCCATGGATGGCCGATGGCGGCGGGCCCACGGAGCAGGACCGGAAGGAGGGCATGCCGAGCCTAGGCGAGGCACCGAACGTCAGGGGCACGAGCGTTTGGTTACTTTGCGCTCTTCAAAGTAACCCGCTGTAAGAGCGGAACCATAAGTAGCCGTTACCGCAGCAACGGATATGTACACCATCAAAAAGCTCGCGAGCATGCTCGCTCCCACAATGGTCCGGTGTACATCAGGAAGAATCAGGTTGTCGTCCAGGCCGCTTTCGCGAGCAAGCCCGCTCCCACAAAGTCCCGTGCCAGCAGGGCAAAAATGCAAGACTGGACATTCAGCTATACCTCCAGGAACGATTGGCATCCACAACGCTCGAAACAAACGGGTGCAATCACCGGAACTCAGAGCCAGCCAATGCAGTTTCTAGACGATAGCCACGGGTGTGCAGGTTGGAGCGGTGAAATGGCCGGGCGCATTCGTGCGTTCGACTGGAGCCGCACCGAGCTTGGAAGCATCGATACCTGGCCCAGGAGCCTGATCAGCACGGTGCAGTTGATGCTCGCCTCACCGCTGCCGATGGTGATGCTCTGGGCCCGGCCCGGCTACATGATCTACAACGATGCCTATTCGATCTTCGCTGGCGGCCGCCATCCTTACCTGCTGGGCTCCCCGGTGGAGCTGGGCTGGCCGGAAGTGGCCGACTTCAATCGCAATGTGGTCGATACCTGCCTGGCCGGCGGCACCTTGTCCTATCGCAATAAAGAGCTGGTGCTGCTGCGCGCCGGTGTGCCCGAAGACGTCTGGATGGACCTCTATTACAGCCCGGTGGCCAACGACGAAGGAATGCCCGCCGGGGTCATGGCCATGGTGGTCGAAACCACCGAACTGGTGATTTCCGAGCGCCTGCGCCAGGCCGCTGAAAATGCCTATCGCGCCGACAATGAGCGTGTCCGCCTGGCCCTGAATGCCGGTGCGTTGCTCGGTTCGTTCGTCTGGGACATCAAGGCCAATGTACTCAGCGGCGATGAACGCTTTGCCCGGACCTTTTCCTTTCCTCCCGGCCAGCCGCTGGACAACCTGCCCCAGGACCTCGCCGAAGCGCAGATCCACCCCGACGACCGCAGCTGGGTGCAGGAGCAGGTCCAGCGCTCAGTGCAGACCGGCGCCCCCTTCAACACCGAATACCGCGTCCTGCGCCCCGACGGCAGTTACCTGTGGGTACAGGCCAGCGGTTGCTGCGAGTTCGATGAGCAGGGCCAGCCTTTACGCTTCCCCGGGGTGCTGATCGACATCCATGAACGCAAGATTGCCGAAGAGTCGTTGCTCAAGTTCACCCGCAATCTCGAGCAGCGGGTGGCCGATGAAGTGGAAGGGCGGCTGTTGGCGGAGGAGCAGTTGCGCCAGTCGCAGAAACTCGAAGCCATCGGCGGACTTACCGGCGGCGTGGCCCACGACTTCAACAACCTGCTGCAGGTGATCTCTGGCAACCTGCACCTGCTGGCACGCCACGAGGCGGGCAATGCCAATGTGCAACGTCGGGTGAGCGCATCGATTGCAGCCGTCGAGCGTGGGGCCAAGCTGTCGTCGCAATTGCTCGCCTTCGCCCGTCGCCAACCGCTGTCTCCGGCGATTTGTACACCGCAGCAGATTTTCGACGGCTTGGGAGAGTTGCTGCAGCGAGCGCTCGGGGAAACCGTTGAGATCCGGATGACCGCTGCCGACGATCCCTGGCCGGTGTTCGTCGATCGCAACCAACTGGAAAACACCATCCTCAACCTGGCGATCAACGCCCGTGATGCGATGTTGGGCGAGGGGATCATTGAACTTTGCGCTGACAACATCCACCTCGACGAGTCGTTCTGCGCGGGCAAGGACATTACCACCGGCGACTACGTGCGCGTGACGGTGGCCGACTCGGGCTCGGGCATGTCGCCGCAGGTTCTGGCCCACGCGTTCGAGCCTTTTTTCACCACCAAGCCCGACGGTCAGGGCACGGGGTTGGGCCTGAGCATGGTGTTCGGTTTCGTCAAACAGAGCGGTGGGCACGTGGAGATGTCCAGTGTGGTCGGAGAGGGCACGCGGGTGCAGCTGTATTTCCCCCGCAGCCTGCGCTCGGTGCCCCGGGAAACTTCGGTCACTGATGTACCGCCGCGAGGCGGGCGTGAACGCATTCTGGTGGTGGAGGACAACGATGCGGTGCGGGTGTCCACCGTGGAGATGTTGCAGGAAGAGGGTTATCAGGTGCTGACAGCCGCCAACGCCGACATTGCCATGCAGATGTTGCTCGATGGTGCGGAGGTGGACCTTATCTTTACCGATGTGGTCATGCCCGGCCTGATCAAGAGCTCGGACCTCGGCGCCTGGGCCAAGGTCCAGAATCCGTCGGTGGCGGTGCTGTTCACCTCGGGCCACACCCGTGACATTATCTCGCGCAACCACCAGCTCAGCCCCGACACGCATTTGCTGAGCAAACCCTATAGCCCGCAGGCGCTGATGCAGATGATTCGCGCGGTGCTCAACGGCTAAATGCTTTCTGTAGGAGCGAGCACGCTCGCGATGAACGCCAGAGCACCGCGGGGTATCAGGCTGTCAGCGTTATCGTTGACGACCATCGCGAGCATGCTCGCTCCTACAGGGGGCAATTGCATCCGACCCACTTTGAACAAGGCCACCCGATGACCTCGAACCGCAGCGCGAACCCTCCTTCAGGCATGGTCAGGGTGCGGGGCGCCCGGGAGCACAATCTCAAGAACATCGACGTCGACATTCCCCGCGATGCGCTGGTGGTGTTTACCGGGGTGTCCGGGTCGGGCAAGTCGTCCCTGGCGTTTTCCACGCTCTATGCCGAGGCCCAGCGTCGCTATTTCGAGTCGGTGGCGCCCTATGCGCGGCGGCTGATCGATCAGGTCGGGGTGCCGGATGTGGACTCCATCGAGGGCCTGCCCCCGGCGGTGGCCTTGCAGCAGCAACGGGGCACGCCGAGTACGCGCTCGTCCGTGGGTAGCGTCACCACCCTGTCGAGCCTGATCCGCATGCTCTATTCCCGCGCCGGCAGTTACCCGGCGGGGCAGCCGATGCTCTACGCCGAAGACTTTTCCCCCAATACGCCCCAGGGCGCGTGCCCTGAATGTCATGGCCTGGGCCGGGTCTATGAAGTCACCGAAGCGTTGATGGTGCCGGACCCGAGCCTGACCATCCGCCAGCGCGCCGTCGCGTCCTGGCCCCTGGCCTGGCAGGGCCAGAACCTGCGGGACATCCTGGTGACCATGGGCTATGACGTCGACATCCCCTGGCGCGACCTGCCGAAAAAACAGCGTGACTGGATTCTCTTCACCGAAGAAACCCCGACGGTGCCGGTGTACGCCGGGCTCACCCCGGAAGAAACCCGCGTCGCCCTCAAGCGCAAGATGGAGCCCAGCTACCAGGGGACTTTCACCGGCGCCCGTCGCTACATCCTGCACACCTTCACCCATTCGCAAAGCGCGCTGATGAAGAAGCGCGTCTCGCAATTCATGCTCGGCAGCCCGTGCCCGCTTTGCGATGGCAAGCGCCTCAAGCGTGAAGCGCTGTCGGTGACCTTCGCCGGTTACGACATCGGCGAGCTGGCGCAGATGCCGTTGCTGCAACTGGCCGAAGTGCTGAGACCGGTGGCGGCCGAACAGTATCTGCATGAGGGCGAAGAGGCGGGTGAAGTGCTGAGCCACACCCAGACCCGCGAGGCCCGCAAAGAGCGCGTCGCCCACGGCGCCAGCGGACACGCCAATGCCCCTGACGTGCGTCATACGCCGAACCTGTCGGTGGAAAAGCGCCTCGCCGCGCAACGCATCGCCCAGGATCTGCTGGAGCGGGTCAGCACTCTGACCGATCTGGGTCTCGGTTATCTGGCGCTGGAGCGCAGTACGCCGACGCTGTCCTCCGGCGAGTTGCAGCGCCTGCGCCTGGCCACGCAATTGGGCTCGCAACTGTTCGGGGTGATCTACGTGCTGGATGAACCTTCGGCGGGTCTGCATCCGGCGGATGGCGAGGCGTTGTTCGAAGCCTTGCAGCGTCTGAAGTCCGCCGGCAACACCCTGTTTGTGGTCGAGCACGACCTGGAAACCATGCGCCGTGCCGACTGGCTGATCGACGTCGGCCCGGCAGCGGGTGAACACGGTGGCCAGGTGTTGTACAGCGGCGCGCCGGCCGGGTTGGCGGACATCGCCGAATCACAGACCCGCGCTTATCTATTCGCCGAACACGACCGGTCAATTCGCGCACCGCGTCAGCCCAAGGACTGGCTGCGCCTGGAAGGCATCACCCGCAATAACCTCAACAAACTCGATGTCGAGTTTCCGCTGGGCTGCTTTACCGCAGTGACCGGCGTCTCCGGCTCCGGCAAGTCGAGTCTGGTCAGCCAGGCCTTGCTGGAGTTGGTCGGCGCGCACCTGGGGCGTCCGGTCGCCGACAACGAATCCGAAGAACCGAGCCTGGAAGACGATGCGCCGCAAACCAGCGGCGGTCAGGTCACGGCGGGGCTGGAGTCGATCAAGCGTCTGGTGCAGGTCGACCAGAAACCCATCGGCCGCACCCCGCGCTCCAACCTTGCGACCTACACCGGGCTGTTCGACAACGTGCGCAAGCTCTATGCCGCCACGCCCGAAGCCCAGGCTGCCGGTTACGACGCAGGGCAATTCTCCTTCAACGTCGCCAAGGGCCGCTGCGCCACCTGCGAGGGCGAAGGCTTTGTCAGCGTCGAATTGCTGTTCATGCCCAGCGTCTATGCGCCATGCCCGACCTGCCACGGCGCACGCTACAACCCGGACACGCTGGCGATCACCTGGCAGGGGCGCAACATCGCCCAGGTGCTGCAATTGACCGTCGATGAGGCCGTAGAGGTGTTCGCCGAACAAGCCAGCGTGCGTCGCTCGCTGGAAGTGCTGCGCGATATCGGCCTTGGCTATCTGCGCCTCGGTCAGCCGGCGACCGAGCTGTCCGGCGGCGAGGCCCAGCGCATCAAACTGGCCACGGAACTGCAGCGCAATCAGCGCGGGGCGACCTTGTATGTGCTGGATGAGCCAACCACCGGCCTGCATCCGCGGGATGTCGATCGGCTGCTGGAGCAATTGAACAATCTGGTGACGGCGGGGCACACGGTGATTGTGGTGGAACATGAGATGCGGGTGGTGGCGCAGAGTGACTGGGTGATCGATATCGGTCCTGGGGCGGGGGATCAGGGTGGGAAGATTGTGGTGGCGGGGGTGCCGCAGAAGGTTGCCAAAAGCAAGAAGAGCAGGACTGGGCCGTTTTTGGCCAGGGTGTTGGACAAAGCTTGAATGAGTAGTGAATTGACTGGC
>NZ_JAIQWX010000237.1 GCF_020164475.1 Pseudomonas sp. REP124 | reverse complement strand
GTCGACTGATACACCGCTTTCGCGAGCAAGCCCGCTCCCACAGGGGTTTTGCGTGTGTGGCGGGAATCAGGCTTTGGCGGCCGTGGCCACGACTTCCACGCGCATGCCTTCCACCGCCAGGGCGGCAACGCCAACGGCGGCGCGCACTGGCCATGGCTTGGCGAAGTAGCGCTTGTAGACTTCGTTGAACGCGGCGCGGTCGGTCATGTCGGTCAGGTAGATGGTCAGATGCATGACCCGGTCCATGGAGCTGCCGGCGCCTTCCAGTGCAATCTTCAGCGCTTGCAGGGTGCATTCGCTCTGCACGGTGATGTCGCCCAGTTCCAGGGTGCCGTCGAAGCGGGTCGGGATCTGCGTGGTCATCAGGATGCCGTTGAACTCGGCAACATCGGAGGAAATGGAATCCTGGTCGGGATCGGGATAGAAGACGACGTCTTGATTGGCCATGGGGCTCTCTTGTTCGAGGAGGTAAAAGGGACGTCCGTCAGTCTATCAGACGTCCCCACTGCCGCTGCTAGACCCTTGGCTGATGACTGGTCACGCAGTGAATACCCCCGCCACCGGCGGCGATGGCATCGATGTTGAGCTGCACCACTTCGCGATCCGGATAAAGCCTTGAGAGCAGGTCAAACGCCTTGCGATCGGCCTCCTTGTCACCGAATTCCGGCGCGATGATCGCCCCGTTGATCACGAAATAATTGATGTAACCGGCGGCAAAGTCGTCATTGCCCTGGCTGAACTTGCTCTTGCGCGGCTTGAGCGGTGGCGACACGGTATGCACCTGCAACTTGCGACCATCGGCGTCCGTGGCGTTTTTGAGGATCTCCAGATGGGCCTTGGTGACCTTGTTGTCGTAGGACCGCGGATCGGTGTCGAGGTTGGCGATCACCACCCCCGGCTTGACGAAGCGTGCATAGAAATCGACATGGGCGTCGGTGATGTCCTTGCCCTTGATCCCCGGCAGCCAGATGATCTTGCGCAGGCCCAGGCGGAATTTCAGCTCTTCCTCGACCTCAGCCTTGGTCCAGTCCTGATTGCGGTTGGCGTTGATCCAGCTGCTTTCGGTCATGATCCCGGTGCCGTGACCGTCCACTTCGATGCCGCCGCCCTCGCCCACCAGCTCGCTGCGCAGGTAATTGGCCTGCTCGTTGGTGGCGATCAGCGCCGCCAGCCGGGCATCCTTGCTGTGCCACTGCTTGTTGCCCCAGCCGTTGAAATTGAAATCCACGGCGCCCAGCCCGCCCTTGCCATCGACCACGAAATTGGCGCCGATGTCGCGCATCCAGATGTCATCCAGCTCGGTGATGACGTAGGTGACATTGGCGCTGCCGCAATGTTCCTCGGCCAGGTCCCGCTCGCTCTTGCGGCAGAACACGGTCAGCGGCTCATAGTCGGCAATAGCCCGCGCGATGCGCCCGAGCGCCGCTTGCACGTCCGGGGTGAAGTCTTCCCATATCGCATCCTGAGCGCCAAAGGCGATGAAGGCCTGCTCATGTTTGTCGCCCTCATCGGGCATGTACCAACGCTCTGCGCTGGCCGCCAGCACGGCGGTGGGTGACAAGCCGAGCCCGGTGAAAGCGGCTCCCATACCGGCAAGCACCAATACCTGTTTGATGAAATCTCGACGCGTCGACATGTAGATGTTCCTGAAAATCGGCCGGCAGATCATGCCGGCCCTTAATTACTGGCTTGGGTTTACTGGCTTGTGGCCGTTTTGAACTTGGTCCAGGTGCGCATGCGGGCACGCATGTCGGCCTGGGGAATATCTTTGCCCGGGATCAACCGCGCGTAGGTGGCTTCATCAATATAGATGTCCGGGTTGTCGCGCATGCTTGCATCCACACCGGGACGCGCCTTGGCGTTGGAAGTCGGGTAGCCGGTGAAGTTGCTGATGGCGGCCATGTTCTGCGGGCGCATGATGAAGTTGATTAACGCATAGGCGTATTCCGGGTGTTTGGCGTCCACGGGAATGGCCATGGTGTCCATCCACACCGTCGTGCCTTCCTTGGGAATGCGGTACTGGAAGGTGGTCTTCTTGCCGGCCGAATCCGCGGTGCGCTGCGCCTGGGTCATGTCGCCGCTGTAGCCCAGGGACAGGCACAGGTTGCCGTTCACCAGGTCGGTGACCGGTTGCGACTGGAACTTGCGAACGTACGGCCGCAGTTTCTGCAGCAAGGCGCTGGCTGCCTTGAGGTCTTCGGGCTTGGCGCTGCGCGGTTCGCGGCCCAGGTAGTTGAGTACCACCGCCAACACTTCGTCGGGCGAGTCGATCACCGAGATGCCGCAATCGGCGAATTTCGCCGCCAGCTCAGGCTTGAACAGCATGTCCAGGCTGTTGACCGGCGCGTCGGGCATGCGCTGTTTGATCTGTTCGTCGTTATAGGTCACGCCAATGGTGCCCCAGGTGTAAGGCACGGTGGCCCCGGCGGAATGCTCGTACTGTCCGCGCAGTTTCTGCAGACCGGGTTCGATGTCCGAAAGCTCCGTGAGCTTGGAGCGGTCCAGCGGCATAAGGCTGCCGGCGCGCATCAGCCGTTCGGCCACGGTGTCGCCCGGGAAGATCAGGTCGTAACCGCTGCCACCGGCGAGCATCTTGGCCTCCAGGGTTTCGCTGCCGTCCATGACGTCGTAGATCACCTTGATCCCGGTTTCAGCGGTGAAACGGCTCAGGGTGTCCTCGGCGAAATAATCAGCCCAGTTGTACAGCCGCAGGGTCTTTTCTTCGGCATGCAGCGCCGGCACCGCAGCGCTGATGGCCAGTGCGAGGGCGGCGGGCAACAGTCGATTGAAGGTACGCATGTCAGACCCCCTGGGCATTCCAGCGTGAGTGAATGTGGCGACCGTCCTGGCTCAACAGCGCCCCGTACATTTCCGGGCGACGATCGCGGTAGATGCCCCAGCTCAGACGCTCTTCGCGCATGGCCGCAAGGTCGAGGCTGTGCACCAGCACGCCGGTGCTGTCGCGGTCGGCCTCGGCGAGCAGCTTGCCCTTGTGGTTACTGATGAAGGACGAGCCGTAGAAGCTCATCTGCAAGGTCGGATCCGTGGTCGCCGCTTCCCGGCCGACGCGGTTGGAAGCCACGACAGGCAGGATGTTGGCGGCCGCATGACCGCGCATGGTCATCTGCCAGTGATCCCGCGAATCCAGCGTCGCGCAGCCGGGCTCGGAGCCGATGGCCGTCGGGAACAGCAGCACTTCGGCGCCCATCAAGGCCAGGCAACGGGCGGTTTCGGGAAACCACTGATCCCAGCAGATGCCGACGCCGATGCGCCCGAACGCGGTGTCCCAGACGCGGAAACCGGTATCGCCAGGGCTGAAGTATTCCTTCTCCTGATAGCCGATGGCGTTGGGGATATGGGTCTTGCGATACACCCCCAGCAGTCGCCCGTCGGCATCGGCTACGCACAGCGAATTGAAGTAAGCGTTGCCGGCCTTTTCGAACCAGCTCAACGGCAACACCACGCCCAGCTCCCGGGCCAGCGCGGCGAAGCGCTTGAGCACCGGGCTGTCGCCGAAGGTCTCGGCCAGGGCCAGGTGCTGGTGGCTTTGCTCGATGCAGAAATACGGCGTGGCGAACAGCTCCTGCAACAGGATCACCTGGGCGCCCTTGGCGGCGGCCTCGCGGACCAGTTGCTCGGCTTGATCGAGGTTGTTTTTCAAGTCCCAGGTGCAGGGCATCTGCGTGGTGGCGACGGTCAGAATCGTCATGGCATCAACCCTCCACCGGCCAGGCCGGTTGCTGCTGAGTGATGCAATGCACCCCGCCGCCGCCATGGGCCAGATGATTGATGCGCACCGGCACCACTTCGCGCCCGGGGAAGGCCTGGGCCAGGGTTTGCGCGGCGACGTTATCGGCGGCGATGCCGTAGGCCGGCATGATGATCGCGTCGTTAGCGATGTAAAAGTTGGTGTACGAGGCGCAGAACACTTCGGCTTCGGTGTCCACCGCTTCGCTGGCTTCAAACAGCTCGATCATTTCAAACTTGCGTCCGCGAGCATCGGTGACCAGCTCCAGGGCGCGACGGTTTTCCCGGGCGACTTCGGCGTACACCGAGCTCTGGTCGCGGGTGGCGTCCACCAGCAATACGCCAGGGCGAGCGAAGGCGCAGACGCCATCGACGTGGCCGTCGGTCATGTCGCCGGTGACATAGTCCGGATCGCCCGGCAGCCAGATGGTTTTCTTCACGCCCAGAAGACGACTGAAGATCTCTTCCATCTCGGCCTTGGTCACGCCCGGGTTGCGGTTGGGGTTGAGCAGCACCGATTCGGTAGTGATCAGCGTGCCTTCGCCGTCGACATGAATGGCGCCGCCTTCGTTGCTCAGCGGCGTGCCGAAGCACGGCAGGCCCAGGTGATTGAGCGCACGACGCGCCAGGCCTTCGTCCAGGTCATGGGCCGACTTGCCGCCCCAGGCGTTGAAGCGCCAGCTGACCCCGGCCAGGCCTTGTTGCGGGTGGCAGACGAAGCTTGGACCGGAGTCGCGGCACCAGCTGTCGTTCACCGCCAACTCAATCAGCTCGATGTTCGGACCGCACAGGGCCTTGGCGCTGGCGACGGCGGACGGATCGACGACCATTTTCACCGGTTCGAAACGGGCAATGGCGTTGGCCACACCGGCGAAATCCTGCTGAACCTGCGCCAGGGTCACGCGCCAGCCTGACTCCCAGAGTTCCTTGTTGTGCGGCCAGACCATCCAGGTGGCGGCATGGCGAACCCACTCCGCCGGCATCATCCAACCGCTATTTCCCATCTCGTTCTGCTGCATGATAAAAAGCCCTTTAGTTAAGCCATTGTGTTCAATGAAAACTGCCTTGGCGGTCTTGGCATGCATGCTACGGCGCGTAAAACGGGCAAACAAACGATGGATTTTGCAGAAAAGTGATTAGAGGAACTTATCAATATGCTCAAGCACTGGCCGCCACTCAGCACCCTGCGCGGCTTTGAAGCCGCCGCCCGCCTGGGCAGTTTTCACAAGGCCGCCGAGGAGCTGCACCTGACCCAGTCGGCCATCAGCCAGCAGATCCGCAGTCTCGAGGCGTATCTGGAGCAGCCGCTGTTTTTCCGCAGCGGACGCAGTGTCAGCCTGACCGACGCCGGCCATGACCTGCTGAGCACTACCCAGGCGATGCTGCAGCAATTGGCGGTGGGTATTCGCAGGCTCGGGCAATATCAGAAACCCAATCAACTGGTGCTCAACACGACCCCGGCGTTTGCCCGTCACTGGCTGCTGCCGCGTCTTGGGGATTTCCGCAGTCGGCATCCGCAGGTCGATCTGTGGATTTTCAGCACCGATGAAGTGCCGGACATGGCGACGCAGACCATCGATATTGCCGTGCGCGACGACATCAGCTCCCAGGCGGAGTGCAGCTTCAAGGTGTTGTATGCCGATCGGCTTTATCCTGCGTGCCATCCGGGGTTGTTGGCGCAACCCCGGGAGCAGCGCACGACCTTGCATGGCGAGCGGGAGATGGATTGGAGTCATTGGGCGGTGGAATCGGGGATTGATGTCGGGCAGCAGGATCAGGGGTTGAACTTCTCTGATCCGGGGTTGCTGCTGGATGCGGCTTGCGCGGGGCTTGGGATTGCGTTGGTTAGTGAGTTGTTGAGTCGGCAGGCTCGCGCGAACGGGCAGTTGCAACCACTGGTGGAACAAACCATCCGCGGCCCCAATTGGGCACTTCTGACGCATCGGGATAGTGAGAGTAATGCGCGGGGGTTTAGTGAGTGGTTGGTTGAGAGTTTGGAGGGTTATTAGATCGTGTACATATCCGTTTTTTTGGTAACGGCTACTTAA
>NZ_JAIQWX010000236.1 GCF_020164475.1 Pseudomonas sp. REP124 | reverse complement strand
TTCATGGTGTACGCGGCATCACTTGTTGGTGAAATCCGCCTCACGCTTGGCAATGAACGCCGCCATGCCTTCCTTCTGATCCTGGGTCGCAAATGCCGCATGGAACACCCGGCGCTCGAAACGCACGCCTTCGGACAGGCTCACTTCGAAGGCGCGGTTGACGCTTTCCTTGACCATCATGGCGATCGGCAGGGATTTCTTCGCGATCAGCGCCGCGACTTTCAGCGCTTCGTCCAGCAACTCATCGCTCGGCACGATGCGCGCGACGATCCCGCAACGCTCGGCTTCCTCGGCACCGATCAGGCGGCCGCTGAGGCACATTTCCATGGCCTTGGCCTTGCCCACGGCGCGGGTCAGGCGCTGAGTGCCGCCCATACCCGGCAGCACCCCGAGGTTGATTTCCGGCTGACCGAACTTGGCGTTATCGCCGGCCAGGATGAAGTCGCACATCAGTGCCAGCTCACAGCCACCGCCCAATGCGAAACCGTTGACCGCGGCGATGATCGGCTTGCGGCGGTTGGCCACCCGGTCGCTGTCGCTGAACAGGTCGTCGATGTAGATCTGCGGGTAGGTCAGCTCGGCCATTTCCTTGATGTCGGCACCGGCGGCGAACGCTTTTTTCGAGCCGGTCAGCACGATGCAGCCGATGTTCGGGTCTTTCTCCAGGCCATCGAGGGCGTGGTTCACTTCGCTGACGATCTGCGCATTCAGCGCGTTCAGCGCCTGCGGACGGTTCAGGGTGATCAGACCGACGCGGTCGTGGATTTCCAGCAAAATCGTTTCGTAGTTCACGTAGAGGTTTCCTTTTTATAGGTTGCGCGAAATGACCATGCGCTGAATGTCGCTGGTGCCTTCGTAAATCTGGCAAACCCGCACGTCGCGGTAGATCCGCTCCACCGGGAAGTCGTTCAGATAACCGTAACCGCCCAGGGTTTGCAACGCCGAGGAACAAACCTTTTCGGCCATTTCCGAGGCGAACAGTTTGGCCATGGAAGCTTCGACCAGCGCCGGCTTGCCGCTGTCACGCAGCGCCGCGGCGTAGTGCACCATCTGCCGGGCGACGGCGATCTGGGTCGCCATGTCCGCCAGACGGAACGCCACCGCCTGATGTTCGATGATCGGCTTGCCGAAGCTCTCGCGCTCGCGGGCATAGTCACGGGCGGCTTCGAAGGCGGCGCGGGCCATGCCCACCGATTGCGAAGCGATGCCGACGCGGCCGCCTTCGAGGTTGGCCAGGGCGATCTTGTAGCCCTCGCCCTCTTCGCCCAGGCGGTTGGCCACCGGAACCTTGACGTTTTCGAAGAGGATCTGGCAGGTATCGGAAGCGTGCTGACCGAGCTTGTCCTCGACCCGCGCAACGGTATAGCCCGGCGAATCCGTGGGCACGATCAACGCGGTGATACCGCGCTTGCCGGCGCTCGGGTCGGTCACCGCAAACACAATCACCACCCCGGCGTTCTGCCCGGAGGTGATGAACTGCTTGCTGCCGTTGAGCACGTAGTGATCGCCTTCCAGCCGCGCGCGGGTTTTCAGGCCGCTGGCGTCGGAACCGGCCTGCGGCTCGGTCAGGGCGAACGCACCGAGCATCGCGCCGCTGGCCAGGGGCTTGAGAAAGCGCTCTTTCTGGTCGTCATTGCCGTAGTTGAGGATCGGCACGCAACCCACGGAGTTGTGCACGCTCATGATGGTCGAGCAGGCGCCGTCGCCAGCGGCGATCTCTTCCAGGGCCATGGCGTAGGCCAGGTAACCGGTGTCGCAACCGCCCCACTGCTCCGGCACCAGCATGCCGAAGAAGCCCAACTCGGCCATCTCGCCGATGGCCTCTTTGGGGAAGCGGTGTTCACGGTCCCATTCGGCGGCGAACGGTTTCAGCCGTTCCTGGGCAAACTGCCGGGCCGCGTCGCTGATTTGCAGTTGTTCGTCATTGGGGATCATGACCAGTCCTTAAAAATTTGCGCATTAACCTAAATCCAACACGGTACCTGTGGGAGCGGGCTTGCCCGCGATGGCGGTGTATCAGCCAACAAATATGTCGACTGATTGGGCCTCATCGCGGGCAAGCCCGCTCCCACAGGGATGGAGGATTGCCTTAGACCAGACACTCGACAGCCATCGCCGTCGCCTCACCGCCACCAATGCAGATTGCCGCCACGCCGCGCTTCAGGCCCTTCTGGCGCAACGCCGACAGCAGGGTCACGAGGATCCGTGCGCCGGACGCGCCGATCGGGTGGCCCAGGGCGCAGGCGCCGCCGTGGACGTTGAGCTTCTCGTGGGGGATTTCCAGTTGGGTCATGGCCGCCATCGCGACCACGGCGAAGGCTTCGTTGACTTCCACCAGGTCCACGTCATTGAGCGACCAGCCGGTTTTCTTCATCAGCTTCTGGATCGCGCCAATCGGCGCCACCGGGAACAGGCCCGGGGTATCGGCGAAGGCCGAGTGACCATGAATCACCGCCAGCGGCTTCAAACCGCGCTTGTCGGCCTCGGAACGACGCATCAGCACCAGCGCCGCCGCACCGTCGGAGATGGAACTTGAGTTGGCCGCCGTCACGCTGCCGCCATCGCGGAACGCAGGCTTGAGCGAAGCAATCTTGTCCAGCTTGGCTTTCGGCGGCTGTTCGTCGTTGCTGATGGTCACCTGCTCTTTGCCGACGGTCACGGTCAGCGGCACGATCTCGTCCTTGAAGCTGCCGTCCTTGATCGCCTGCTGGGCGCGGGTGGTCGAGGCGATGGCGAACGCATCCTGGGCTTCGCGGCTGAAATGATGGGTTTCGGCGCAATCTTCGGCGAAGGTGCCCATCAGGCGGCCCTTGTCGTAGGCGTCTTCCAGACCGTCGAGGAACATCGAGTCAAGCACGCGGCCGTGGCCCATGCGATAACCGGCGCGGGCGCGGTCCAGCAGGTACGGTGCGTTGGACATGCTTTCCATGCCACCGGCAACCACCACGTCGGCGCTGCCGGCCAGCAGCATGTCGTGGGCCAGGATGGTCGCTTCCATGCCCGAACCGCACATCTTGTTCAGGGTGGTGCAACGGGTCGACTTGTTCAGCCCGGCGCCCAGTGCCGCCTGACGCGCCGGGGCCTGGCCGAGGCCGGCGGACAGCACGCAACCGAACAGCACTTCTTCAACCGAATCGGCGGAAACGCCCGCGCGCTCGACGGCGGCCTTGATTGCGGCAGCGCCCAGTTGCGGCGCGGTCAGGCTTTTCAGTTCGCCCTGGAAACCGCCCATCGGGGTGCGAACGGCGCTGACGATAACGATTGGATCGTTGGCAATAGTCATGACAAATCCTCCTTATTTGGCGGCCATGCGCAAGGCGCCGTCGAGACGGATCACCTCGCCGTTGAGCATGCTGTTTTCAATGATATGCCGGGCCAGCGCCGCGTACTCGGCGGGTTTGCCAAGGCGTGGCGGGAAAGGCACGCCGGCGGCCAGGGAATCGCGCACTTCCGGGGTCATGCCGGCCATCATCGGGGTTTCGAAGATGCCCGGGGCGATGGTCATCACGCGGATGCCGAAACGCGCCAGCTCGCGGGCGGCAGGCAGGGTCAGGCTGACGATCGCGCCCTTTGAAGCCGCGTAGGCCGCCTGGCCGATCTGGCCGTCGTAGGCGGCCGCCGAGGCGGTGTTGATGATCACGCCGCGTTCGCCACCGGCATCCGGCTCGCTCTCGGCAATCACCGCCGACGCCAGGCGCAGCATGTTGAAACTGCCGATCACATTGACGTTGATCACCTGGCTGAAGCTGGCCAGGGCGTGCGGACCGTTCTTGCCGAGGATCTTCTCGCCGCGCACGATGCCGGCGCAGTTGACCAGCCCGTTGAGGCCGCCGAAGGCCTTGACCGTGGCCTGCACCGCCGCCTGCGCATCGGCTTCGTTGCTGATGTCGGCAACAACGCTTTGCGCGCCAAGACGCTGGGCCTGGGCCGCAACGGCCTCGGCGTTCATGTCCACCAGCATCACTTTGGCGCCGGCAGCCACCAGCATTTCAGCGGTGGCCGCGCCCAGGCCCGAAGCACCGCCGGTGACGAGAAAAACCTTGTTTTCGATCTGCATCATTGTTTCCTTGGATTCAAGCTGAAACGTTCTTCGCCGCGGCCTCTTGAGCCTTGGCGATTTCCTGGTTGCGCAAGATGAAGCGCTGCAATTTGCCGCTCGGAGTTTTCGGCAACTCGCTGACAAATTCGATTTCACGGGGATACGAGTGCGCCGCCAGACGCTTGCGCACATGCTGACGCAGCTCTTCGGCCAGCTCCGGCGCGGCGCGGTATTGCGCGCTGAGCACCACGAACGCCTTCACCAGTTCCGTACGCTCAGGATCAGGCTTGCCGACCACCGCGGCCTCGACCACCGCCGGGTGTTCGATCAGCGCGCTTTCCACGTCAAACGGGCCGACCCGATAGCCGGAGGTGGTGATCACGTCGTCGCTGCGACCGACAAAGCTGATGCTGCCGTCCGGGTTCCACTCGACGGTGTCGCCGCTCAGGTAGTAGTTGCCGACGAAGGCCTTGGTCGGCGCGCCTTCGTAGCCGGCGAACCAGCACATCGGCGACTGGGTGCGGTCGATGGCCAGGATGCCCGGCTGGCCGACGCCCAGTTCCTTGTATTCCTCGTCCAGCACCACGATGCGGTGGCCGGGGGAGGCAAAACCGGCGGCGCCCATATGGATCGAGTGCTCCAGGCCGTGGTGGTTGCACAGCACCATGCCCAGCTCGGTCTGGCCGTAATGGTCGTGAATGACCACGCCGAGGTTGTCGGCAAACCAGCGGATCACTTCCGGATTCAGCGGTTCGCCGGCGCTGCTGACGATGCGCAGTTTGCCCTTGATCGATTTGGCGAACTCGTCGCCACCGGCAATCAGCAGACGGTAGGCGGTCGGCGAACCGGTGAGGTTGGTGATGCCGTACTTGTTGATCACCCGGCAGGTGCTTTCGAGGGTGAACGGGCCATCGTAGAAGGTGATCGGGTGGCCCATGCCCATCGGGCCGGTCACGCCGAAATAGATACCGTAGGCCCAGCCCGGATCGGCGACGTTCCAGAACGCGTCTTCAGGGCGCAGATCCACCGCGTCACGGGTGTAGCTCTGGAAGGCGACGATGGCCTTGAGCGGCACCGACAGCGCTTTCGACGGGCCGGTGGTGCCCGATGTGAACATCAGCAGGAACGGGTCTTCGCCGGTGAGCATCACCGGTTCGCACACGGAGGAATAGTTGGCCAGTTCGGCCCAGAAGCTGAAGTCGCCACGGACAATGCCCTGGCCCTTCGGCCCGCCGACGGTGACGATGGTCGGGCAATCGGCGACTTCGGCCAGTTTGGAGCGGTTGACCGCGTCTGTGACCACGACTTTGGCGCCCGAGCAGCCCAGGCGATGCTCGATGGCCTTGGGGCCGAAGGCGGTGAACAGCGGCTGATAGACCGCGCCGATGCGCCAGGCAGCGAACACGGTGATCAACAATTCGATATTGCGTGGCAGCAGGCCGGCGACCTTGTCGCCCTTCTGCACGCCTTGGCTCAGGAGGAAGTTGGCAAAACGCGCGGCCTTGTCCTGCAGGTCGCTGAAGGTGTACGTGGCGCTGCTGCCATCACGACCTTCCCAGAACAGCGCGATGCGCCCCGGCAAGGCATGCCGGTCGCAACACTCGACACAGGCATTGAGAGCAGTGAGATCGCCCGCGAGTGCGGCATCGACGGTGTGCTGATAGTTGAACTGTGAAACGGCAGACAAGTAATCGCGCATTGCCAGAATCCCTCTGTGTTTTTTATTAGGTTGGGGGAACCGTAATCAACAGGGAAATACTCGCTCCGCGCGGGGTGGCGGGCAATGGTCAAAGCTTTCAAGTTGCTTGACTGGTTTGGCCAAGATTTTGGAGGTGTGG
>NZ_JAIQWX010000235.1 GCF_020164475.1 Pseudomonas sp. REP124 | reverse complement strand
CCTGTAGGAGCGAGGCTTGCCCGCGAAGAAGGCAGCGCGGTGAACCTGGTTCACCGCGCTTGATCGATCACTCCAGCGCCGCAGCCGGCCCGAAAAACTCGTAACGGCTCTGCTTCTCAGGCACACCCAGCGCCTTGAGGTGACGCTTGACCGCCGCCATGAAGCCCTTCGGCCCCAGGAAGTAAGCGTCCAGATCACGCTCGGCCGGCAGCCAAGCGTTCAACAGTTCCTGATCCAGGTAACCAACGCTGTGCGCCGCCGGGCTCACGCCGTCATCTTCGGCGTAGCAGTAGAAGCGTTTGAGTTGTGGATGACGCGCCGCCAGCCCTTCGATGAAGTCGCGGAAGGCGTGGACCTTGCCGTTGCGCGCGCTGTGGATAAAGTGCACCGGACGCCCGGTTTCCAGGGCCGCTTCGAGCATCGCAAGAGTCGGTGTGATGCCGACGCCGCCGCTGATCAGCACCAGCGGTTTGTCGCTGGCAGTCAGGGTGAACTCGCCCGATGGCGGGAACAGCTGGATGCTCTGGCCTACATGCAGCTCATCGTGCAGGTGGTTGGATGCGCGGCCACCGTTTTCACGCTTGACGCTGATGCGGTACTGACCGTTGTTCGGGCGAGCCGACAGCGAGTAGTTACGACGGATTTCTTCGCCATCGAGGAACAGTTTCATGCCGATGTACTGGCCTGGCTCTGCTGCCAGAATCGGACCTTTGTCAGCAGGTTCGAAGTAGAACGAGGTGATTTCCGCGCTTTCTTCTACCTTGTTCACCACGATGAATTCCCGCGCCCCGCGCCAGCCGCCCGGTGCCTGTTCCTTCTGGTCGTAGATGCTGGTTTCGGCACCGATCAGGATATCCGCCAGTTGGCCGTAGGCCGCACCCCAGGCCGCGATCACTTCCGGGGTGGCGATTTCTTCGCCCAGCACTTCAGCGATGGCGCGCAGCAGGCAGGTACCGACGATCGGGTAGTGTTCCGGCAGGATCTGCAGGGCCACGTGCTTGTTGATAATCTTCGCCACCAGATCGCCCAGCTGGTCGAGCTGGTCGATGTGGCGTGCATACATCAGTACGCCGTTGGCCAGCGCGCGCGGCTGGTCACCGGTGGCCTGGTGGGCCTGGTTGAACAGCGGACGGACTTCCGGGTACTCGGACAGCATCATGCGGTAGAAGTGAGTGATCAGCGCTTCGCCACCGCTTTCCAGCAGCGGTACGGTGGATTTGACGATGGCACGGTCTTGAACGCTAAGCATAAGGTGACTCCTGAACATCGAGGGTTTGTAAGGGACTGCTTTGTATATATCAGCATTCGTGCCAACTTTAATTTCCTTATAAATCAATACCTTAAAAATAAAGTAGTCATATCGACACAAGCGGCCTTATAGTCATACCGACTACACGGAGTCACTATGACTGCAAAATCTCTGCTTACCGCCCTGCTCCCCCTGGTCTCGGACCTGTCCCGCGAACTGCCTGAAGGCGAGCGTTATCGTCGCCTGCTCGAAGCCATGCGTGCCCTCCTGCCCTGCGATGCCGCCGCCCTGCTGCGCCTGGATGGCGAATGGCTGGTGCCGCTGGCCGTCGACGGTTTGAGCACCGACACCCTCGGCCGACGCTTCAAGGTCAGCGAACACCCGCGCTTCGAAGCCCTGCTCAGCAGCCCCGGTCCGACCCGTTTCGCCGCCGACAGTGACATGCCCGACCCTTATGACGGTTTGGTCGATGGCCTCGACGATCATCTGGAAGTTCACGACTGCATGGGCTGCCCGCTGTTCATCGACGAGCGCCCGTGGGGCCTGCTGACCCTCGACGCCCTCGATCCGGAGCAATTCGAACCGATCGAACTGGACGCCCTGGAAGCCTTCGCCAGCCTCGCCGCCGCCACGGTCAACGCCGCCGAGCGCATCGAGCGTCTGAACAATCGCGTCGAGGACGAACACCAGCGCGCCGAGGTCTACCGTCAGGCCAGCGGCCAGCAGAACCGTGAAATGATCGGCCAGAGCAAGGCGCACAAGCGTCTGGTGGAAGAAATCAATCTGGTGGGCGGCAGCGATCTGACGGTGCTGATCACCGGGGAAACCGGGGTCGGCAAGGAACTGGTGGCCCAAGCCATCCACGCCGCCTCGCCCCGGGCGGACAAGCCGATCATCAGCCTCAACTGCGCCGCTTTGCCCGACACCCTGGTGGAAAGCGAATTGTTCGGTCACGTGCGCGGCGCCTTCACCGGCGCGCTGAACGACCGGCGCGGCAAGTTCGAACTGGCCAACGGCGGCACGCTGTTTCTCGATGAGGTGGGCGAGTTGTCGCTGACAGTGCAGGCCAAGTTGTTGCGGGTGCTGCAAAGCGGACAGTTGCAGCGCCTGGGTTCGGACAAGGAGCACCAGGTCGATGTGCGATTGATCGCCGCGACCAACCGTGATCTGGCCGAAGAAGTGCGCAGCGGCCGCTATCGTGCTGACTTTTATCATCGTCTCAGTGTTTACCCGCTGATGGTGCCGGCCCTGCGTGATCGTGGTCGCGATGTGCTGCTGCTCAGCGGCTATTTCCTGGAACAGAACCGCTCGCGCATGGGCCTCAACAGCCTGCGTCTGAACAACGACGCCCAGGCGGCGCTGTTGGCGTATGACTGGCCGGGGAACGTGCGGGAGCTGGAACACCTGATCGGGCGAAGTGCGTTGAAGGCGCTGGGTAATTGCAAGGAGCGGCCGAAGATTCTGAGCTTGAGCGCAGCGGATCTGGATTTGCCCAATGGCGGGATGGAGGTGGCTGCCGAGCAGCCGGCCGCAGCCGCGATTGCCCTGGTGACCGGGGATTTGCGCGAGGCTACCGAGAACTATCAGCGTCAGTTGATCGGTGCTTGCCTGGAGCGGCATCACAACAATTGGGCGAGCGCGGCGCGGGAACTGGGGTTGGATCGGGCGAATCTCGGGCGGATGGCGAAGCGATTGGGGATGAAGTGATTTCCCTGTAGCAGCTGCCGAAGGCTGCGTCCGAGGACGCAGTCCTCGCCTCTGTTTACCTGATGTACCGTGTGCACAGGATTTACGACTGCTTCGCAGCCGGACGCAGCCTTCGGCAGCTGCTACAGGGATGGCCTCCGGTCACACAACCGGGGAATATCGCTAAAGCCTGCCCCCATCAAGTCGATAACCCGGCATCGATAGCTGTTGGCGATCCTCGCGGTCGTCCGTCACCTTTTTCCACAGAAGGTACTTATGTCCTCCACCAAAGGCCGCGCGGATTCACTTTCGCTTTTGCTGTTCACCTTGCGTAGCGGCAAGTTGATGGCGATCAACCTGCTCAAAGTCAGTGAAATCATCCCCTGCCCACCGCTGACCAAACTGCCGGAGTCGCACCCTCATGTAAAAGGCATCGCCACCTTGCGCGGAGCCTCGCTGTCGGTGATCGACCTCAGCCGCGCCATTGGCGAGCGTCCGCTGGAAGATCCCAACGGCGGCTGCCTGATTGTCACCGACGTCAGTCGCTCCAAGCAGGGCCTGCACGTACAGGCGGTGAGCAAGATCGTCCACTGCCTGACCACCGACATCCGCCCGCCGCCCTTCGGCTCCGGTGGTTCGCGTGCCTACATCACCGGCGTGGCCTCGGTCGACGGCACGCTGGTGCAGGTGCTGGATATCGAGAAAGTCATCCACGGCATCGCGCCGGTGGAGATCGACATGGCGCCGACCGAACTCACGATGGAAGATGCCGAAATACTGGGCACCGCTCGCATCCTCGTAGTCGACGATAGCCAGGTCGCCCTGCAGCAATCGGTACACACCCTGCGCAACCTCGGCCTGCAATGCCACACCGCGCGCAGTGCCAGGGAAGCCATCGAGTGTCTGCTGGACCTGCAAGGCACCGCCCAGCAGATCAACCTGATCGTCTCCGACATCGAAATGTCCGAGATGGACGGCTACGCCTTCACCCGCACCCTGCGCGAGACGCCGGACTTCGCCCACCTCTACGTGTTGCTGCACACCTCGCTGGACAGCGCGATGAACAGCGAAAAGGCTCGGCTGGCCGGGGCCAATGCGGTGCTGACCAAGTTCTCTTCGCCGGAACTGACCCAGTGCCTGATCACCGCGGCCAAGGCCGTGGCCGCCCAAGGGCATTGAGTCTTGGCCGGGGCCTATTGCTGGCTGATGCGACGCGACCTCACCGAGGTCGTGCCCGGCTTCGACTGGCCAACCGGCATTCGATTGACCCATTACCGCCCCGAACTCGCCGCCGATGTACATCACCTGATGGCCCTGGGTTATCTGGACGGCGGTGGACGCGTGCCCGCGCTGGAGGTGTGGCAGCAGCGGTTTGAAAGCGATCCCGAATACGATCCCACGCTGTGTTTTGTCGCGCAGGATTACGGGGGTGTGGTCGCCGTTTGCCAGTGCTGGACCAGTGCCTACATCAAGGATCTGGTGGTGCATCCGCGGACTCGGCGACAGGGGCTGGGGCGTGGGTTGCTGCTGCACGCGTTCGGTGAATTCCGACAGCGGCGTGAGGGGTTTGTGGATTTGAAGGTGCTGGAAGACAACCTGCGGGCGCGTCGGTTGTATGAAAGCGTCGGGATGTATGAGGTGCGTCGGGAATTGGTTCCGGACTGATTCACCGGCCAAATGCCCCTCGCCACAAATATGAGTTCACAACTCTAGCTCCTGCGCAGGGTGCACCGCACTTTTGCCGACCGGCATACTCCAACCTTGGCCATGACCTTCCAAGGATGCTGATCGATGAAAGCTGTCACCCTGACTTTGCTCTGCCTCACCGCCCTCGCCACCCAGGCCCATGCCTCCAGCCCCGACGCATGGGCTGCCTATGACAAAACCGTGCTCGCCAGTTGCACCAAGGCCAGCGGCCTGAAGAACGCGAAGCCGGTCGGCAACGCGGCGCAGTTCGATGATCGCGTCGGCTACACCGCCGTCCTGCTGCAGGGCCAGTACCCGCAAAAGCACATGAAAGGCGCCCAGGGCACCGAGCTGTGCCTTTACAACAAGCAGAGCAAAACCGCCTACGTGACCGAGTGGGACTCCATCCGCCCGACCGCCAAGGCCCAGTGAGTGGCGCATAACTTGCTTCGACAGGGCTTTTGCGGCGGTTTTCTGTCGCCGCTTCATGCCTTTGGATGCGACTGTGCGCTCGATGAATACAACGTTTTCCTGCGTAGGCTGTGGCAAATGCTGCCATGACCACCATGTCTCCCTGACCCTGCCGGAAGCCCGCATGTGGGCCGCCGACGGCGGTCAGGTGATCGTGCTGGTGGAAGCCTTTCTGAGCAACGGCCTGGGCCTGCCGGCAGAGCAACATGACCACGCCCGACGTCGATCCGCGCCGGTTCGCAGCGCCGACGCCGAGGCTTTCGTCGCCATCACTTTCGCCGCCTACAACGCCGGCGCCTGCCGAAACCTCGACGAAGACAACCGCTGCCGCATCTATGATCGTCGGCCGCTGGTGTGCCGTATCTATCCGATGGAAATCAATCCGCACATCCCGCTGAACACGGCGGTGAAAGAATGCCCGCCCGAATCATGGGAAATCGGGCCGCAGCTGATTGTCGGTGGCGAAGTGGTGGACCGGGAACTGGCGGAACTGATCCAGCGCTCCCGCCAGGCGGACCGTGACGAGATTTTGATGAAGGATGCGATTTGCGCGTTGCTGGGGATTCGCACGACGGCACTGAAGGGAGATGGATTCACCGCTTATCTGCCGGACATGAACGAGTTCGCCAAGATCATCGATGAACTGCAGGGGCAGACACTGCCGGAGTGGGAAAGCGAGTGGCAGTTTCATCTGTCGAGTGAAGAGGTTGTCGGGCAGGTGCAGGCGACGGGGGCGCTGGTGGCGGGGGATGCGCCGAACTATGCGTTCATTTCTCTAAGGGCGGCTTGATTCAGTAGGTGT
>NZ_JAIQWX010000234.1 GCF_020164475.1 Pseudomonas sp. REP124 | reverse complement strand
GATGGGACTGCTGCGCAGTCCAACGGGGGCAAGCCCCCTCGCCACAAAAAGCAGCACCATTCGAGCCTCAATAAATCAGGGTCTTGGTGGCGGCGCGACTTTCTGGCCTTGCTCCACAGCCCACGCCACCACCTGCGCCGTCAGCTGATCGCTGGCCTGCCCAAACCCGGCAACCACCGCCGGCACCTTCACATCGCTCAACGGCTGGCGCACTTCAAAGCGGCGGCTGGCGAGCAGTCGCTGGTCATAGCCGCGCACCAGCAGCGCATCGAACCGCACGACGACACTGGCGGTCGTGCCCTGATACTCGGTCTGAAACGCCTGCAGGCTGCCGCCCAGCTCCAGGTCCGCCTGGAAATTGCTGTCGTCGGTACTGAGCAGCGTCACCCGGCCATCGCGCTGGAACCCATCCAGCAGACGATTGCGCAGCAGCACCGGCGCCGGGTCGCTCCAGCGCGAACCCTTGTAGCTGCTGATCACATCGCCCTGGGGAATGACCGCAATATTCGGGCTGTTCAACGCTTCGCTGGCCTGGGGTTTGTTCAGGCGCAGCGACCAACGCTGCACCGTGCCATGGCTGGCGCTGCTTTGCGCCGCCGGCAACCGATACAGATTGAACGGCTCTGGCTCGGGCAGGATCGAGCAGGCGCTCATCAATGTGAAGCTGGCGAGGAGGGCGAGGTGGGTCAGCTTCATGGGGTGAATTCCTTGTGCTTGTCACTGCCCAGCAGGTAACCGCTAGGGTCGGCTTCCAGACGATTGGAGATCGCCCGTAGCGAGGTCAGGGTTTCACGCAGCTCCCGTATCGCCGGGGCCAGGCCATTGAGGCCCTGCATGCCGCTGTTGAGCGAATCCTGATTGGTGGTGAGCAACTGGTTGATCGTCGCGCTGCTCTGTTCCAGAGACTTCATCGCCTGACGGGCGCTGCCGAACATTTCCTTGCCCTGATCGTTGAGCAGGCCGTTGGCGTTGCGCATCAGCGCCGAGGTCTGTTCCATCATGGTGCTGGCCTGTTTGCCCACCGACGCCAACTGCTGCATGGCCGCCCGGATATCGCCCCGTTGTTCGGCAATGACTCCGGTGGTTTTTTCCAAGTGATCGAGGGTCTTGCTGATGCGTTCGATGTTTTCGGTGGAGAACATCATGTTGGCGTTGTGCATCAGCACGTTCACGCCGGCAATCAGGTCGTTGCTGTCGGTGAGCAGGCGGGCGATGGGCGAGGGCGCGGCGATGATGGTCGGCAGGTTGCCGTCCTTGCCCTTGAGCGTCGGGCTCTGTGGCGTACCGCCGCTGAGCTGGATGATCGAGGTACCGGTCACCCCGGTCAGCGCCAGCTTGGCCTGGGTGTCTTCCTTGACCGGCGTGTCGCCGGCCAGGCGAATCCGCGCCAGCACCCGGCGTGGGTCTTTCGGATCCAGGCGCAGCTGGATCACATCGCCGACCTTGATCCCGCTGTACGCCACGGAACTGCCACGGGACAGACCGCTGACCGCCTCGTTGAACACCACTTCGTAATCCTTGAACTCGGTGTCGACGCTGGATTTGGCCAGGAACAGGCCGAAGAGCAGGGCGCCCGCCACCACAATCACGGTGAACAGGCCGATCAATACATGATGGGCTCGGGTTTCCACGTCAGACCTCGTTGAGCTGTTGGGCGGCTGTCAGTGCCGCGCGGCCGCGAGGGCCATGGAAGTATTCGTGAATCCACGCGTCGTCGGTTTCCGAGACGACATCGATGGCATCGGCCACCAGCACCTTTTTCTGCGCCAGCACCGCCACCCGATCGGTGATGGTGTAGAGGGTGTCGAGGTCGTGGGTCACCAGGAAAACGCTCAGGCCCAGCGAGTCGCGCAGGGTCAGGATCAATTGATCGAAAGCGGCGGCGCCAATCGGATCGAGGCCGGCGGTGGGTTCGTCGAGAAACAGGATGTCCGGATCCAGCGCCAGGGCCCGCGCCAGCGCCGCGCGCTTGATCATGCCGCCGGACAGCGAGGCGGGGTACTTGTCCGCCGCCGACAGCGGCAGTCCGGCCAAGGCCATCTTCACCGCCGCCAAATGCTCGGCATCGTCACGACTCAGGCCGGCGTGTTCGATAAGGGGCAGGGCGACGTTCTCGGTCACGGTCAGCGAAGAGAACAGGGCGCCTTTCTGGAACAGCACGCCGAAGCGCCGTTCCACCAGCGAGCGCTCGTGTTCGGACAGGCTCGGCAGGTTCTTGCCGAAGACCCTCACCTCACCCTCGCTGGGCTGACGCAGGCCGACGATGCTGCGCAACAGCACCGACTTGCCGCTGCCGGAACCACCGACCACCGCAAGGATCTCGCCCTTGTACAGGTCCAGGTCGAGGTTCTCGTGCACGCTCTGGCGGCCGAAGCGATTGCACAGCCCACGAACTTCGATCACCGCCTCGGCGGGGGCTCTGTGTAGACGACTCACCAGCTGATCTCCATGAAAAACATCGCGGCCACGGCGTCGAGCACGATCACCACGAAAATCGACTGCACCACGCTGGAGGTGGTGTGCGCGCCGACGGACTCGGCGCTGCCGCTGACCTTGAAGCCTTCCAGACAGCCGATGGCGGCGATCAGGAAGGCGAACACCGGCGCTTTGACCATCCCCACCAGGAAGTGCTGAACGCCGATGTCCTGTTGCAGCAGCGACAGGAACATCGCCGGCGAGATATCCAGCGACACCGCGCAGACCACGCCGCCGCCGACGATCCCCGCGACCATCGCCAGGAACGTCAGCATCGGCAACGCGATCAGCAGGGCCAGGACCCGTGGCACCACCAGCAATTCCATCGGGTCCAGGCCCAGGGTGCGGATGGCGTCGATTTCTTCGTTGGCCTTCATCGAGCCGATCTGTGCGGTGAAGGCACTGGCGGTGCGCCCGGCCATCAGGATCGCGGTCAGCAATACGGCGAATTCACGCAGGAAGGAGAACGCCACCAGGTCCACGGTAAACACCGTAGCGCCGAAATTGGCCAGCACCGTCGCCCCGAGAAACGCCACCACGGCGCCCACCAGAAAGGTCAGCAGGGCGACGATGGGCGCGGCGTCCAGGCCGGTCTGTTCGATGTGCGCGACCATCGCCGTGACCCGCCAGCATTTGGGGCGAAACAGTCCGCGCAGGATGGTTTCCAGAATCAGGCCGACGAAGCCCAGCAGTTGCAGGGTGTCCTGCCAGACCGTGTCCACGGCGCGACCGATGCGGGTCAGCAATTGAATGCCGACGTTGATTTCCGGTTCCTTGATCGGCACGCAGAAGTCGGTCAGCGAACGGTAGACCGTCTGCAGCAAGGCGCGGTCGGCGGCTGAAATGGTGCAATCGGGGTGTTCGGCGGAACGCCCAAGGCGCTCGGAGCCCAGCAGTTCCACCAGCAGCGAAGCGCCGGCGGTATCCAGGGCGCCGAGGCCGTTGAGGTCGATGCGGGTGTTGGCGTCGTATTGGCCTTCGAGCTTTTCGCTCAAGTGCTTGAGGTCGGCGTAATGGGCGAGCGTCCAGTCTCCCGTCACCCGGATCTGAGGTGGGGAGAGCGAGGTGTCCAGTCGGGCATTGCCGGCCACTGCGTTACTGCTCATAAGCTCCGTGCTTTCAAATGATTACGCGAATCTACGTAATAGCACGAACCCGGTTACTTTTCTTTGGTCGGTGTGCTGTCCGTGATATCAAAACGCAGCACGCCGATGACCTGACCGTCTTCGGTCAACACCCGGACCTGCCACTTGCCCGCCGGGTTGCCGGGGAAGTTCTGCTTGTGGGTCCAGGCCCGATAGCCTTCCTTGCGCCCGCCGTGGATATCCAGGGCGATGCGATCCACCTCTTTGCCGTTGAACTGCCAGACGTGATAGATCCGCTCGTTGAGACCGCGCGGGGCATTGATCGCGGTGTAGGCATACAAGCCATCGCCGCGGATCTGCGCGACGCTGACTTCGTCCAGGCTCTTGCCCGGCGTGCGGTCCTGGACCTGAGTGCTGATGGCGACGTCGGTCATCCACAGGGTGGCCGGCGGCACCCAGGAACGCAGCACCCAGCCCACGCCGCCGATACCGACGGTGATGCTCAGGATCGCCAGAGCGTTGCGCACGGTACGGATCGGGAAGATCGACGCCAGGCTTGGGAAGGACAACAGCACCGCAATGCCCAGCGCCCACTTGAAACTCTGCGAGGTGGTCAGGTGCATGATCACCGGCAACGCGGTGAGCAGGGCGGCGAACAGGGTCAGGGTATGCAGTGCCAGGAACGCCCATCGCCGTGGCGCCAACCATTTGTAGTACAGGGGATCGATGATGGAAATCAGCGCAGCGATGCCCAGCAGGCCAGTGAAAAACAGCTGGCCGCTGTTCCAGGTGGTGGTGATGAAAAAGAACGGCAGGACGAAAAACAGGCTTTCCTGATGGATCATCTGCGTCGCGTAGCGCAGCAGCGGCTGGGGAATCTCGCGCTTGAAGATCCGGGCGAACAGCTTGGTCAGGCTGTTTTCCAGCATCAGCCAGACCCAGCTGATAAGCATGATGGTGGTGATCCAGCTCGCCAGCCCCTGTTGGCGATCCACCAGAATGAAGCTGCCGACCCCGGAGACAAAACCGCCAAGCGCGATGACCCCGGGGTAGCGCTTCATCAGTTCGAGGATGCGCTGTACGAAAAGGGTCAGGTTCTGCATTCGGCGGTTCACATCAGTCGTAGGAAAAATCCCCGACAGGGTACCGCTGGCAGGGCGGCGTGGCGAGCCTCGGCAGCTGCTACAGGGTCCGTGTCGATCTTCGATATAAATGCCAACCCAGAATTGTCAGGACGAGCAGGCCCAGCCCACCGGCAATTACCCACAACACCTGATCATCGCCGAGCAGCGGCTTCTCGATCCGGATATACCCCGGCTGCATCAGCAATTCACGCATGGCCTTGTTGGCTTCCGCCAGCGTCACCGACTGCAACTCCTTCGCCGGATTGGCGAATCGCCCGTCTTCGTAGTCGCCGATGGCGCTCCAGTAGTAATCGGCCAGCGCGCTGTTGCCTTGCACCGCCCAGGACTGGCGGGCGATGGCGGCCTGCTTGAGGCGGTTGAAGGTCTCGGCGTTCAGGCCGTTGAGCAGTTGCGCCTTCAGCTCCTCCAGCACCTGCTGCGCCTTGTCCACATCGTCCCGTTCAAGGTCCGCGTTCAGGCTCATGAAGCCCACGCCGCCGAACACCTCGCGCTCGGCCCAGGGCCCGTAGGACAGGCCGTACGCCAGACGCAACTGGCGATAGAGCGCCCAGTCCAGATAGTCCTTGAGCAGATCGAAGGTCTGGTCGTGCTGATCTTCCAGCACCGGCTCCGGCACCAGCCAGTGCAGCTTGGCTCCGTCGCCGACAAAGCCGCGGATCAGGCTGCGCTCATGGGCGGCGCTGGATTTGATTTGCGGCAGTTCCGGGTGGGCGGTCGGCTCGATCGGTTTGAGCGCACCGTAGGTCCGCTCCAGATAGGCCGGCAGCAGGCGATCGAGGTCGCCGACCACGATCAGCGTCATGTTGTTGGGCGCGTACCAGTCCTTGCGCACCTTCTCCAGTTGCTCGCGGGTCAGTTGATCGACCTCCGCGCGCTCGGAACATTTGAGGCCCAGCTCGACGGCCAGTTGCTTGCTGGCGCTGTGCCCCAGATCCTGGCGGTCCAGCCAGCGTTGCAGATGAGAGTAATGGCCGCCGTCTTCGCGCTCGACCACTTGTTTGGCGGCATTGACGGCGTTGTCGTCGAATCGGGTCTGGGTCAGCAAATCCAGCAGCAGATCGAGGACTTTGCGCTGGTTTTTCGCCGGGGCTTCGATCACGAAGGTGGTGTCGGCGTTGCTGGTGAAGGCGTTCCACTCGCCGCCCAGGGCCTGCATGCGCTCCTCGAGGCCGCCTTCGCCGCTGGCGTCGATGCCGCTGAACAGCAGATGTTCGAGCAGGTGTGGCAGCTCCTTGTCGGCGCATTTGAAATCGTCGATGCCGACACCCACCACCAGCCGAATCGCCACATGCCCGCGCTCCGCGCCCGGCTTGAGCAGGATTTGCAGGCCATTGCGCAGGGTATAACCCTCGACCTGGAAGCGATCCAGGGCAAGGGAGGGCAGTGAACCGAGCAACAGACAGGCGAACAGCAGGCAACGCATAACGAGCTTCCATACGGCTGATTGGAGATCCGAGTCGCTTTTCAGGGCGCCATCGCGAGCAGGCTC
>NZ_JAIQWX010000233.1 GCF_020164475.1 Pseudomonas sp. REP124 | reverse complement strand
GCAGAACCTGTGTGGGAGCGGGCTTGCCCGCGATGAGGCCAGCACAGTCGCAACGGATCTGAACTGGAACAAGGCAATAGGCATATGTCCTCACGCGTCGCCAGCAAGTCGTCGGCCACACCCGTCCATCACGTCGCTTCTCCCGCGCTGCTGATCCCCACCCTGCTGCTGTTCGTCTCCGGCGCCGCCGCACTGGTGTATCAGGTGCTGTGGATCAAGCAGCTGTCGCTGGTGGTGGGTGTCGAGGTGTACGCCATTACCACCGGGATCAGCGCGTTCTTTGCAGGCCTGGCGCTGGGCGGCCTGTGGTTCGGGCGCTGGGCCGACCGCTTGCAGCAACCGGCGCTGTTGTATGCCGGGCTGGAAGTGCTGGTGGCGGTGCTCGGGGTGGGCGCGACGTTCGCGATGAGCCTGGCGGCCAGCCCGTTTGCCTGGCTGGAAGAACATGTGGGCCTGCTGGCCTGGGTCCTGCCGTTTGCGCTGGTGGGGCTTCCCGCCGTGCTGATGGGCGGCACGCTGCCGGTGCTGGTGCGATCGTTGGCCAGCGATCCGCAGCAGCTGGGCAAGGCCGGTGGCCAGCTGTATGCAGCGAACACGGCCGGCGCCATCGCCGGCACCCTGCTCGCCGGGTTCGTCCTGATTGCCACACTCGGCGTACGCGGCAGTGCGCTGTTCGCGGCGATGCTCAACTTGCTGGCCGCCG
Organism: Pseudomonas sp. REP124; assembly: GCF_020164475.1. Taxonomy (GTDB): domain Bacteria; phylum Pseudomonadota; class Gammaproteobacteria; order Pseudomonadales; family Pseudomonadaceae; genus Aquipseudomonas. Next base: position 5,587 of record NZ_JAIQWX010000233.1, on the reverse strand, counting down.
CCGGGGCCCTTTGGTTTCAGCGCCAGAGTCCGTTGGTGAGCGATGCACCTGCCAAACATCATGAGGAAAAGGCGCCGGATCGCCTGGCGCTGTGGCTGTACGCGATTGCCGGCGGGGTGGCCCTGGGTTACGAAGTGGTCTGGTCGCAATCGATCGTGCAGTTCATGAGTACCCGCACCTACGCCTTTGCCGTGGTGTTGGCGACCTACCTCACCGGGCTGTTTCTCGGCAGCCTCCTGCTTGCCCGTCGGGTCGACCGCCTGCGCGATCCCTGGGGCGTGTTCGGTTTGCTGATTGCCGGTGCCGGGTTGATCGCGCTGCTGGAAATCGCCCTGCTGGGACGCTGGCTGGTGCTGGCGCAAAGCGTCGTCGAGGCCTGGGTCCTGTCGATGGGTGCCAGCGAACTGGTGGGCATGAGTGCGCGGTTTGCGGTGGCTGCGTTGAGCATCGTTTTCGTGCCGACCCTGCTGCTGGGTGCGGCGTTTCCCGTGGCTTTGCGCTTGAGCGTTGGCCGCGAGCATGTCGGGCGAAATGTCGGTGAGGTGGTTGCATTCAACACCCTCGGCGGGATCATCGGCGTGATGCTCTGCGGGTTTATCCTGATTCCGCTGCTGGGATTGGTGCGGACCTTGGGTTTGCTGGCGATCATTGCCGCCGCGATTGGTTACTTTGCTGTGCGCAAGGGCCATGGTGTCAGGAAAGGTCGACGGCAGGCGGTGGTCGTTATCGGCCTGGTCGCCGTGGCTGTCGCGGTATTTACCCCGGTCGGCAAACTCGCCAGCCTGTTGCCGGGCGCCCGCAACGGCAATATCACTTTTTATGAAGAAGGACGCGGCGGCACGGTCGCCGTGGTCAGTCAGGGCAAGGGCCAGAAAACCTTCCAGCGTCTGTATATCCAGGGCGTGTCCAACACCGGCGACGCGATGCCGTCGCTGCGCTACATGCGAATTCAGGCGTTGCTGCCGCTGTTGATCCATAACGGCGAACCGCGCTCGGCGCTGGTGATCGGCTTCGGCACCGGCATCACCGCCGGCGCCCTGACCCGCTATCCGGGGCTGGAGCATCGCGTGGTCGCCGAATTGCTGCCGTCGGTGGTCAAGGCCGCGCCGCTGTTCAAGGGCAATTTCAATGCTGCCGCCGACCCGGGCGTCGACGTCCGTCTGCGGGACGGTCGCCAGGAACTGCTGCGCAATCCCCAGCGCTACGACCTGATCACCCTCGAACCGCCACCGCCTTCAGCCGCTGGGGTGGTCAATCTGTATTCCCGGGATTTCTACCAACTGGCCGCCAGCCGTTTGCAGAAACAGGGTCTGGTGGCCCAGTGGCTGCCGCTGCCGACGCAGAACATCGACGATTCGCGCTCGCTGGTGCGCAGCTTCCTCGACGTCTTCCCCTACGCCAATGTCTGGACCAGCGAGTTCCACGAGATGCTGCTGGTGGGGTCCCTGGACCCGATCGAACTGGACGCCGCGAAAATCGGCGCACGCTTCCAGCAGGACAGCGTGCGCGGAACCTTGCAGGATGTCGGCATCGGTTCGGCGGCGGCCCTGCTCGCCACTTGGGTGACCGATCGCGAAGGTCTCGAACGCTTCGCCGCCGACGCGCCAGCGGTGACCGACGATCAACCGCGTATCGAATACGCGCCGTGGGTGCGAGCCAAGGAAATCACCCGGGTGCTGCCAGCGTTGCTGGACCTGCATACCGCACCGCCGCTGCTCAATGCCGATGCGGCATTCACCGAGCGCATGGACACCCATCGGCAACGCCTGATGCAGTTCTACCGGGCGAGCCTGCATGCTTACGATGGGGACCGCGATGCGTGGGCGCGGGATATTCGCGAGGTGATGCGTGGGGATGGGGGGAATCCGTATTACCGGTGGTTTGTTGGTGAATGACACCTCGCTACCTGAACCCGATACCTGTGGGAGCGAGGCTGCTCGCGATGGTCGTCAACGATAACGCGGGCTGCCTGACACCCTGCGGTGTTTGTCAGTCCATCGCGAGCAGGCTCGCTCCCACAGATGTTGGTTCAGGTACAGGGGTGTCGGAATTTGACAGGCCGGTAACATCCGGCAAAGCTGCACCCAGCCTGAACGCGAACCTGGACTACGGAAGTCGTAATGCCGACAGATAAAAACAAAGCACAAACCGCAAAGCCCGATTCGCAACCGACCCCGATCAACCGCTACCTGTTTCCCGTCACTATCGGCATCCTGCTGCTGGCGGTGGTGGGCATCGGCTGGTTTCTGTTCGGCAGCAAGCCGGTTCCGGTCGTCACCTATGCGCCGGTCAGCAAGCCCGCCGTACAACAACCGGTCAAACCGCAACCTGTCGCCATGGCGCCGGCCACCATGGTCGACGAACAGCAATGCCAGGGCTGCCACAGCGCCCAGGTCAAGGACTGGCAAGGCTCGCACCACCAACTGGCGATGCAGGCGGCCAGTGCCGAGACCATGCTCGGCGATTTCAACAACGTCACCTTCAAGGCGGAAAACGAAACCACCCGTTTCTCGCGCAAGGACGACGGCTTCTGGGTCAACACTCCGGGCATCGACGGCAAGAATGCCGACTTCAAGGTCGCCTACACCTTCGGCATTGCGCCGTTGCAGCAATACCTGATCGAGGTCGGCGGTGGCCGCTTGCAGGCGCTGGGCGTGGCCTGGGATACGGAGAAGAACCGCTGGTTCCATCTCTATCCGGGCCAGGGCGTGACCTTCAAGGACCCGCTGCACTGGAGCAAACCGAGCCAGAACGCCAACTTCATGTGCGTCGAGTGCCACACCACCGGCTACAAGCGCAATTTCGACGCGGCGAAAAACACCTTCGACAGTCAGTGGAACAGCCTCGGCGTCGGTTGCCAGGCCTGCCACGGGCCGGCATCCAACCACTTGCAGTGGGCGGAGAAAAAGACCGACCTGATCCACGCCGGATTCGCCGTCGACCTCAAGGACAAGAACGCCACGGTCGAGATCGAAACCTGCGCCCGTTGCCACGCCCGCCGTGCGCCGCTGGGGGACGGCTACACCGTCGGCAAGCGTCTGATGGACGATTATCTGCCCAGCGTCCTGTCCCGTGAGTTGTATGCGCTGGACGGCAAGATCAAGGACGAGGTGTTCGAACATGGCTCCTTCGCCCAGAGCAAGATGTTCGACAAGGGCGTGCGGTGCAGCAATTGCCACAACCCCCACAGCGAACAGCTCAAGGCGCCGGGCAACGGTGTCTGCCTGCAATGCCACAACACGGCGGGCAAGACGGCGGTCGAAGGGGTCGATGGCAAGGGCCTGCAGGCGAAGAACTACGATTCGGTCGAACACACCCGTCACACCATGGGCCAGCCGGGTTCGCAGTGCGTGGATTGCCACATGCCGGGCAAGTTCTACATGGGCAATGACTTCCGGCATGACCACAGTTTCAGCATCCCCAATCCTGAACGTGCCCGGAAGCTCGGCACGCCGGACGCTTGCCTGACCTGTCACCAGGGCAAGGCCGGGGACAAGGTCACCGAGCAGTTCAAATTGTGGAGCAGCGCTGCGAATGCGCCGCAAGCCCCGCGTTACGACGAGAGCCTGTGGCTGATTCGCAATGGTCAGGCGGGCGCGGCCCAGGCGCTGTTCGAACAATTGCAGCGCAGCAATCTGCCGGCGATTCAGCGGGCGACCTTGCTGGCCGAACTGCCCGCCTACCCCAGTGAGCAGGCGCTGAAACTGGCGAGCAAAGACCTGAACAATCCGGCACCGCAGGTGCGTGAAAGTGCCGTGCATGCCGTCAGCGCCTTCCTGCCACCACCGGAGCGGGCGCAGTTGCTGTCGCCATTGCTCAGCGATCCGGTGAAAGCCGTGCGCATTGCCGCAGCGCGGGATTTGCTCAGCGTGGCGCGCAATGGACTGGGTAGCGCGCAAGGCAACTGGAACAGCGCCATCGCCGAATACGAGGCGGTGCAGAAAAGCCTGCTGGAACGCGCAGAAGCCAATCTCAATCTGGCGTTGCTGTATCAGGCCAGCGGTCGCAATGGCGAGATGGAAGCCTTGCTTCGCGCTGCGTTGCAACGTGACCCGGACTTCTACCCTGCGCTGGTGACCCTGGTGCAGTGGCTGGAGGGCAATGGTCGCAGTCAGGAGGCGCAAACGCTGCTGGCGCAAAGCCTGAAAGAACACCCCGACGCCGCCCTTCTGCAACACACCCAGGGCCTGGCGCTGGTCCGCGCCGGCCAGACCGCCCAAGCGATGCCCTACCTGCACAAGGCCGCGCAACTGGAACCTCAAACCGCGCAGTACGCTTACGTGCTGGCAGTGGCGCTGCATGACAGCGGCAAGGTCGATGAAGCCTGCGCAGAGCTCGAACGCCTGTTGAAACTCGACCCCACCAACCGCAACGCCCGCCTGGCGCTGATCCAGTACTACCTCAACAACGGCCAGGAGCCCAAAGCGCAGGTGCTGTTGCAGGGCTGGAAGAAAATGAACATGGGAGATCCGGCCCTGAAATAACGCAAAAAGTCTGTAGGAGCGAGCTTGCTCGCGATGGACCCTGAGACACCGCGGGCTGTTAGGCTTCCCGCGTTATCGTTAACGACCATCGCGGGCAAGCCCGCGAAGAGGCCGGCACATCCAACATTGATGTCGACCGACCTGACGCTTTCGCGGGCAAGCCACGCTCCCACAGGGTTCTGTGTTGCTCACCCATTTCCCGGCCAAGCTCAGGACCTGTGGGAGCGGGCTTGCTCGCGAAGAGGCCGGCACATTCGCCATTGATATCGGCCCAAACCAAATCCATTCGATTTTTCGTGATATCACTGCGCCATCAGTGATAAAGTTCGCGCCGCTTCAACCACCCCCGCTTCAAACGAGGTCTGCATGACGCCCGCCTCGGCCAATGACGGCAAAACCCTGTACCAAGGATCAACAATGCAATCCCTGCGCAAGCTGCTCACCCTCTCGGCCTTGACCACCACCCTACTGATGTCCGGCTGCGCCAGCATCGTCGGCGACAGCAAATACCCGGTGAACGTATCGAGCACTCCGAGCGGTGCCAACTTCACCATCCAGAACAAACAAGGCATCGTTGTTCACAACGGTTCCACGCCCAACACCGTGACGCTGCCATCAGGCCGTGGTTACTTCAAAGGCGAAACCTACACCATCACCTTCAAGAAAGACGGTTACGCCGACACCAGCACCACGCTGGATACCAGCATGAGCGGCTGGTACTGGGGCAACATCCTGATTGGCGGCCTGATCGGCATGCTGGTGGTCGACCCGATGACCGGCGCCATGTACAAACTGCCGGAAGATGCCGCCGGCAACCTCGGCAGCCCACTGGCTGGTGAAGCGCCAAAGAACCTGACCCTGCTGGAAATCGATCAGCTGTCGCCGGCAGATCGCGCGGCGCTGGTTCGTATCAATTAAGAACGGCACCCCCTGTAGGAGCGCTTGCTCGCGATGGAGTCAAGAACACCACTGGGCATCAGGCTTCCCGCGTTATCGTTGACGACCATCGCGAGCAAGCTCGCTCCTACAGGATTCTGCGTCGTTCAGCCATTTCCCGGCCAAGCTCAGGACCTGTGGGAGCGGGCTTGCCCGCGAAGAGGCCG
>NZ_JAIQWX010000232.1 GCF_020164475.1 Pseudomonas sp. REP124 | reverse complement strand
TGACCGAATCCTCATGTGGGAGCGAGCCTGCTCGCGATTGGGACAACTCGGTACAACTGAATAAACATCGAACGCCATCGCGCAACCAAAGGTCTGCTTTCCTGTACCCCAGAACCCATCGATCAAAGGAGACGCTGCCATGTCCGATCCCATGACCCTCAACCAACGCATCGTCCTGGCCTCGCGCCCCGTTGGCGCGCCGACGCCGGAGAACTTTCGCCTGGAGCGGGTCGCGCTCCCCGAACTGGCCGACGGCGAGGTGCTGCTCAAGACCCTCTACCTGTCCCTGGACCCCTACATGCGCGGCCGCATGAGCGATGCGCCGTCCTACGCGGCGCCGGTGGAAATCGATGCGGTGATGACCGGCGGTGCAGTCAGCCGGGTCGAGCAGTCGCGCAACCCCAAGTTCCAGGAAGGTGATCTGGTGGTGGGCGCCACGGGCTGGCAAAGCCACAGCATCAATGACGGCCGCAGCATCATGCCGATTCCTTCGGGGCTGCCGAGTCCCTCCATGGCCCTCGGCGTACTGGGCATGCCCGGCATGACCGCCTACATGGGCCTGATGGACATCGGCCAGCCCAAATCCGGCGAGACCCTGGTGGTCGCAGCCGCATCCGGCGCCGTGGGTTCGGTGGTTGGCCAAGTGGCGAAGATCAAGGGCCTGCGCGTGGTGGGCGTGGCCGGTGGCGCGGACAAATGCCGCTACGTGGTTGAGGAACTGGGTTTCGACGCCTGCATCGATCACAAGAACCCGGACTTTGTCGATGAGCTGGCCAAAGCCTGCCCTCAAGGCATCGACATCTATTACGAAAACGTTGGTGGCAAGGTGTTCGACGCGGTGGTGCCGTTGCTCAATCCCAAGGCGCGGATTCCCCTGTGCGGCCTGATTTCGTCCTACAACGCCACCGAAGCGCCGAGCGGGCCGGATCGCCTGCCGCAACTGCAGCGCACGCTGCTGACCAAGCGCGTGCGGATTCAGGGTTTCATCGTGTTCGACGACTACGGAGACCGCCAGTCCGAGTTCGGCAGCGCCATGGCGCCCTGGGTGCGTGCGGGCAAGGTGAAATTCCGCGAAGATGTGGTCGATGGCCTGGAAAACGCACCCCAGGCGTTCATCGGTCTGCTGGAGGGGCGCAACTTCGGCAAGCTGGTGATTCGCGTCGCGCAGGACTGATGGCCCTGGCCATTTGACGCTAACCGGAGGCGCGGGTATAAACCGCGTCTCGTTGTTTTGTCGGATGTTTCCCCATGAGCTTCAGCCCTTTGATTCGCCAACTGATCGATGCCCTGCGCGTGCTGCCGGGCGTGGGTCAGAAAACCGCCCAGCGCATGGCGTTGCAGTTGCTCGAGCGTGATCGCAGCGGCGGCTCGCGACTGGCCCAGGCCATGAGCCAGGCCATGGAAGGAGTCGGCCACTGCCGTCTGTGCCGCACGCTGACCGAAGACGACCTGTGCCCGCAGTGCGCCGACACCCGGCGCGACGACACGCTGCTGTGCGTGGTCGAAGGGCCGATGGATGTATACGCAGTGGAGCAGACCGGTTTCCGCGGTCGCTACTTCGTGCTCAAGGGGCACCTGTCGCCCCTCGATGGCCTGGGGCCGGAGGCCATCGGTATCCCGCAATTGATGGCGCGGATCGAGGACGCGGGGACGTTCACTGAAGTGATCCTCGCCACCAACCCCACCGTCGAAGGCGAAGCCACGGCGCACTACATCGCCCAGTTGCTGAGCAACAAAGGCCTGATCGCTTCGCGGATTGCCCATGGTGTGCCGCTGGGGGGCGAGCTGGAGCTGGTCGATGGCGGGACCCTGGCGCATTCGTTTGCCGGGCGCAAGCCGATCTCCCTCTAGTGATGTGTTGGCTGGGCTGACGCCTTCGCGGGCAAGCCTCGCTCCTACAGGGTTTGGGTTGGAATGGAAAATTTACACACAACGCAAAACCTGTAGGAGCGAGGCTTGCCCGCGAAGGGAGCACCTCGGTCCACCTGTCAAACACAATCCTGTTGAAAACCAAGCAAGCGCTCGGTTAACGTCGGCGAACCCCTCCCGTGGAGTTCGCCGATGCCTGCCTTTGCCGACTACTTCGACCCCAGCCACCAAATGATCCGCGACAGCGTCCGACGTTTTGTCGAACGCGAGATTCTGCCGGGCATCGACCAGTGGGAAGAAGCCGAAAGCTTCCCTCGCGAGCTCTATCTCAAGGCCGGTGCGGCGGGGATCCTGGGCATCGGTTACCCGGAATGCTTCGGCGGCAGCCATGAAGGCGATCTGTTCGCCAAGGTCGCCGCCAGCGAAGAACTGATGCGCTGCGGCTCCGGCGGTCTGGTGGCCGGGCTCGGTTCGCTGGACATCGGCCTGCCGCCGATCGTCAAGTGGGCCAGACCCGAAGTCCGTGACCGGGTGGTGCCGCAGGTATTGTCCGGCGAGAAAATCAGCGCCCTGGCCGTCACTGAACCCGGCGGCGGCTCGGACGTGGCCAACCTGCAGACCCGCGCCGTGCGCGACTGCGATGTCTACCGGGTCAACGGCAGCAAGACCTTCATCACCAGTGGCGTGCGCGCCGATTTCTATACAGTCGCGGTGCGCACCGGTGAACCCGGCTTCGCCGGCATCAGCCTGTTGCTGATCGAGAAGGGCACGCCGGGCTTCACCGTGGGTCGGCAGCTGAAAAAGATGGGCTGGTGGGCCTCGGACACTGCCGAACTGTTCTTCGATGATTGCCAGGTGCCCGTGGGTAATCTGATCGGCAGCGAGAACATGGGGTTCGCCTGCATCATGGGCAACTTTCAGAGCGAACGCCTGGCGCTGGCCCTGATGGCCAACATGACCGCGCAGCTCGCGCTGGAAGAAAGCTTGAAGTGGGCTCGCGAACGTCAAGCGTTCGGCAAGCCCATCGGCAAGTTCCAGGTGATCAAGCACCGCCTTGCGGAAATGGCCACGGCGCTGGAGGTCTCAAGGGAGTTCACCTATCGGCAGGCGGCGAAAATGGCCGCGGGGCAGAGCGTGATCAAGGAGATTTCCATGGCCAAGAACGTTGCGACCGATACGGCTGACCGAATCACCCATGAGGCGGTGCAGATCCTCGGTGGCTTGGGTTACATGCGCGAGAGTCTGGTGGAGCGGCTGTATCGGGATAACCGGATACTGTCGATTGGCGGGGGGACGCGGGAAGTGATGAACGAGATCATCAGTAAGCAGATGGGGCTTTGACATCCAGGGTGATGCGACTGACGCCTTCGCGGGCAAGCCTCGCTCCTACAGGTGGGGCGGTGTTCAATACACCATCAAAACCTGTAGGAGCGAGGCTTGCCCGCGAAGACTTGCTGACAGGCGCCGCTTACTTCTCGGACAACGCAAACTGCGTCAAACAGAACGTCGGAATCCCCAGATCCACCAGCCGCTGCGACCCACCCAGCTCCGGCAGATCAATGATCGCCGCCGCTTCATGCACCCGCGCACCCATCCGGCGAATCAGGTTTGCCGCCGCGATCAGGGTACCGCCAGTGGCGATCAGGTCATCGAACATCACCACCGAATCGCCCTCGCACAGGCTGTCGGCGTGCACTTCCAGGAAGGCCTCGCCGTATTCGGTCGCGTAGCCCTCGGCCAGCACATCGGCAGGCAGCTTGCCCTGCTTGCGGAACAGCACCAGCGGCTTGTTCAACTGATAGGCCAGCACCGAGCCGATCAGGAAACCGCGGGCGTCCATGGCGCCGATGTGAGTGAAATCGGCCTCGACATAACGGTGGGCGAAGCTGTCCATCACCACGCGCATGGCCGTTGGCGACTGGAACAGCGGAGTGATGTCGCGAAAGATCACGCCCGGCTTGGGAAAGTCGATCACGGGGCGGATGAGGGATTTGATGTCGAAGGATTCGAAGACCATCGTCGTGGTGTCCTGGCAGGGCTGCAAAACGGCACATTATAACGGCGGCTGAACCGTTTCGCTCAGCCGTAAATCGGCGCGATCAACCTTCGACCGAACCGCCAGCCAATGCACACAACTGGATCGGATCGAGGATGCGGATTTCCTTGCCTTCCGCGGCGATCAGCTCGTTCTGCTGGAAGCGCGTGAACACCCGGGACACGGTTTCCACCGCCAATCCCAGGTAGTTGCCGATTTCGTTGCGCGACATGCTCAGACGGAACTGATTGGCGGAAAAACCTCGGGCACGAAAGCGCGCCGATAGGTTGACGAGGAAGGTGGCGATGCGCTCGTCGGCGGTTTTCTTCGAAAGCAGCAACATCATCTGTTGATCGTCGCGAATCTCTCGGCTCATCACGCGCATCAACTGACGGCGCAGTTGCGGCAGTTGCAGGGCCAGTTCGTCGAGACGTTCGAAGGGGATTTCACACACCGAGGTGGTTTCCAGGGCCTGTGCCGACACCGGATGCTTTTCGGTGTCCATGCCCGACAAGCCCACCAGCTCGCTCGGCAGGTGGAAACCGGTGAGTTGTTCTTCGCCGGCATCGCTCAGGTTGAAGGTTTTCAACGCGCCGGAACGCACGGCGTAAACGGAATCGAAGGTGTCACCCTGGCGGAACAGAAACTCGCCTTTCTTCAACGGGCGGCCGCGTTTGACGATTTCGTCCAGTGCGTCCATGTCTTCCAGATTCAGCGACAGTGGCAGGCACAACGGGGCCAGGCTGCAGTCCTTGCAGTGAGCCTGATTATGAGTGCGCAGTTTTACTGGCTCGGACATTTCTTCAATCCTTGTGGGAAAACACACATAGGCTGTAAGGGTAACTCAGCGCAGGACATTAGGGCCAGCGCGTGGCGGATTTGACGCAGGCCGTCAGATCACTCGGGAAAAACGTTGCTGGCTGTGTTGCTGCAAATAGGCATCAAACACCATGCACACCGAACGAACCAACAAACGCCCGGCGGGCAACACGTTGATGCTTTGGCGATCCAGTTCGATCAGCCCGTCCTTGGCCATTTGCTGCAATTGCGGCCAAAGTTCGCCGAAATAGCCCTGGAAATCGATGTTGAAGGTCTGTTCGATCTCGGCGAATTCCAGGTGGAAATGGCAGATCAGCTGTTGAATCACCGCGCGCCGCAGGCGGTCGTCGGCATCGCACAGCAGGCCGCGGCTTGTGGCCAGTTGCGCTGAAGCAAGGCTGTTCTGGTACTGGGTCAGGTCGCTGCTGTTCTGGCAGTACAGATCGCCGATCTGACTGATCGCCGACACCCCAAGTCCGATAAGATCGCAATGGCCGTGGGTGGTGTAGCCCTGGAAGTTGCGTTGCAGGGTCGATTCTTCCTGGGCAATCGCCAGTTCGTCGTCAGGCAGGGCGAAGTGGTCCATGCCGATGTAGCGGTAACCGGCAGCGGTCAGCTGGTCGATGGTGCGCTGCAGCATCTCCAGTTTCTGCGCAGGCGTCGGCAGGTCATTGCCATTGATGCGCCGCTGCGGCATGAAGCGTTCCGGCAAGTGGGCGTAGTTGAACACCGAGGCTCGGTCAGGCTGCAGGTGGATGACTTCTTCGACGGTACGGGCAAAGTTGTCCGGGGTCTGCTTCGGCAGGCCGTAGATCAGGTCGATGTTGATCGAGCGGAATTGCAGGGTGCGGGCGGCATCGATCACCGCTCGGGTCTGCTCCAGGGTTTGCAGGCGGTTGACTGCGCGCTGCACCGCCGGGTCCAGATCCTGGACACCGATGCTGACGCGGTTGAAGCCCAGTTCGCGCAACAGGCCCATGGTCGACCAGTCGGCTTCACGGGGATCGATTTCGATGCCGTAGTCGCCGGAATCGTCGTCGAGCAGGTTGAAGTGCTCGCGCAGGTGCGCCATCAGCTGACGCAGTTCGTCATGGCTGAGGAAAGTCGGTGTGCCGCCGCCGAAATGCAGTTGCTCGACCTTCTGCTGTGGGTCCAGGTGACAGGCGATGAGCTGGATTTCCTGCTCCAGGCGCTGCAGGTAGGGCAGGGCGCGGCCACGGTCCTTGGTGATGACTTTGTTGCAGGCGCAGTAGTAGCAAATGTTCGCGCAGAACGGCACGTGCACGTACAGCGACAGCGGGCGCAGGGCCTTGCGGCTTTCGCGCAGGGCATGGAACAGGTCGAAACTGCCGACTTGGGCGTTGAATTGCACGGCGGTCGGATAAGAGGTGTAGCGCGGACCCGCCAGGTCATAACGGCGGATCAGATCGGTATCCCAACGAATGGTGTCGAGCAGCATGCGGGCATCCCCCGGAATCGGCTGGCGGTGCTGGCCAGTCTAGGGGGTGGGGCATTTGGGTATCTTGATTTGCGTCAAGGACGATGAAAGTGGCTTTTGTGGTTAGGTGCTTTTGTGGCGAGGGGGCTTGCCCCCGTTGGGTCGCGAAGCG
>NZ_JAIQWX010000231.1 GCF_020164475.1 Pseudomonas sp. REP124 | reverse complement strand
ACGCCTTCGCGGGCAAGCCTCGCTCGTACAAGGGAAACCGTATCAGGCTTGGGGTTTGATACGATCCGCCGGACGCCGCACGCCCGCCACGATCTTGTCCACAGCCTTGGTCGCCGCGACCATGCCGAACGTCGCCGTCACCATCATCACCGCGCCAAATCCCCCGGCGCAGTCCAGCTTCACGCCATCCCCGACAAAACTCTTCTGCAAGCAGATGCTGCCGTCCGGTTTCGGGTAGCGCAGCTGTTCGGTGGAGAACACGCACGGCACGCTGTAATGGCGGGTCACGGTGCGGGAGAAGCCGTAGTCGCGCCGCAAGGTGGAGCGCACTTTCGAGGCCAGCGGGTCGTTGAAGGTGCGGTTCAGGTCGCAGACCTGGATCAGCGTCGGGTCGATCTGCCCGCCCGCGCCACCGGTGGTGATGATCTGGATCTTGCGCCGCTTGCACCAGGCGATCAGCGCCGCCTTGGCGTTGACGCTGTCGATGCAGTCGATCACGCAATCGATGTCCGGCGTGATGTACTCGGCCATGGTGTCGCGGGTCACGAAATCGGCCACCGCGTGCACCTTGCAATCCGGATTGATCCCGCGCAGGCGCTCGGCCATGACTTCGACCTTGGGCTTGCCGACGGTGCTGTCCAGCGCGTGCAACTGGCGATTGGCGTTGCTGACGCAGACGTCGTCCAGGTCGAACAGGGATATCTCGCCCACACCGCTGCGGGCCATGGCTTCCGCCGCCCAGGAACCGACGCCGCCGACGCCGACGATGGCCACGTGGGCCGCACGCAGGCGTTCCAGCCCTTCGATCCCGTACAAACGGGCGATGCCAGCAAACCGCGGATCTTCTGTACTCATGACCATCACCTCAAAAACCGGCGCGCATTATAGGGCCGTCGGCGTCCAAGAGCATCTTTGCGCTATGAACGGAGGACTTTCCAGTTTGATTTCATGTGCATCGAACGAAGATTCGTCCTACAGGCTCTAACGAAAGAACTTAAACCGACTTGGATTGCCCAATGCCGGGCATTTCTCTGTCGGATGTACGCTCAGTGAACTGCCGGTGTAGGATGCGCGCCCTTTTGCAGGGCAACCGTCCACCGATCCCGTTCCGTCGTTCCACAGCCTTTGGAACCTGAAATAGCTATGTCATCCCGTAAATTTGGACTCAACCTGGTCGTGGTGCTCGCCATCGCGGCCTTGTTTACCGGCTTCTGGGCGTTGATCAATCGCCCGGTCACCGCCCCCAATTGGCCCGAGCAGATCTCCGGCTTCTCCTATTCGCCGTTCCAGCAAGGCCAATTCCCACAGAAGGAGCAGTATCCGACTGACGATCAGATGCGCCGCGACCTGGAAATCATGAGCAAGCTGACGGACAACATCCGTACCTACTCGGTCGACGGCACCCTGGAAGACATCCCGAAACTGGCGGAAGAATTCGGCCTGCGGGTGACCCTGGGGATCTGGATCAGCCCGGATCAGGAACGCAACGAGCGGGAAATCGCCCGCGCCATCGAACTGGCCAATACCTCGCGCAGCGTGGTTCGTGTGGTGGTCGGCAACGAAGCGATCTTCCGCAAGGAAATCACCGCCAAAGACCTCAGTGTCATCCTCGATCGAGTCCGCGCGGCCGTGAAGGTGCCGGTGACCACGTCCGAGCAGTGGCACGTCTGGGAAGAACACCCGGAACTGGCCAAGCACGTCGACCTGATCGCCGCCCACGTCCTGCCCTACTGGGAGTTCATCCCGATGGACAAGGCCGGGCAGTTTGTCCTCGATCGCGCTCGCGATCTGAAGAAGATGTTCCCGAAAAAGCCGTTGCTGCTTTCCGAAGTGGGCTGGCCGAGCAACGGCCGCATGCGCGGTGGCGCCGATGCGTCGCCCGCCGATCAGGCGATCTATCTGCGTACGCTGGTCAACAAGCTCAACCGCCAAGGCTTCAACTACTTCGTGATCGAAGCCTTCGACCAGCCGTGGAAGGCCAGTGACGAAGGTTCGGTGGGCGCCTATTGGGGCGTGTTCAACGCCGCCCGTCAGCAGAAATTCAACTTCGAAGGCCCGGTGGTGGCGATTCCGCAATGGCGGGTGCTGGCCGTCGGTTCCGTGGTGCTGGCGCTGCTGTCGCTGACGCTGCTGATGATCGACGGCTCGGCCCTGCGCCAGCGTGGCCGTACCTTCCTGACCTTCATCGCGTTCCTGTGTGGTTCGGTGCTGGTGTGGATCGGTTACGACTACAGCCTGCAATACAGCACCTGGTTCAGCCTGACGGTCGGTTTCCTCCTGGCGCTCGGTGCGCTGGGGGTATTCATCGTGTTGCTCACCGAGGCCCACGAACTGGCCGAGGCGGTGTGGATTCACAAGCGCCGTCGGGAATTCCTGCCGGTGGTGGGTGATTCGACCTATCGCCCTAAAGTCTCGATCCATGTGCCGTGCTACAACGAGCCGCCGGAGATGGTCAAACAGACCCTCAATGCCCTGGCCAACCTCGACTATCCGGACTTCGAAGTCCTGATCATCGACAACAACACCAAGGACCCGGCGGTCTGGGAACCGGTGCGTGACTATTGCGCCACCTTGGGCCAGCGCTTCAAGTTCTTCCACGTCGCGCCACTGGCCGGCTTCAAGGGCGGCGCGCTGAACTACCTGATTCCGCACACCGCCAAGGATGCCGAAGTGATCGCGGTGATCGACTCCGATTACTGCGTGCACCCCAACTGGCTCAAGCACATGGTGCCGCACTTCGCCGATCCGAAGATCGCCGTGGTGCAGTCGCCGCAGGACTACCGCGACCAGAACGAAAGCACCTTCAAAAAGCTGTGCTACGCCGAATACAAAGGTTTCTTCCACATCGGCATGGTCACCCGCAACGACCGTGACGCGATCATCCAGCACGGCACCATGACCATGACCCGTCGCTCGGTGCTCGAGGAACTGGGTTGGGCCGACTGGTGCATCTGCGAAGACGCCGAGCTGGGCCTGCGGGTGTTCGAGAAAGGCCTGTCGGCGGCGTACTACCACGACAGCTACGGCAAGGGCCTGATGCCCGATACCTTCATTGACTTCAAGAAACAGCGTTTCCGCTGGGCCTATGGCGCGATCCAGATCATCAAACGTCACACCCGCAGCCTGCTGCGCGGCAAGGACACCGAGCTGACCCGCGGCCAGCGTTACCACTTCCTCGCGGGCTGGCTGCCGTGGGTGGCGGACGGCATGAATATCTTCTTCACCGTCGGCGCGCTGTTGTGGTCGGCGGCGATGATCATCGTGCCGCAGCGGGTCGATCCGCCGCTGCTGATTTTCGCGATCCCGCCACTGGCGCTGTTCGTGTTCAAGGTCGGCAAGATCATCTTCCTTTACCGTCGCGCGGTCGGCGTGAACCTCAAGGATGCGTTCTGCGCGGCCCTGGCTGGCCTGGCGTTGTCGCACACCATCGCCAAGGCGGTGCTGTACGGTTTCTTCACCAGCAGCATTCCGTTTTTCCGCACCCCGAAGAACGCCGATAACCACGGCTTCTGGGTGGCGATTTCGGAAGCGCGCGAAGAGCTGTTCATCATGCTCCTGCTGTGGGGCGCGGCGCTGGGGATCTTCCTGGTCAACGGCATGCCGAGCAACGACATGCGTTTCTGGGTGACCATGCTGCTGGTGCAGTCGCTGCCCTACCTGGCGGCGCTGATCATGGCGTTCCTGTCGTCGCTGCCAAAACCTGCGGCCGAAGTGGAAACGGCGCCTGCGCTGTAAATCTTCACCGATGTACTAAACGGCGGCCTATGGTCGCCGTTTTGCTTTAAGATAACCGCCATTTTGCGGGGTCCTGCCCCCCACATTCCCTGTAGGAGCGAGGCTTGCCCGCGAACGAAGCGACTCGGTGTAACAGATACACCTCATCATCGTTCTTCGCGGGCGAGCCTCGCTCCTACAACGATCTTCCGGAGTTTTTTCCATGACGGCCCACGCCGACCTTTCGCCGACCCTCCAACTCGCCATCGACCTGATCCGCCGTCCATCCGTGACGCCGGTCGACGCCGATTGCCAGAAGCAGATGATGCAGCGCCTGGGCGATGCCGGTTTTGCACTGGAACCGATGCGTATCGAAGATGTGGATAACTTCTGGGCCACACACGGCAAGCACGACGGTCCGGTGCTGTGCTTCGCCGGCCACACCGACGTAGTGCCGACCGGTCCCGTGACCGCCTGGCAGATCGACCCGTTCAACGCAGTCATCGATGAACACGGTATGCTCTGCGGCCGTGGCGCGGCGGACATGAAAGGCAGCCTGGCGTCCATGACTGTGGCGGCCGAGCGTTTCGTCGCCGACTACCCGGATCACAAGGGCAAGGTCGCCTTTCTGATCACCAGCGACGAAGAAGGCCCGGCACACCACGGCACCAAGGCGGTGGTCGAGCGTCTGGCGGCGCGCAAGGAGCGTCTGGACTGGTGCATCGTCGGCGAGCCGTCGAGCACTTCGCTGGTCGGTGACGTGGTCAAGAACGGCCGTCGCGGTTCCCTCGGCGCCAAACTGACCGTACGCGGTGTGCAAGGTCACGTGGCCTACCCGCACCTGGCCAAGAACCCGATCCACCTCGCCGCCCCGGCCCTGGCCGAACTGGCCGCCGAGCATTGGGATCACGGCAACGATTTCTTCCCGCCGACCAGCTTCCAAATCTCCAACGTCAATTCCGGCACCGGCGCGACCAATGTGATTCCCGGTGACCTGGTGGCGGTGTTCAACTTCCGCTTCTCCACCGAGTCCACCGTCGAAGGTCTGCAGAAGCGCGTCGCCGACATCCTCGATAAACATGGCCTGGACTGGCACATCGACTGGGCGTTGTCCGGCCTGCCGTTCCTCACCGAACCGGGCGCGCTGCTCGACGCGGTGTCGTCGAGCATCAAGACCATCACCGGCCGCGAGACCAAGGCCTCCACCAGCGGCGGCACCTCCGATGGTCGCTTCATCGCCACCATGGGTACCCAGGTGGTCGAGCTGGGCCCGGTCAACGCCACCATCCACCAGGTCAACGAGCGCGTACTGGCCGCCGACCTCGACGTGCTGACCGAGATCTACTACCAGACCCTCGTCAAGTTGCTCGCCTGATGCTGGCTTGCCCGATCTGCAGTGAGCCGCTCAATGCGGTGGACAACGGTGTGGCCTGCCCCGCCGGGCACCGGTTCGACCGTGCGCGCCAGGGTTACCTGAACCTGTTGCCGGTGCAGCACAAGAACAGCCGCGACCCTGGGGATAACCAGGCGATGGTCGAAGCCCGCCGCGACTTCCTCAATGCTGGCCACTATGCGCCGGTGGCCAGGCGTCTGGCGGAGCTGGCGGCCGGTTACGCGCCGGCACGCTGGGTCGACATCGGCTGTGGCGAGGGTTACTACACCGCGCAAATCGCCGAGGCCCTGCCGGATGCCGATGGCTACGCCCTGGACATTTCCCGGGAAGCGGTCAAACGCGCCTGCAAACGCAATCCGAATCTGACCTGGTTGATCGCCAGCATGGCCCGGGTGCCGCTGGCCTC
Source organism: Pseudomonas sp. REP124 (assembly GCF_020164475.1). Taxonomy (GTDB): domain Bacteria; phylum Pseudomonadota; class Gammaproteobacteria; order Pseudomonadales; family Pseudomonadaceae; genus Aquipseudomonas. Next base: position 907 of record NZ_JAIQWX010000231.1, on the reverse strand, counting down.
GGGCAGCTGCCAGTTCCTGGCCAGCGTCTTCAGTCCGCTGGATTGGGAAGAAGCCAAGCGCCTGCTCAGCCCCGGCGGCGGACTGATGAAAGTCGGGCCGACCAGCGGCCATCTGATGGAATTGCGCGAGCGGCTGTACGACGAAGTCCGCGAATACACCGACGACAAGCATCTGGCCCTGGTGCCCGAAGGCATGGCGCTGGCCCACAGTGAAACCCTGGAATTCAAACTGACGCTAACCAGCGGTCAGGACCGGGCAAACCTGCTGGCCATGACGCCCCACGGCTGGCGCGCCAGTGCCGAGCGCCGGGCCGCGGTGATCGAGCAGGCGGAGCCGTTCGAGGTCACGGTCTCGATGCGCTACGATTATTTCGTTCTTCAATAACCCGACAATTTGGCCCTGGACGACAGTTCAAGGCCGGCTAAATCCGCGAATGGATTTTTCAGAAACGCAACGAGGACATCCATGCGCCAGCCCGATATCGAGATTTACCTGAAAGACGCCGACGTCGACCACAAGGCAATCGCCGCCTGGCTCGGCGCCGCGCTGGGCCCGTGCAGCGACTGGGTGCAGAAAGGCCAGACCTTCAAGTGCAAGGCCGGCAACGTGCCGGTGACCTGGTTACCCAAGGCTGTAGGAAAATGGAACAGCCTGTACCTGGAAAGTGACGAGACTCCGTGGGAAGACGACATCGCCTGCGCCCGCGCCGCCTTCGCTGCGCTGAACGTAGAAGTACGTTGCGCGCCGGGTACGTGGGTCGAGGAAGAAAGTGAAGAAGCGGCGGATCGCTGGATTCGCATCAGTGCCGATGGTGAAGAAGAGATCACCTGGCGTACCGCTTAAAAGCGAGCGACACAAACCAAATGTGGGAGCGGGCTTGCTCGCGAATGCGGTGTAACAGTCAAT